>NZ_JBBNHG010000033.1:0-1757 GCF_040094675.1 Coprococcus hominis (ex Arizal et al. 2022)
GGTGAAATGTAGAATGAGAGTCCCGTTTGTAACGCAAGAGTCCCTCTTTGTAAATGAAAATCTCATTTTGTAAACGAGATTCCCACTTTGTAAACGAAAATCCCGTTTTGTAAGCGAATTTCCCGGATTTTCATTTGTACATTGACATGTTATAATACGTTCAGCAATAAATTTGCACACGACAATAAGAGATCAATTCCCGCTCGAAATTTTTGTATTCGGAGAATCCATCCCTGTTTTGAAGTCATTCTGCTGTCTTTGTTCTGGCGGCACTTTGCAAATTTATCTGTTACTTTTTGAGAAGTTTAGGCTTTAAGATGATGTTTTCGGCGGCAACCGGTTTACATCCAAGTTTCTTAAGTATATCTTCTCCGTAATAAAAGCTGAACGTTTCGTATGGGCTACGGTTGTTCAGCTTTTTTCTTTTATAAGAATTGATATGATCCATCATCAGAAAAATATCCTTCTGTGTCAAATCATCAAAGCTGCTTCCCTTTGGCAGGATACGACGTATCAGCTCATGATTCACTTCACAGGCTCCCTTTTGGTAAGGTGCACTTGGATCGCAGTAAAATACATTCGTTCTGCTGCATGGAATCGTATCTCGTTTTTCAATTGCTTTTGGATTTGAAAACTCACTTCCATTATCCGTAAGAATAACCGGAAACAACCGTGAAAAATCTTCATTTCCAAGGACTTTATCCAACAGATTTATAATCTGTATGACAGATGCTGAAGTATTTGAATCTCGTAGAAATGCAAGCATTAAACTTGTTTCAACGAAATGTATAGTAAGCAGGCATTTGCCTCCCACACGTCCGATAACACTATCCATCTGTACAACAGCAGACTCCGGCTTTGTTTCAAGAAACTTCTGGAAATCAGTATAGCTTCTACCAATACGACATCCTCTGTCTACCTTGAATTCAGGCTGTTTGTATCGCGGGCGATACTTTACTTTACGAGGCAGATCAATGTTACGGATATCAAAAAGCTGGGCATCAACATAGTTATACAATGTTTTTTCACTGCACATGATTTCATCAACATGCTCTATATAAATCTGATGAAGAGACTGTCCATTTTTAACCAAGGGGCTGATGATTCCGTTGATTCTTGCTATATCATCCTCATTGGATAAAATACCTGTCCTGGATTCCGAAATAGACTGATGTGCCATTTCATGAGCATCTGCCGGGTCATAAATGCGTTTTAACAAGGTACATTTGGGAAGCTGGCTGCAACCATTACATACATATGGAGGTTTGGTTTTAACGGAACAGATATCCTCTGCAAAATCCGGACAATGTAATGTACACTCGGAACACAGACTGCATTTATACGCTGATTGATGCGTACAACTGTTTCCGCACAGCTTTTTAGCTTTGCATGTACTGCGATGTTTACATGGATTGTAAGGATATCCTGGGCGACCACTTTTCTTATCATAGGAATGCTTTTTTATTTCCTTTGCAATCGTGGTACGATCCTTGCCTAACTTCTTTCCTATAACTCCAAAAGAGACATTCTCCTGAAGGAGTTGTGCAATAACTAATCGATCTTCATATGTTAAAAACTTTGACATGGTAGCTCCTTTCCAGCCGCCAGAAATCAAAGCATAACAAAAAAGAGACCAACAATCCAGTCAGTCTCTTGAATTTGTAAAGGAAAATCCATACCCTTCCTTTACACTTACTACTATTAACTTTTAAAGAAGTCTGAGATGGCGGGTATGGAATCTCAGATTACAATTGACG
>NZ_JBBNHG010000034.1:0-172631 GCF_040094675.1 Coprococcus hominis (ex Arizal et al. 2022)
TAAAGAAATTTTCAGGGTTAACATGTTATTAATTTGTCAAAGGTTCGTTGTTTTGTCGTTCTTAGCGACAACTTCTAAAGGATACCACTTTGTCTCGTCTTTGTCAAGAACTTTTTTCATTTCTTTTTGACGATTCAATTTTTATTGATTCCTTTTTTGTGCTGTCGTATCAGCGACAGCTTGCTTATAATATCACTCTGAAATCTGAAAGTCAACCCTATTTTTCATTTTTTTACAATTTTTTCTGTGGTTCTTTTTCAGCTCCATTTTTCATCTGTGTTTAGAATATTTTCGCAATCATACGATCCGCAAGTGGCTGCAACAAATTGTGCGAATCTATAAAGGATAACACCACATTATCTTGTATCTGCTGCATCAATACATTGCCTGCGGAGGTTCCCACGACATAATGCAGGATGATAAATACCATCCATATATACACTAACACCTGTGCCCCACCAAACACAGCTCCCATCACCCGGTTCAAGCCGCCAAGAGATGCCATGCGAAGCGCAAGGGACAATAACATATATAATAGGAATAACAACAGACTGATGACGAGGAACGTCAGCACATAGATGCCTGCCCGCACAATCATTTTTGCCAAGCATCCCGCTACATATTGATAAAAGGAGCGCGCTGCATAATCTGCTACATTCGCAGATGCATTTTGCAGGATCGTTTCTCTTGCATCTTCCGGCATGGAGATCTGATATAGCATATCTGCCTGTTGATTTTCACTTAGTTGTGTGTCAAGTGCTGCATTAACCATGTCATCTGTAACTGTGATGCCATATTGCCCCACGGATGCCTCTAACTGATTTTTCACCTGCTGTCTTGCTGTTTCCTCCATCTGTGATGCAATGGATGCCTGCAGCTTGTCATCCAGTGTCGTGTATGAAATTACCCAATTTGCAATCAACGGTGCCAGAACGTATGACAGCACAACAGAGAGGATCGTGATCAGCAATTTAAAGACTGACCGCAGAAATCCTCTCCGAAATCCTATAAACATACCTGTCAGGATTGCAAGTATTACAATATATACCATATTTAAATTCTACCCTATGTTCTTATTGTGCGTCACCCGATGTATCTGCATTTGCTGGCGTTGCAACCGGAGTATCTGATTTTGTCTTTGTGTTGCTGTTCCCTCTCTGTGAGCCTTCTGATAATGCATTCTTCAATTTGATTACCTGCGTTTCATTTTCATATACAACCACATATTCGAGACGTTTTCCACTTGGCACCACACTTCGAATCCGACTCTTTAATTCGCCTTCAAATTTAACAGAGCCATTCTTCCGGAAAATAGCGCAGTCGTTTCCACCTGTTACAATAATCTCATCTTTTCCTGCGAAAATATTATCATAGTCAAAGGATAACGATTTTGAAAACATCTCTTTTCCCCGCAGATTATAGGCATGCAGGGTGTAAAGCGCATCCGTATTTTCATTTGTATTTTTCTGGATCACGCCAATATAATCGTCTCCGTAAAAAATACTCCGAATCTCATCATTGAAGACAATATGCTTTTTTAAAACCGGTTTTTCCTTCATCGTATAGATTTCGATTGCCTTTGTACCAAATGCAACAACGGTATCGTTATCTACAAACTGCACCTTGGAAAATACCTGATCCGAGAAGGAATAACTTCCAACCAGACGGTCTGCATTACTATTCTGTCCAACCTCACCAAAATTATAGGCTGCCAGTGTATTTTCCATGACCATGTTTCCTACATTCATGTAGCTTGTAAACAGCTTCTCTCCATTGTCTGAAATCGAAATATCTAACGGATATCCACTCTTATCAATACTCGTCTGGATCTCATATACAATTTCACCTTTGCGGGTATACAGATTTACATAGTTGGTCTTTTCGCTTTCCAATACAACCGCAAATGCGCCCTGATCGCCGACATCAATATCGCAGACCGGATACTGCATCGTCTGGCTGCTTACCTCGCCGGATGTGCTGAATACGCAGACTGTATTGCCGTTCATATCTGCAACCACCGCATAATCCCCACTTGCCACCGCAACCGGGACCTTCATATTGATACCTGTCGTCCAGACAGTTTCTCCCTTAGCATTGATATAGGAAACTCCATCTGGCGTATATTTGAGCAGATTGTCACTGAATCGGATATAGCTTGCTGTATTCGAATAATCAGTCTGGTTACTCTCAACAACCTTATACCCCTTATATTCCCAGCGTGTGCCTATCACATACGCAACCGCTGCAAACACAAGCACAATCAAGATTCCAATCTTCCACGCACGATGTTTTTTATGTTCGCTCTCTAACTGCTCTGCATTTCTTTTTCCCGCAATTTCCGAACCACCGGCATCAATTATTTTTTCATTTGTAGCTTCTTCTTTTTTTCTCATTGCATTTCCTCTATACTAATATATAACTCCACAATCCAATAAAGTATAGCACATTTACTGGAGGTTTGGTAGGAGTATTTTCTGTCCAACAAAGATGTTGTCATCGATTCCAATGTCATTTGCCTCAGCGATTTTCGCCGCCAGATCGGCGTCCCCATACCGTGTAAATGCAATGGAGCTTAGTGAATCCCCCTCCTGAATAATATAATACTGATCCTGCTCTGCCGCTACCGGCAATGTCGTTTCCGTTGTCACAGATTCCGTCTCAGCAGGTTCTGCAGAAGTCTCCGTGGTAACTGTGTTATCCGATTGTGCTGGATCAACCGCAGTTCCTTCCGTTGTGTCTGTGCTCGCAGCTGCATCATTTCCAGTTGCCACTGGCAGCTCTGTCGTCGCCATCGCTTCTACATAATCCGTATCCACTGTCGTATCCGCCGTGACCTCCAGCCGGTTGATTGATACTTCCATCTGCTTCATCTTGTCGTAATTGCTCACAATTGTGATTCCCATCGCCAGGAGTGCGAGTACGACAAAAGAACTTGCAATATACACAAATCCGACTCCGGTATCTTTGTTTTCCGGCAGATCTTTGTTTTTGCGGCGGAATTGTCGCACGATTTCTTCATCTTTTCTCTGAATCTCGGACTGCTCCAAGGGGGCATCCCCCTTTTGTTTCATGATATAGTTTTGCATTGCCTCATTTTTCTCATAGTAAATGTAATAGCCCTTCTGTTTTACAAGCTGTCCATGTTCATACATATAAAATGCATCTTCTGATTCAAGTGAATCGGTGATAAATAACACCTTGTCCTTTCCTGGGAAATTCTCCACATGCATCTTCTCGATTTTATCATTGATCACCGTTGAGAATCCCATACGCGACAGAAACCATCCCATCACGGATAGTCCCGGGAAAAACTGTTTGACCTGATCATAGATTTCGGTCCAGATCTCCTGTGTAAATTCACTCTCATCCATATCAAATTCGATATTCTGTGCATCGACCGCACCACTGATAAAAATCACATCTCCTGCATCTGATTTCTTGCTTTCACCAAGTAAAATAGCACCTCTCGCCTGCGTGCTGCCTGGTCTTGCAATATAGTTCAGATATGTAACAACATAATCTTCCATATAGATGCGCTTATGTCCATCCGGCGATCCGATCTGTCTTATGTTTTTCGGCAGGCGCAGGTTCACGCTTACCTCGTGCTCATTTTTTTCGTTTGATTCCTGCTTGTCTTTTTCCTTGTCCTTATCATAGATAACTTCAATCATGCTATGCTACGCCTCCATAATTTGTTTTATAGAATATAGCATCAACATGCTTCTCTGTGCTTCGAAACCTGTCGCTTGTACCTGGCTTTCCACCGCAACTTATTTCAACAACATGTATTCTGCGACAGAAAAGGAAACAGATTGCAGCTTTGTTTATTTTTCTAACAACTTGTTAATACTTTCTGCATAGAGTATAGAAGGAGCAAACGTGGCTGAGGTGTTTATGAAGGAAATCGCAGAACGCAGAAATGGGATTCAATATTTCGATGTTGCGCAGGGTTATGCCCATATCGAGCTTGGAAAATGTATTCTGGAATATTTACAGGATGTTGAAATCGAACAATACATCCCGATTATTTTATGTATTGGAACCGACCGCGCCACAGGCGATTGTCTCGGTCCGCTTGTCGGCGAACAGCTCTTAAATTACAGTGAAACGTTTCATGTAATGGGCTGTCTGTCTGCGCCCGTCCATGCCCTGAATATCCATGACGCCTTGCACGATATCCGAAACAATTATGAAAATCCATTTGTTATCGCAGTCGATGCTTCGCTTGGAAGCAGCTCCCACGTCGGACTTGTCACGATCAACGACGGTCCTATCCTGCCCGGAAAAGGTGTAAAAAAGAAATTGCCGGCAATCGGAGATCTCTCCATTACCGGCATTGTAAACGTGTCTGGTGGACATCCGGGTCTTTTGCAATCCACCCGTCTGTACACAGTCATGCAGCTCGCAGACTGCATTGCGAACGCACTCAAATATTCGATTCGTTATCTGGACGCCTTCTGACCTTTGTAAACTGCGATCGCTTCCGAAACCGTATCCGCCTGTCCCTCCTGCATGATCGCAATCAAATCTTCCAGCTTATCCTGTCTGCACAAATCTTCACCAAGAATGGCAGCGTATTTATTCGCGATCAAAAGTGTCTGATCCGAAAAGCGTTTTTCCTCCGCAGCAATTTCATTTTCCATGTTTGCTTTTTCTTCCTTCATTGCCTCCAATGCCGGAAGTCTGCGGTTATTGATTTCCTCTGTGATCATGGATGTCGTCTCTTCCTCGAACGACCGGAGTGCTTCCTGCTTCTCCTTACCAATCGCATCTGCCTCTGCATCCAGATTATCCATCTTCTCATCATAGGCATCCAGATTATACTGGCTGTCATCATGATCTTTGTTGATGGAATGACGGATAGCATTTGCCTGCTTCTTGTTCGCGATCATCTTGTCACGGATACTCCGTGCCTGTGTCATCGCATCCATATGCTTCAGCTTCGTCTTACTGTAAATTGCAAAATAGATCAGTAATAATACGATCAGCGTTCCTGCCGCTATCAGCGCACACCAGAACGCAACATTGATATCTTTCTTTGTATCGAGTACAAGTTTTTTCACCAGAAATGTCACAAGTCCCGGAATGCCACCGAACCCGATTATAAATGACAGAAGCTTCAAGCCAAACTCGCGCACATTCCGTGCATAAAACAACGCAAAGTATAATTTCTTTCCACAGAAAGATGGAAGCTTATATTTACGCAGCAACGTCTGCATCTCAACCTTAAGATCCTTATCGCTTTCCCGCAGGCTTTTCGTCTCCTCGTGATAGCGTTTGTCCATGCGCTCCTCTTTTTTCTTGTCTCGCTTGTTCGCCACCTTCTTTTTCCGTGCACGGTTATCATCAAGCCGGTCATCGTAGGTCGACTGAATGTCCTGTCGGCGCTTCTTGATCGTCGTCGCAATCTCATCCGCAATTGACTTTTCTTCTGAAGCAATGCTTCTTGACAGCTTCTTCTGCTGCTGTTTCATGCGGTCAATATTTGCCGCATATTCATCCCGTTTTATAACCTCGTCACGCGCCGCAACGATATAATCCTGTTTTTCATTAAATATATTTTCTGCCATCTTGCATACCCCCTCGTTCGGATTCGGATGTATTTTTGTCTATAAATGGAACAAGCGATAATTGCTTCCAATCATCGCTTATTCATGTACTCTTCCAATCGCTCCCGGTCAACCTTGATACGATTATCCATAGTCTTCATTATATCAACGATCTGGTAACGCCGATATACACCATTATTACTCAAATCATAAATTTTATTCGTCGAGAAGCCTAAGACAACCGGACGCAGAATGTTCTGCGGATTCTCCGATATGACAAGTCCCTTCTCACGGTTCGTAAGTTCGATACAGACACCCGGTGTCAGGATGTTGATACTCTTGATAAGTGCACCTACAATCTCCTCATCGAACTCGTCTTTATTCAATAACAGATATTTGATCGCTGCGATCTCCGATATCGCTTCCTCACTGATCTTCATGCAGGTCATCGTATCAAACAGATTCGCAACTTTCAAAATCTTTGTACTTTTTAAAATCTTGCCCTGTTCCAGATTACTGTTTCCATATTCCATGCGATGAATCTGGGCTACGATTCTGCGAACGCCGCTGTCAATTCCGATCTCCGGTCTGAGCAGTCCCAGTCCATCGTTCTGAATCTTCTTGACAATGATCAGATCATTCGTATCGTAATCATCGTATTTTTCCCGCACCTTGTTCGGCAATAACAGCTTTCCGATATCATGCAGCAGTGCTGCCAATACCAGTTCTTCCTGTTCTGTCGGTGTGTAATACACCTGTGCTGAAATCAGCGCACATAAAATAGCTGTGTTAATTACATGCTTATACACATAATCCGTCGTGGAACGAAGATTCTGTGTGAATGTAATCTTATGATCCAGACGCCCATAGTTCGTGATGATCGCATTTGCCAGACGCTTCAGATTCACTGGTTCTCTGCCGGCAATGATATTATCCAGTTCTTCCCGGATACTGAACACTGCCATCGTCTGAAATCGTTCAAAGTCCAGATCTTCCTCCGTCATCGGCGGTACTGGCTCCGCTGGCTCCAGAATATAAAGTCCAAGCAGTCCGAAGTTCTTTACACTCTCGATACCCTGAAGTGTCAGTCTTGTATTACGCTCATACAGCAAAACGCCAGTCTTATTGTAGATTGGTTTTGCCAGACGCATACCATATTTCAAGTCTTCCGACTTCACAAATATCATGGTGTTACTCCTCCTGCTCGTTTTCTACGCATTTATCCGCGCATGTTGTCAACTGTGTTATCGACACAATACAACACAACATTTAGATTATTTTAGCACAAACTGTCAGATAAAACAAGAAGAAACAATACGGTATATTTTATTCAAACTTCTATTTATTCATGTGGTTTGAACGGTTCAACGCACTGATCAAAGCATATGCAGATGCATCAATAATATCAGACTTGATGCCTGCGCCCCAGACGATTCCATTCACACCTTCGACTTCCAATCCGACATATGCACATGCCTGTGAATCTGAACCTACCTGCAGAGCATGCTCTTCGTATGTAACAAGTGCAAACTTGATATCGAAATGTTTCATGATCGCATTGCTGATCGCATCGAGACGTCCATTTCCCTGTCCATGATATACTTTCTTCTCGCCATTTACGAGGATTGTAAGCTCTGCCTGAATACCGTCAATCTGCTTGAAATGGCACTCTACAAGCTTGACTGTATCTTCACGGTTTACATATTCATTCTGGAAGATATCCAATACTTCCTTCGGAGAAAGCTCCTTATGCTGATGGTCAGATACACCCTTAACTGTATATCCAAGATCCTCACGCATCTTTGAAGGCAGGTTGAATCCATACTTCTGCTCCAGTAAGAATCCGATACCGCCCTTTCCGGACTGACTGTTGATACGAATAACATCGCCATCGTATTTTCTTCCGACATCCTCTGGATTTAATGGCAGATATGGAACCGTCCACATACCATCCGGATCATTCTCACGATACTTCATACCCTTGGCAATTGCATCCTGATGGGAACCGGAGAATGCTGCGAATACCAGTTGTCCCGTGTATGGAGAACGCTCATATACATGCATTCTCGTCAATCTCTCATAGGTTTCTGTCAGATGCGGAATATCCGACAGATCCAGTTTCGGATCTACGCCATGCGTGAACATATTCATGGCAAGTGTGATAATGTCGACATTACCGGTACGCTCACCATTTCCAAACAAAGTACCCTCGATACGGTCTGCACCAGCTAAGATACCAAGCTCTGCATCTGCGACACCGCAACCACGATCGTTGTGAGGGTGAAGGGAAAGTACAACATTCTCACGGTCATGCAGGTTCTTGCTCATGTACTCAATCTGACTTGCGTAAACATGTGGCAATGACATCTCAACCGTTGCAGGAAGGTTGATAATAACCTTACGCTCTGGTGTCGGCTTCCAGATGTCGATGACTGCATTGCATACTTCCAATGCATAGTCGACTTCAGTTCCGGTAAAGCTCTCTGGTGAGTACTCAAACTGATGGTTCACACCATACTGGTCTGCCATATCATTTAACAGCTTTGCGCCGTCTGTTGCGATCTTCAGAATCTCTTCCTTGGACTTCTTGAATACCTGTGTTCTCTGTGCGTAGGATGTCGAATTGTACAGATGCACAACGACATTCTTTGCACCCTGAATTGCCTCAAATGTCTTCTTGATAATATGCTCTCTTGCCTGTGTCAGAACCTGAATCGTCACATCATCCGGAATCAGATTCTCCTCGATCAATGTACGGCAGAACTTGTATTCTGTCTCAGAAGCTGCAGGGAAACCAACCTCGATTTCCTTGAAGCCTACACGTACCAATTCTTTGAAAAATTCAAGCTTCTCATCCAGACTCATCGGAATGATCAGCGCCTGATTACCATCACGCAGATCTACGCTGCACCATGCTGGTGCCTTATCGATATACTCTTTGTTTACCCAGTCTGTACTCTGTACCGGCGGCATATAATAGCCACGCTTGTAATGCTCAAAATTCTTCATCTTTCTACCTCCATACATAAAAAAATAAACCTGTGCCTCCAACAACTACTTAGAGACGCAAGTTTCATCATTCTAACCTCTTACGCGGTACCACTCTAATTCATACATATCGTATGCTCTCACAGATACAAAGATGCATGCATCCTATATCTTCCCGCTGTAACGGTCAGGCTCCGTCCAAATCTACTAATGTCAAACTTTCCTGTCTCACATCTGTTCAATCGGCTGCTCCAAGGCGAGTTCAAAATCTTCGGATTATCGTTTCACACCAGCCAACGACTCTCTGAAATCCTTTGGATTCCTACTATTCCTCTTCTCTGCATTTACAGACTTACATTATCACAGATTCTTTTTGCGGTCAACCACCTTTTTCCAAATAAGCGGAAAAGATTTATATCTGCAAAATATTTCCTATTTTATAGAGAAAATCCATGTGGTATTCTTCTGGCAGTTGTGATAATCTAGTGTTAATAGAAAACAACGAATTGATATCTGCCAGCTTCGCACCGGCAGCACTTACAAAGGAGAGTATTATGCCACCAATTCGAAATGACTGGGCTAAGGTTTTGGCACCAGAATATAATAAGCCATATTATCGGAAACTGTTTGATTTTGTCGGGAAAGAATACAGCACCCACACGATCTATCCACCCGGAGATGATATCTTCAATGCATTTCATCTGACACCATTAAAGGATGTCAAATGCGTCATCATCGGACAGGACCCTTATCACGGTCCCGGGCAGGCGCACGGACTTTCGTTCTCTGTAAAGCCGGGCGTGGAGATTCCGCCATCACTGGTCAATATCTACAAAGAATTGCACGATGATGTCGGTTGCTATATTCCAAACAACGGGTATCTTGTCAAATGGGCCGAGCAGGGGGTTTTGCTCTTAAATGCAGTTTTGACTGTACGTGCCCATCAGGCTGCCTCCCATCAGGGAATGGGCTGGGAAGAATTTACAGACGCGGCAATCCGCGCCGTCAACAAGCAAAATCAACCAATCGTATTTTTGTTGTGGGGAAGCTTTGCGCAGAAAAAAGCAGCTATGTTGGACAATCCAAATCATTTGATTTTGAAAGCGCCTCATCCATCACCACTCTCCGCCTACCGTGGATTCTTTGGCTGTAAGCATTTCAGTCAGGCGAATGAATTTTTGCAGAGGCATGGTGTTGCACCAATTGACTGGCAGATTGAGAATATATAACCACAGGCATTCGTAATTGCAATATATATGTAGATGCATTTACGGTGATCCTATGGACAGAACGGAGAATAAACATGGAATTATATATAGTACGCCACGGAGAAACCTTGTGGAACCGAGAAAAACGGTTGCAGGGACGCGAGGATATTGAATTAAGTGAAAACGGTCGTAAGGTTGCACGTCTGACTGGCGAAGCACTGATGGATACGCGAATCGATAAGATCTTCTCCAGTCCGCTTAAACGTGCCTACGAAACAGCCTGTCTGATCCGGAACGGACGCGACATTGACATTGAAACGGATGACCGGTTGCGCGAATTATCATTCGGACATTTTGAGGGACAGAACTTCTCAGAGCTGATCAAGGACGAAACGCTTACATTCCGCTACTTCTTCAAGCAGCCAGAATTGTATGTACCTGCCGACGATGCTGAGACACTTCCACATCTGATTGCACGTGCCGGAGATTTTATGCAGGATAAGATCGAACCACTCGCTAATTCCTGCGAACGTGTGATGATCGTCGCACACGGTGCGCTCAACAAAGGAATTATGTCTTATATTAAGAAGCACGAGATCAAGGATTTCTGGTCGGGTGGATTGCAGCAAAACTGTAATGTGATGATTGTCGATTATACCGACGGGGAATACCGAATCGTGGATGAGACGAAGTTATTTTATACACTGCAGGAGTGAAAGTTCAAAGCACACTGTACCCCGAAATCAAGGGACTGCCATCCCCATTACACGGCAGTCCCTTTTTATATTGGATTAAGCCCCAAGAAATCCTTATTTCTCACAATTACATTTCTTCTTATCCACGCATGGAGCCGAGCGGTCAAACGCCGGATTGAATGCATAGAAATTTTTCTCATCCAATTTATCCTGCACCAGGCGAAGTGCTTCACCAAACCGCTGGAAATGCACTACTTCACGTGCACGCAGGAATTTGATTGGCTCGTAAACATCCGGATAATCCTTACATAATCGGAGGATGTTGTCGTAGGTACTGCGTGCCTTCTGTTCAGCCGCCAGATCCTCGTACAGGTCGGTAATCGTATCCCCCTTGCTCTGGAATTCGCATGCGTTAAACGGAATGCCTCCCGCTGCCTGCGGCCAGATACCAATCGTATGATCGATATAATATTTGTCAAAGCCGGAAGCCTTGATTTCTTCCATAGAAAGATTCTTCGTCAACTGGTAGATGATGGATGCAACAATCTCCAGATGTCCGAGTTCTTCCGTTCCGATATCCGTCAGAGTTGCCTGACACTCTTTGTATGGCATAGCATATCGCTGGGACAGATAACGCATGGATGCGCCCATTTCCCCGTCAGGACCGCCATATTGTGATATGATTGCCTGTGCCAGCTTTGCATTTGTCTCCTTGATGTTCACGGGACATTGAAGTCTCTTTTCATAAATCCACATTTAACAACCACACGCTCCTTCCCAAGGCCACGGACCATCGATCCATGCATTCCAATCGTCGCACGTATCCACATCATAACGGTTGAGCGGACCATACTGCTTTACATAGTCAGATACTGCTTCGCACCGCATCATTTTGAAATGATTGTAGGCATCTATTGCTTCCCGGCAGTCCGGATGTGTATCTAAAAATAAGGTAATATCATCGATCATAAAGGAAACCTGATCGATAAACTGTCGAAGCTCTGCTTTACACATAGGTTTCATGATCCGTTACCCCCTCTTCCCGCAGAAAATCAGATTTAGAGAAGGAAAGGCTGTACCCTGACACAATGCCGTCGCAGGATCATACATTTCCTCCCATTTTTGCATTGGAACATAGCCCATGCCAACCGGCATGTGCCGCATATGTTCATTTGGATCTCCGCATCTACAGTTATTTCTGCGTGGAATGGATGCACACCCACAATCTGATTTCATCGGCATTTCCTTGCAGCCGCAATCCGGCATGGATGGTTTATTTCCGCAGCCGCAATCCGACATGGATGGTTTATTACCACAACCACAATCCGGCATGAATGGTTTATCTCCACAACCACAATCCGGCGTGGATGGTTTCCGGCACATCGTATCGCCCGGCATCACACAACGACCGGTACCTGAACACGGATAGCAGCTATTTGCGCCGCGCGGATTCATGCCACGGCCTCTGCCGCAGCCATAATTTCTATAAGAATCCAAACTGGTTACCTCTTACATTCTTTTTGTATACTTCATTGTATGTATTTGTGAGAAAAATGTGAAAACAGGAATATATCTTGCAAAGATTGGACAAACATACTAAAATAACGCTATTATCTTTTATTTCCATATAATGGGGGAACAAAATGGACGATACACATCAGTCAGATAAAAATCAGAAAATGGTATTAAAAAGCATCGCAAAATGGTTGGTTATCTTTGCGCTGATTGCTTTTGTATGCTATAAAAATCAGGATCTGATGCTGGAAGCATTGGAAGAAATCCAGATAACTCCTGTATGGAAACTGGTTGTGTGTCTGCTGCTCGGAAATCTGTATTTCATCGCGGAAGGCTGTATCATCAGTGAAATGACGAACACCTGCGACCATCGTTTATCTGTATGGCAGGGAATCACCTGTGCATACCTGTGTACATTTTTCCGGATTGCAACACTTGGAAGCGGAACCGGAGTCGCACAGCTTTATTATTATAATCTAAATGGCATCCGCGTGAGTACCGCAACCGGCATGTCCCTCGCACAATATACATTCCAGAAAATTACGATTGGTTTATTCGGCGTTGTGTCATTTCTCCTTCTGATTCTGAGCGGGCACAGTGGCATCCGCAAATACGCGTGGTATATGTTTGCCGGTGCAGTTGTGATTTCGTTAATCTGTCTGTTTTTGTTTATATTAACGGTTTCCAAGAAATTCTCCGATCTGATCATGGAGCTGGCTCGAAAGCTTGTGAAACAAAAGAGCCGCCTGTATCCGCTGTTGGATAAAGCGCAGGTTTCCATCGACTATCTGCAGGAACAAGGGCGCATCGTATGGAAAGATAAGCGATTGTTTCTGACTGTCGTTGGTTTGGATTTCTTCAAATTCGCATGCTGGTATGCAATTCCGGGAATTTTCTTTGCCGGAAGCTATTCTGTCACAGTAGCAACCTGTCTGGGACTGACCGCTGTCTGCAACATGGTTGGCTGCGTCATGCTGGCACCATCCGGTGTCGGTACGCTTGACTTTGTATTCGCGTTGTTCTTCGCCTGTGTCATTCCGGACGGCGATGCCGTAGCAGCCGCACTTGTAATCTACCGGTTATTCACCTGGATCGTACCTTTCGTGATCGGACTGGTTCCGGCACTGGCAGTACGAAAGAGGGATGAGAAGTAAACTAAATATGGTTGTTTTTTCACAAGTGGTGGCAAATTGTCACCACTTGATTTTTTATCTCTAATTTTCCGAAAAGGCTAAACACTGTTTCGCATATTTGATTATTATTTCCCTACTTTTTCAGAATTCTAAGGTTGATTTAAGGTTCGTCCCCTATACTTCGTATTGTAAACGAAAACAAAATCAATTTGAAAGGACGTGATTTTATGAAGAAAAAAAACATTTTACCACTTGTAACAGTAACGATGCTTACAACTGCCCTGCTTGGTGGATGTGCAAATAAGACAGATTCGACTACAAGCTTTTCGGATTATGCAGTCACACAACCTTAAACAATAAATATTTCTTCACAATTATAAACTCTTTCCTATTTGAATCGCGGTCGGGGTGGTTGCAAGTCCACCCTGGCCCGTTTCTTTTATATTCGGAGACATTTCATTTCCGATTCTACGCATTGCGTCGATCACTTCATCCACCGGAATCGCACTCTTAATCCCTGCCAAAGATAGCTGTGCCGCGCTTACTGCATTGACAGCTCCTGCAACATTCCGTTTCACACAAGGTACTTCCACCAGTCCACAGACCGGATCACACGCAAGTCCGAGCATGTTTTTCAGCGCCAGCGCGGCTGCATTTGCGATCATCGCATTCGTGCCACCCTGTAGGAAGCATAGCCCTGCTGCGGCCATCGCAGATGCAGAACCAATTTCTGCCTGACAACCGCCAGACGCGCCGGCAATCGAAGCATTTTCCGCAATGACGGCACCTACCCCTGCGGAAATGTACATCGCCGCCACCATCTGTTCTTCTGTGCATGCAAGTTTCTCCTGCGCCGTCAGGAACACCGCCGGGATCACGCCGCACGAACCGGCGGTCGGTGCCGCAACGATTCTTCGCATGCACGCATTTCCCTCCGCCATCTTGATTGCCTTCTCCATCACCAGACCTAAGAAGTCACCACAGAGATTCTTCCCTGCCTCGTTATATGCGCGAAGTTTCTCGCCATCGCCGCCAACCAGACCGGATGCTGACGTAAGCTTTGCATCGTAGGTTGCATCTGCATGACGCATCGCCTCATACATGCTCTGCATCTTCGCATAGGAAGCTTCCTGCGTCACGGCGCGTTCTTCCATATCCGCACGTTCGATTACCTGCGCAAACGTCATCTGTTCTTTCTCGCACAATTCCAATATATCCTGAATTGAATGATACGTTATCATCTTGCAGTTCCTCCCTTATCCATAGCTTCCGTATCGTGTCCGAGATACGTGACCTTCTTCACGCCCTCGACTTTCTTCAGCCAGTCAATGCCCTCCTTCGGAATCTCCTGATCGCATTCCACGACCATAACCGCCTCTCCGCCACGGCTGGAGCGGTACAACTGCATGTACGCAATGTTCACGCCTTTATGTGAAAGCATCGACGTTACCTCCGCCACGTGTCCCGGCTGATCCTGATTGTGTACGACAAGTGTTGGATAATCACCGGAGAAATTCGTCTCGATTCCATCAATCTCGGCAATATTAATCCGGGAGCCGCCCAGCGACTGTCCGATGATTTCCAGGCTTCTGCCCTCCTGTCCCTGCAGATAAAGCTGTGCCGTGTTCGGGTGTGCTTCCTTTAACTGTGCCTCTCCGAATTCAATCTGCATGCCCCGTTCTTCGGCAAGCGTAAGCGCCTGCGGAATCCGCGCATCGTCCGGCTGCATCCCAAGCAGCCCAGCCACAAGCGCCTTCCGCGTACCATGTCCTTTTCCGGTTGTCAGAAAGCTTCCATATAATAAAATCCGTGCGGAGACCGGCTGTTCGCCCAGCAGCTTCCGGCTGATATATCCTATTTTTACAGCACCTGCGGTATGGGAGCTCGATGGTCCGACCATCACAGGTCCTACAACATCAAATATATTCATTGCTTCACTCTCTTTCTTCTGTATTATGAGATTCCTGCCTTCAAATTATGTCAAACATACAATAGAAACTTAAAAAAATCAACCGGAAACGACTGGTCTTTTTAATCACAGTTTTTCCGGTTGATTCACTTAAATTGTTGCTTTAATTTACATTCCAGACTTTTCTATTATAAGTTTTAATCCGGCCGCTCACCACCGCCCGGTGTACCGCCGCCATGTCCCATGCTTCCCATATCCGTAAGGGAAATGGATGAAGCTTCGACGAGTGTGGAATCATCTTCCTGCTGCCCATCACTTGTAGATGGATTCCTGTCCGCGGATGCTCTCTGCACGGAGCAGACAGAACGATTTCAACGTATCCACGCCTGTCTCGAACTCCTCATAGGTACAGAATTTCGTCGGGTCCTGCTCGACATAAGATGCAATCAGATTCTCGAAATATCCGCTTTCAAAATACTCGGAGATAAACGTATCAAAATACGTGTGATACAGTTCCGTATAGCTCTCATCTACAAAGATCCACGCAAGCATCGGACGGGAATCTACTGTTCCACCAGAAACCGGCGTATCAATCGGATAGTTCACCATCTATGTTGCCGAATCACCGTCTCCGCTGCCCGCAGAGAATCCGCCAAATGCAAGATTATAATCCCACGGAATCATCGAAAGCTGTCCATCCTCCTCGTACAAATAATAATTATGGATCATCGAACCGGTATAGCTGTCGAAGTTGCAGACGAAATTGTGCACAACAAAGTATCGTATTACCTCGTCCATATTTACCACATCTTCAATGTCTGAATTCTCATTCAGAGACTTCAGCGAAGCGATCAGACGGTCTTTATCCTCGTCTGTAATATCTGTCTTGGCATTGCCGAAGATGTTGCTGTAACTGCTATATTCATCATCTGAATATATGAGCGACAGGTCTCCACATTTCACGATCTCCGGAGTAAATTCTCCCTTGCGCCGGAGCATTGCCCGGATGCGCGCAAGCAGCTCGCCCATCGCAAATGGCTTCGGAAGATAATCGTCGGCTCCCATATCCAGCCCCGCAATCCGGTCTTCGACCTCTGCCTTTGCCGTAAGCAGTAACACCGGTGTCCGGTCACCGCGGCTCCGCAGCTTCTGCAGCACTTCCAGGCCACTCATCTTCGGCATCATGATATCCAATATGATTCCATCGTATTCGCCGATTGTTGCGTAATCGAGTGCTTCTTCCCCATCAAACACGGCATCCACCGTATACTTGTGATAGGTGAGAATGTCGACCAACGCCTCGGACATATCCACTTCATCTTCTGCAAGTAATAATTTCATGCCGGATCCTCCTTTCCTACTAAAAAAGGGTACAAAAAAATCGGTGCGACGGGATTCGAACCCACGACCTCTGCGTCCCGAACGCAGCGCTCTACCAAGCTGAGCCACGCACCGATAAAATTGGAAATCAATCCAACATCTGACATGATAGCACAGATGCCCCGAAAAATCAATTCAAATTTCCATAGAAGCAGGCATAATTTTACCAGCCATCAATATGATCGCGCTGGATTGCCGCGAACATCCGGCTTTTCGCCTTCGGGAATTCTTCCTCCATATGTGCTAACATCTGCTTGGCTGCCTCCCGCTTCGTCGCACCATCCACAGGGCACAGATTCTTCACCACAGGAAGCTGATACCGCCGCATAAACCCACGCACCTCCGCCTCGGTCACATACACAAGCGGCCGGATCAGATCAAGCTCTGTACCATCCAGATGCGTCACTGGCGAAAATGTATGTACCCGTCCTTCTAATACCTGTGACATCAGAAATGTCTCCACGACATCGTCTTTATGATGCGCATATGCAATCTTATTACATCCCAGTCGAAGTGCGGCCTCATTAAATGCGCCCTTCCGCAACTTCGCACAGAGCGGACACATCCGCTTCTCCTGCCGCTCCATCAAGATCGGAAATATCTGCGTCAGAATGATCTCATATGGAACATTTAACGACTCGCACAGTTCTTTCACCTTAGAAAAATCCATATTTCCTACGCCAGTGTCAACCGTGATCGCTACGACATCATATTTCTTCGGATAAAATTTTCGCATTCCAGCCAGTACATACAAGAGTGTCAGACTGTCCTTTCCGCCAGAGATACCGATTGCAATCTTATCGCCATCCTCGATCATCTGGTAAGCGTCCACCGCCTGCCGCACCTTGCTGTATAATTTTTGTAATTCCATATCTGTTTATACTTTTATTCTTTCACCATCTTGTCAGCATTCACATCCAGCACAGACAAGATCACCTCTGATTTTTCCAACAGCTGCTGGTACTGCTTCTGTACCTCTTTCATCCTCCGGCTGTTCTCGTCGTAGTTTTTCTGATCTAAAAATCTTGAACTTTCTTCCAATTGCAGATCGTGAATCTTACTCTCCAACAAACGAATCTGACTTTGCAGCCGCGCATGTGTCTCCACAGGAATCTCTGTGCCAAACAACTTCTTCCGCAGCATCTTTGTCATATTATACACGCAAAAACCTATAATCGTAAATGCAATTTCAAATCCGATCAGACTTGTTACCAACCGGAACCACGCTTCCCATGCCTGCATAAAAAATACATCGATCATGCCTACCGTGACAAGCAGAGACAATACGATTGCAAGCGGCGTATCAATCCACAGGACAAACCCAAGCCGTCTCCGGCTGTATTTCTTGTCCACCTGCTGATCCTCAAACTCTAATTTTGACAGATCAAACTGCAATTTTCCAATATCCTCATGCAGCACATTCGTCGTCCCCGTCTGATCCGGACACGCCAGAAGCTTTTCCTCGAGTTCCGCCTGTTCCTGCTCATTTGCAGCAATTTCCTGCTGCAAGGATTGCAGTCCCGCCTTTAACTGTGACTGCTGCTCCGCCCACGCCTCTGCAACCTGTGTCGGTGTGTATGTGGATAATGCCTGTTTTCCCGTCAGCTCCTGCAAGCTTGCCAACATGCCGTCCGCATATTTCTTCTTTGCCATCTGTGCCTGCTCCGTCTGCTTCTGGTCAAACGTCTGCAGACATTTACCAAATGCATTCTCCCTGTTTAATTCCTGCAACAGCTCATAATCAAACTCCGGTTTTTCTTCCTTCTTCTCCTCAAATCTGCGCATCGCGATTGGAACAAATTTCACACTCGTCAACTGCTTGTCGATATATCCATAGATAAACCCATGTTCTCCAGTTTCGTCCTCATTGATCGGCTCCAAACTTCCCGGATAATATACATGCTGCTTCTCAAATGCCAGATACTGATGCTTATGTCCAAGCCCGATATACCCAAAATTTTTTCCTCCAAAATCTTCCACATCAAACGGACAAACCCTTGCACTTCCTCCATGTCCAAGAAAGATATTGACTGCCCGGAGATTTCTGGCATATACACTGTCGAAATCATTTCGTTCATTCTGCGCGCTATACTGGCAGATTCCGTAGACATCGACATTGTATTTTGCAAAATGCAGACTATCCGCGATACCTTCCGCATAGGAATTGCGCTCCGCACGCTCCCCATCCGGCACATGGTTATGAATATCCTCGCAATTGAGCAGATACGTCCGTGATACAAATTCATAGTTCCAAAGAACACTGTCCCTGGCAAGATAATCGCACTCTCCCGTGACATACAGGATATCGGTCTTCGGCAGACGTGCCAGCTGCGTATCAACAAACATGATATCTTCCTTCGTTGGCACATGATCAAACAGATCTCCGGTAATAAAGATCATATCCACCGGATGCAGTTCCATGTAGTCAATAAAATTTAAAAATCCGTCATACAGATACGGTGTTTCTCTTCTCGTCCCCAGATGAACATCTGCAATATGTGCAAATTTCATAGTATTTCTCCTTGTATAACATAACTATTGTAATTTCATTTCTTGATCCAATTTAAAAGTATAGCATATTTTTTTATATTGCTCGCAGTTATTTTATACATATTTCCACGACGCACACTGTGCACATTATTCCGATGTCTTGCATTGTATTGAATTGTATTGAATTGTATTGAATTACATTTTGTAGTATAATTTATATTGATTACGGAAATCTGTATCACGGATTTTCCCATACGACTACAATGAGATTATAAGAACACAAACAGGACATTAGTATATGGAAAAACATGCCTTATTGATTGCGAATTCCGCATCAATGATCGACCATTTTAATAAAGATAATATCCGCATCTTACAGGATATGGGCTACACGATCTCCGTTGCTGCGAATTTTCAGGAAGGGAATTCAAGCACGGTGGAACGCATCCATGCGTTCGCAAGCGAGCTTGCTGCACAGGATATCGAGATCATCGATCTGCCGATTCCACGGAAGATCACAGAACTTGGGAAAGCGTTTAAGTCCATCCGGATTCTGAAACGCTATATGCGGAACCACCCTTGCCAGATCGTGCATACACAAACACCATTTGGCGGTGTCGTCGGTCGGCTTGCCGCGAAGAAATTCCGTAAAGATGGCACAAAA
Organism: Coprococcus hominis (ex Arizal et al. 2022); assembly: GCF_040094675.1. NCBI lineage: Bacteria > Bacillati > Bacillota > Clostridia > Lachnospirales > Lachnospiraceae > Coprococcus > Coprococcus hominis (ex Arizal et al. 2022). The sequence continues at coordinate 19,532 of NZ_JBBNHG010000034.1, forward strand.
GTAATCTACTTTGTCCACGGTTTTCACTTCTTCCGTGGTGCGGGTATCAAGAATTATCTGCTTTATTACAATGTTGAAAAATGGCTGTCCCATGTAACAGATTGTCTGATTACCTTAAATCAGGAGGATTATCAGGCGGCGAAACGACGGTTTCATCACCCAAATGTCCATTATGTACCAGGCGTTGGCGTGGATACGGATACGATTGCTTCCATCTGTGTTGACAAAGCGGATGTATGCAGACGATTCGGTCTGCCGTCCGACAAGAAGATTATACTGACGGTTGCGGAATTGATTCCACGTAAGAACGTAGAGACTTCGATTCGCGCATTTGCCAAGTCCAACCGTGATGATGCAATCCTTGCGATCTGTGGCAAAGGCGTTCTCGAACCATCGTTAAAGGAACTAGCGCAGAAACTGCAGGTTGGTGACCGTGTATTTTTCGCGGGCTATCATACGGATGTGCTGGATCTGTATCACTGCGCGGATTTGTTTTTATTTACAAGCTTTCAGGAGGGATTATCCGTCGCTGTCATGCAGGCGATGGCTGCCGGACTTCCAATCATCGCTTCGGATATCCGCGGAAACCGCGATCTGCTTGCCTCAGAGCCACATACAAGCAGCAAGCATTACCTGCTTCCAACGAAGGACGCAGACGCATATGCAGCAAAAATCAATAAAATTCTCGATGATCCGGCACTTGCACAGGCACTTGGTACGGAAAACCACGCGAACTGCAAAAAATATTTTGATATTGCACTTGTGCACAACCTTATGACTACGATTTATACAGAGTTGACCGATTAACGGTCTACGACATTGCATTTATAAAAGGAGACTATTATGTATACAGTTCAGGTTCTGCTATCTACTTACAATGGCGAAACTTACTTGAAACAACAATTAGACAGTATCTTGAATCAGAAAAATGTTGCCGTGAAGCTCTTCGTCCGCGACGACGGTTCTTCCGATGGCACCGTGGATATCCTGCGCGCCTATGCCGCGCTCCACGATAACATTTGTTACCTATGTGGCGAAAACTGCGGCGTGGTCGCTTCTTTCTTTCGTCTGTTCGAATTATCTGACCCGGATGTGGATTTCTATGCCCTCTCCGATCAGGACGATGTGTGGGACGAAGACAAGCTTTCCATCGCCTGCCAGAAGCTTGAACAGATGCGCAAATCAAAATCCCCAAAGAAAAAGAAGAATGATTCCCAGATCCGTACATTTGCCACACCACTTCTCTACTGTTGTGATGCCTGGAACACGGACGATGCACTGAACCTGCTTCCGGAGTCTATGCAGACCGCAGGCAAAGAGCTGGTTCCAGATTTCCGGAACGCATTGATTGAGAACATCGCACGCGGTGCCAGTATCGTATTTAACCAGGCACTTATGTCTTATATCCGGATCAGCATGCCTCAGGATATCTATATGCACGATTGGTGGCTCTATCTCGTTGCTTCATGCTTCGGCGAAGTCTGCTATGACAGCGCAGCGCACTACAAGTACCGTCAGCATGCGGGAAATGCGCTCGGTGCAGCAGCCCCTTCCGGCTGTTCCAAATTCTTCCGCCGCCTGAAGCAGAGCCGTACAAATGGCGGTCACATCTCCAGACAGGCAAAATCCTTTGAACGAATCTACCATGTGCCAGAGGAGAAACAACAGTTTTTGAACATTGTAACGAAGTATCAAGACGTGAAATCCTACCGCAAAATGGGAAAATCCGGCAAATATTTGTTCCGGCAGAATAAAAAGGATAACCGCGTCTTTCAGCTTATGTTTTATTCTAACCATTTGTAATTGACTTCGTTTTCCTTTTCGTTTATAATGATTTTTGAATTTTTCTAAAGCAAAAAGAATGATAATATAAAAATCAAACGGAAAGAGGAATGAGCTATGGCAGTAAAGTACATTTTTGTCACTGGCGGCGTTGTATCCGGTCTCGGTAAAGGAATTACCGCGGCATCACTTGGACGTCTGTTGAAAGCGCGCGGATACAAAGTGATCAGCCAGAAATTTGATCCATATGTCAATATGGATCCAGGAACCATGAATCCGATTCAGCATGGCGAAGTATTTGTAACAGATGACGGTGCAGAAACCGATCTGGATCTTGGACACTACGAGCGTTTTATCGATGAGAGTCTGAACAAGGGTTCTAACGTGACAACAGGAAAGGTTTACTGGAGCATCCTGAACAAGGAGCGCCGTGGCGATTTCGGCGGTCATACGGTTCAGATCATCCCTCATATTACAAATGAAATCAAAGATCGTTTCTATCGCAATCCAGATGCAAAAGACGATGAGATTGCGATCATCGAAGTTGGCGGTACTGTCGGCGATATCGAGAGCCAGCCGTACATGGAAGCCATTCGTCAGTTTCAGTTGGATGTCGGACATGAGAATTGCATCATGATCCACGTCACACTGATTCCTTACTTAAAATCATCCGGCGAACTGAAGACAAAGCCGACACAGGCAAGTGTAAAAACTTGTCAGTCACTTGGTATCCAGCCAGATATCTTGGTTTGCCGTTCCGACCTTCCGTTAGACAAAGCAATTAAAGATAAGATTGCCAGCTTCTGTAACGTTCCTAGCGAATGTGTCATCCAGAATCTGGACGTGGATGTATTATATGAAGTGGTACTTGCTATGGAGCACGAGAAGCTTGCCGATGCGGCCTGCAAATGCCTCCATATCCCATGTCCAAAGCCAGATCTTGACGACTGGATCACCATGGTGGACAACTGGAAGCATCCGCAAAAGAAGGTACGTGTCGCTTTAGTTGGAAAATATGTCAGCCTGCACGACGCTTACATCTCTGTTGTAGAATCCCTGAAGCATGCCGGTGTCGCACATCGTGCGGATGTTGAGATCAAGTGGGTAGATTCCGAACTTGTAACAAAGGAAAATGTTGCAGAGATCTTAGGAGATGTATCCGGTATCTTAGTTCCAGGTGGTTTCGGCGACCGTGGTATCGAGGGTATGATCGAGGCAATTACCTATGCACGGGAGAACAAGATTCCATACCTTGGCTTATGTCTTGGTATGCAGCTTACCATCGTGGAATTCGTAAGAAATGTTGTCGGCTATCCGGATGCGAACAGCTCCGAGTTCAACCCTAGTTCCAGCCATCAGGTCATCCATATCATGCCTGACCAGAATGGTGTCACAGACTTAGGCGGAACACTAAGACTTGGTTCTTATCCTTGTGTACTTGATAAGAGTTCAAAAGCATACCAGTTATATGGTACGGACCACATCAACGAACGTCACAGACATCGTTATGAGGTAAACAACGATTATAGAAAGGTTCTGACCGATCACGGCATGCTCCTGTCTGGTTTATCTCCAGATGGTCATATCGTAGAAATGATCGAGCTTCCAGATCACCCTTGGTTTATCGGAACACAGGCGCATCCAGAGTTTAAGAGTCGTCCTAACAAAGCTCATCCATTATTCTTAGGATTTGTTGGCGCTGCGATTGCACATTCTGAGGAAGCATGATATACTAACTCCTGTCGGCAAACAGATTTGTGACACAAAAGAAAAAGAAAGGTTTTCACACCCCCTTATGAAGGCAGGAAAATTCATCAGAAAATATAACCACATATGGACACTACTCTACATCGTTTTCTACATGCCATGGTTTATGTGGCTGGAAAAGACAGTAACTACGGATTTTCATCTTGTATCGATGCCAATCGACTACAAGATTCCGTTCTGTGAATATTTTATTATTCCGTATTTTATGTGGTTTTTGTTCGTCCCGGCGATTGTCGGCTATGAATTTTTCTATTCCAAGAAAGAATATTATCAATGCTGTGCGTATCTGTTCAGCGGCATGACGATTTTCCTGATCATCTGCACCATCTGGCACAATGGTCTGGATCTGCGGCAGGATATCTCCTACAACAATAACCTGTGTGCAAAACTCGTCAAGATGCTGTATAAGACAGACACAAGCACGAACGTATTCCCAAGTCTGCACGTATTTAACACACTTGGTTGTCTCGTTGCCCTGTACAGGAGCAAGGGCATGAAAGATAAAACATGGATCAAGGTAATCGCAACAATCATCGGCATCCTGATCATCTTATCTACCATGTTTTTGAAGCAGCATTCCGTATGGGATGTCATCGGTGCATTTGCGCTGGCAGCAATCCTCTATCCGATTGTCTATGTAATCCCTTGGGGCAGAAAGAAACAATGATAAATAAAAAATTCCGAAGTCTGATATAAACAAACTTCGGAATTTTTTTATTTGTCTAATTAAATCCAAACAACTTCTGGAACAGACGATATCCGGTTCTTGCAAACCATCTGCCCGTTGGTCCGTGCAGATTGAATGTGATTCCAAACAACGTTGTTCGAAGCTCCTTGTATAATTCTGCATCCGTATCCTTCAGATACTTCCACAGCTCTTTTTTCTTCTTATACAGCTCCTTGTCCTTCGATACAACACAGATACTCGATGCAACACACATCATCATATCTAAGTACTGGAACAGGAAACGGTACATCTGTGGAGGGAGTTCTTTTCGGTTCTCACTGAAAAACTGGATCAGCGTCCGATTGACAAGCATCTGCTGATCGATCCGCTTCATCATCGTCTTTTCATTGACCGACTGTCCTTCTCTGCCAATATAATAGTGATACAAGTCGACATTTAAGTACATCAGCTTCTTCACATGGATCATCGGTTCAAAGATATAGAGATTATCCACATAAAATGTATGCTTCGGAAGCTGCAGTCCGCAGTCCTTCAGCAGCTGTGTCCGGTAAATCACCGAATGCATCAATACATACTGAAACTTGTTGAACCGAATCCGGCTGTCTTCCCAGCTTATGATCCGTTTCTCCGGCAAAGCACCATGATAACGCATGACACGCTTCTTCCGGCGTTCCACCTTATCATAGATATAGTTGGAGAGCAGGACATCTAAATCCTTCTCATCTTCCACAAGCTTCTTCAAGACCTTCAACACCTGCTTATAGGCTTCTTTATCAAGCCAGTCATCACTGTCAACGACCTTGAAATAGACTCCGGTTGCATGAGCGATACCGGTATTCACCGCATCGCCATGCCCACCATTTTCTTTATGAATTGCCTTTACGATCGTCGGATATTTCTCCGCATAGGCATCTGCGATCTTCGCGGTGTCGTCTGTAGATCCATCATCCACAATCAGTATTTCTACCAGTTCGCCACCAAGCAATGCGTGATCCACGCACTTCTTCATATAGTCCTGCGAATTATAGCAGGGAATTGTGATGGTTAATATTTTTTTATTCATAAATTATTTGATTACCTTAATCCAGCCTTCTGGTGCCTCGATACGTCCCATCTGGATACCTGTCAGAGCGTCATACAGCTTCTTTGTATATGGTCCCATCTCTTCCATTCCACTTGGGAAGCAGATTTCCTTGCCGTGGTCGTTAATCTTTCCAACTGGAGAGATAACTGCAGCTGTACCACACAGACCACACTCTGCGAAATCCTTAACCTCATCGAAGTAAACCTCTCTGTGCTCCACCTTCATGCCAAGGTACTTCTCCGCAACTACCATCAATGAACGACGTGTGATAGAAGGAAGGATACTGTCTGACTTTGGTGTTACCAATGTGCCATCCTTTGTAACGAAGATGAAGTTTGCTCCACCTGTCTCCTCTACCTTTGTACGTGTTGCAGCATCCAGATACATATTCTCAGCGAAGCCCTGATTATGTGCATCTACGATTGGATATAAGCTCATAGCGTAGTTCAATCCAGCCTTGATATGACCTGTTCCATGAGGTGCTGCACGGTCATAATCACTGACACGGATTACGATTGGCTTTGCACCGCCCTTGAAGTAAGGACCAACTGGTGTACAGAATACACGGAACTGATACTCATCCGCTGGCTTTACACCGATAACCGGGTTGCTGCCGAACATATATGGACGGATGTACAGGGTTGCACCGGAACCATATGGTGGTACCCAGTCAATATTCGCCTCTACTGTCTTTACGACTGCATCAACCCACTTATCCTCCGGATATACAGGCATCTCCAGACGCTTGCAGGAATCTGCCATACGGGATGCATTTAAGTCAGGACGGAAAATCACGATCTGTCCCTTCTCTGTTGTATATGCTTTCAAACCTTCAAAACAGGTCTGTGCATACTGAAGAACTCCGGCACACTCACTCAGATTAACTGTTGCATCCTCGGTCAGTACACCATCATCCCATGCACCGTTCTTATAGTTTGATACGAAACGCTTGTCTGTCTGCACATAGCCAAAGCCGAGTGAAGACCAATCAATATTTTTGCTCATGATTTATTACTTCCTTTCCCTCATGCGTATTATCTGCCCTTTATTTTACCACTCATATGTAATTATGCAAGCAGAAAATAACATAATCGAGCGTTTTCACTTGTTTTTACTGTTCAATATACTTATTATATTATTTTTTGATTGCGATTGCTTCGATTTCAATCTTCACATCCTTTGGAAGTCTTGCAACCTCTACGCACGAACGTGCCGGACAGTCCTTCTCAAAAAATGTCGCATATACTTCATTTACTGCTGCAAAATCATTCATATCCTTGATGAATACCGTTGTCTTTATCACATGGTCTGCATCGCTGCCTGCCTCATTCAACAGCGCGATCAGGTTTCCGATTGCCTGTTTTGCCTGTGCCTTAACATCGCCTGTCTCAAGCTCGCCCGTTTCTGGAATGATTGGAATCATACCTGATGTATAAATCATATCTCCAACTGCAATTGCCTGTGAATATGGTCCGATTGCGGCTGGTGCCTTTGGTGTCTGAATCACTGTCTTCATAATATAAGTACCTCCTATAAATGTTATCTAATCAACGAGTTCGATTGTCTTCTCCGTAATGCGGATCTTTCCCTCTTTTAAGAGACGTCCACAGGCGCGCTTAAACGCGTTTTTACTGAGTCCGAACTCCTTCTTGATTATATCCTTATCTGCCTTATCTGTAAACGGCAAAACGCCCTTATAACTCTTTATAACGGCATATACCATCTCACTGTCCTCTTCCATCTGCGCATACGCAAACTTCCGCAACGCGAGATCTGCCTTTCCATCCGGACGGATCTTTACGATTCTGCCATGTACTTCATCGCCGACCCGCACTGGCGCATACAATTCACTTGTATAGATGAGTCCCGGATATTTGTCGTCAATTGCCACAAATGCGCCAAAATCCTTCTTGAACTCATACACGGTTCCAACGAAATCCTGTCCTTCTTCGTAGCCTTCGATTGGCTGCAATTCTTTTCCTATCTTCATTGACACTGCCAGACGTCCGGATTTATCCACATACATCCGCACCAGATAGGACTTTCCAGCCTCCACCTTCGCCGTCTGTTCTTTAAATGGAAGCAGCACGTCACGTTCCAGCCCCCAGTCCATAAATGCACCTAAGCTTGTCACGCTCTTCACCTGCAGCTTCTTTACCTCACCGACTGTAATCAATGGTGTATTCGTTGTTGCAATGATTCGGTCCTGTGAATCACGATAAATAAAGACGCGCAGGGATGCGCCGGCTTTCACACCCTCCGGCACCTGTTTTCTCGGAAGCAGCACCGTCTCTGCCGTCGAGCTGTCCTCTTCACCAAGGTATATACCAAAGTCTTTCGAACGAATGACTTTCAGATCATTCCATTTTCCAATTTCTATCATTTTCTCCTACTTTCTAAAAAATAGACCACAAACATGCGTGGTCTATTTTTTCTTGTCCTTATTCAACTTCAAAACTTTATTCTTTATAAATGATGCCTCTGTATCATCCGCTTTCTGGAAGCCCAGATTTTCCAATACATCCTGTGAATTGGTAAGTGAGAACACAGACATGCCCTTCTCATTCATCTTTTCCTTATAGCCATTGAATACATCCACAATCGCATACGTATCCTTTGTTCTGCGATCCGGACTTGCAATCACGTTTCGGATGCACCATGAATTAAACTCACTGCCCTTCTCTGGCACCTGTACATCGTCGCCCTTGACTTTCTTCACATATATGCTTTCTGTATCACAAATGGCCCACGGAACCACATATATTACGCTGCTCATACTTACTTCCTTTCAAATGGTTGTTCACTACGCAATCGATTTACAAAAATCTTTGTTTTCTCCTAGCGTTCAACGTAAGCAATCATATAGTATTTGTTTCCGTTTGTCAAACAATTATTTATCCAATTCCTGACAAGTAGGCGGAATTGTAGTATGTTTCAACTTTTTGTAAATTTTTTTCAAAAAAGGCTTGCAATTTCAAAAGACATGTAATATAATACCATCTTGTGAGACACAAAAGAGTCTCCAAACTTCATAATGATGGGCTATCGCCAAATGGTAAGGCACTGGACTCTGACTCCAGCATTTTCCAGGTTCGAATCCTGGTAGCCCAGCTTATAAGACGGTCGAGGTTCGATCGTCTTTTTTATTTTGAATTGCGAGCCATTTAATATATTTTAAGGATGCAACATACAACGTAATTCTCCGCAGACCCGCTCTCGCTCACTTCCGCACATAGCAGACACTAAACTCGCAAAGTATCAATTCTACGAATTGTCACTTTCCTCGTTAAGTGCTGATGTGCTCCAATGGTCTGCTTGAGAATTCGTTGATATGTTGCATCCTTATTTACATTTTGATGGCTCGCATATTAACTATAAAATTAAAGATCGACTCTCTCGTCTTATCTGCCTTATTTATACGAAAAAAAAGCTTCCCAATAAATTGGAAAGCTTTAAGATATGCGGCCGAGAAGATTCGAACTCCCGACACCTTGGTCCGTAGCCAAGTGCTCTATCCAGCTGAGCTACGACCGCATCTGTGTTGTGTCTCACAACAGATGATATTCTATCGTAGTTTCAACTAAATGTCAAGCGATTTCTTAACAAAATTGAATTCAAATTTCAAATTTCAAAATCCTCAAAAGTCCAAACGTACAAACCCGGATGTCTCCATAAGATCGGCATAACCGACCATCTCAAAAACGGATGCAGGAATCCAGCCTGTATTCCACGGTACAATCCCCCTCCGCACACACAGAAATCCAATAATCATCCATCCGAAGCATAAAATACCGGTACGATGTACCAATGACGGTTTTCTGCACCGGATCGATTTCAAAGGAATTGAGCGGCACACTGATTCCATCGCCTGTAAGCTTCAGATATGCCTCTTTCATCGTCCATAGATAGAAGAACCGCTCTGCACACAAACTGTCATCCGGCTCGAACCCCGATTTCTCCGCCACCTCACCAGGCGCACCTGCCGTCTCCTGAGATACCACCTCTTTTTGTCCGGATACATAAGCATACTCCCGCTCGGTAAAGCAACGTCTGGCAACACGCAGATTATCCTTTTCCCGGATCTGCTCGATATCGACCCCCAGGGGCACATCACCGTGCGCCAGCACGACATAATCACCCGCATGGGAGAGATTGAAATAAAACGCTGGATGTCCCTGTACCGTTGGCTTTCCATTCTCGTTTTTTTCAAGCACCAATGCCTGCGGGGAGATACCAAGCTTTTCTTCTACAAGTGTCTGCAACAATAAACCTGCTACGATCGATGTATATGCTGGTTCCCGCCTACGAAAAGCCAATACCCGGGACTTTCGTTCCGGGTATAAGCGTTCGACCAATTCATCAAAATGTTGTTCTAAGTATTCACGATTTACTTTTACAACCGATACATGAATCTTTGTCATATTATTTATCTTCCAGTTCTGCAAGAATACGGAAGAGAATGCTGATTTCCTTCTCCTTTGCTGCATCGAGGTATGTCTTGAATCTGACTGAAGACTCAATCTCACCTGTGATAGAAATACGGACAAGCAGGTTACGAGCGGTCAGCATATTACGAACAACCGTCTGGTACTCATTGATCGTATCCTCATTGTATTTCAGGAATCCGTGATTCATCAGATACTTAATACGCTCTAACATCAAAACCTTATGGTCATACATTACATGCAATGCACGGATATCGAAATCTGGCTCCTCTGCATGCAGCTGCTTCTCGATCTGTGCAAGCACCTTGTCATAAACCTTGATACCAAATGTTGTATCATCAAAACGGTTACGAAGCATACGGAAATGATCCTTTGTATCCTGAGAATTCAGGTACTCACTGATTGTCTGCTTAATCAGCTCGATATCCACTTCATAGATTGGATGCTCAGTGTTCTTCATAACAACATACAATCCACGGCCACCCTTGTGATCATCCTTAAATACATGGTCATCCTGCTCTGTGATAACTTCATAGCCACGCTCCAGATCAGAGAAGCTGACTGTGTTATATGAATAATGATCCTGGAATGTGAAGTCTCCTACATAGAATACTTCCTCGTCACGGTTGTATCCATAGATGAATAACTCATGAGGGAACTTGTAATCTACCTCTGCATCACACAAAATCTTTGCCTCATCAAATACGCCATATACATATCCATTCAGGTCGATAGTCTTGATAATGAAATCAATGATGTTTCCACAATAGCTCTGAATCTGCTCTTTCGTAAGAAGTGAGAACATCAGGTATGGACACTGCTTCAATGCGCTGCTTCCTGGCATCATATCTGCGAGAAGCATATCATCGCCTGTGAAGATCTCCTGAATGTTGTAGCAACGAAGCTGAATGTAGTTGCTGAAAATCCATTTCTTTGCATTCTCATCATCTGAGAGAATGGAAAACAGTGTTGCATGCCACTGCCAAGATGTAATCATTGGATATGTTACTGGTAATTTTTTCATATCTGCCATTTTACTGTTCCTCCCAATCTATGCTAATTTTTCCGCTATCACTGCTGCAATATCGCTGAACGAATCGTAATCGCTGAGTGCAAGCTCATAATCGGTAAATGAAATATCAAACTTGCTTTCTGCTGCTACGAGCAGGCGAATCAAAGATACGGAATTCACGCCATATTCGTTTACCATATTTGCATGCATATCTACCTCATCCAATTCCGGTAACACATCATGAATCACTTCCGTAAGTTTCGTTACAATCTGTTCCTTTTCCATTGTCTGTACCCCCTTGGTATAAATTACTTTCTCGATGTCTCAAGTACTTTAATTTTACTATTATTGCGTCTGAAAAGCAAGAAAAAAAGAGTGCGCATGCACTCCGTGTCGGAATCCATTCACACTCTTTTCTCTGTTACGGCTAAATCTTAGTACTTTGTAACGTTCAGCTTTACGCCAGGACCCATTGTAGAAGCTACTACTAAGCTCTTAATGTACTGTCCCTTTGCTGCTGCAGGCTTAGCCTTAACAACTGCATCTATTAAAGTCTGGAAGTTGTCTGTTAACTGCTCCTCTGTGAAAGAAGCCTTTCCAATTGGCACGTGGATAATGTTTGACTTATCAAGTCTGTACTCAATCTTACCAGCCTTAATATCGTTGATTGCCTTTGTTACGTCCATAGTAACTGTACCAGCCTTTGGATTTGGCATCAAGCCCTTTGGTCCAAGGACACGTCCAAGACGTCCAACAACACCCATCATATCTGGTGTAGCAACAACAACATCAAAATCCAACCAGCCTTCGTTCTGGATCTTTGGTACAAGCTCATCTCCACCTGCGTAATCAGCGCCTGCTGCAAGAGCCTCGTCTACCTTGTTACCCTTAGCAAATACGAGAACCTTTACAGTCTTACCTGTTCCGTGAGGAAGAACAACTGCACCACGAACCTGCTGGTCTGCATGACGACCATCTACGCCCAAACGGAAGTGAGCTTCGATTGTCTCATCAAACTTTGCGCTAGCTGTTTTCTTAACGAGTGCAACAGCCTCTTCTAAGTCATATGTTTTTGTCTTTTCAATAAGCTTTGCAGCTTCTGAATATCTCTTACCTGTTTTCATTCAAATAAACCTCCTGTAGTTTTTGCGGGAGCGACCCTCCTACGATTATTTCTTATTAGTCCTCAACTTCGATTCCCATAGAACGAGCTGTACCAGCGATCATGCTCATAGCAGCCTCAAGGCTTGCTGCATTCAGGTCTGGCATCTTCAGCTCAGCGATCTCCTGAACCTTAGCCTTAGAAATCTTTGCAACCTTTGTCTTGTTCGGTGCTGCAGATGCTGACTTAAGGCCGCACGCCTTCTTAAGCAGTACTGCTGCCGGTGGAGTCTTAGTTACAAAGCTGAAACTCTTATCTGCATAAACTGTGATAACAACAGGGATGATCATATCGCCCTGATCAGCAGTTCTTGCATTAAACTCCTTTGTGAACTGTACAATGTTTACACCGTGCTGTCCAAGTGCAGGACCAACAGGTGGTGCAGGTGTTGCCTTTCCTGCAGGAATCTGTAATTTAATATATCCTTCTACTTTCTTAGCCATTATAGCTACCTCCTAAACCTCTTACATCTTCTGGATATCTCCAAATCCAATCTCAACAGATGTAGCACGTCCGAAAATGTCAACGTCAATGGTTACGGTTCTCTTGCTCTCGTTAATTGCCTTAACAACAGCAACATTGCCTTCCCAAGCTCCGGTAATAACCTTGATCTGATCGCCAACTTCCACATCAATGTGAACCACTGGTGCCTCAGTCACGATACCCATCGCACGCATCTCGCGCTCTGTCAAAGGAACCGGCTTGGATTCCGGACCTACAAATCCTGTAACACCCCGTGTGTTACGAACTACATACCATGTAACATCGTTCATATACATATGAACCAGAACATAACCCGGAAACAACTTTCTCTGAACTGTCTTTTTCGCGCCTGTCTTTGTTGTCTCAATTACCTCCTGAACCGGTACGGTTACCTCAAGGATTTGCTCTTGAAGCTTTCTGTTTTCAACAGTCTTCTCGATATCATTTTTCACCTTGTTCTCATAACCTGAGTAGGTATGAGCTACATACCATCTTGCCTCACCATCGGTCGGAATTCCGCTTTCTGGTGTTCCAGATGTTGCAGCTTCGTTTTCGAATAGTTCTGACATACATTCACCTACCTAACCAACAATATAAGTTAAACCGATCTGTAACAGGTAATCCACACCTGCAATGATAAATCCGAGAATTACGGAAATCACGATTACAGCCGCAGACTGTCTCACGAGCTTGTCCTTTGTCGGCCAAGTGATCTTGCCGAACTCTGCTTTCAGCTCCTGAAACCAGCTTCTCTTCAAGGAAGGTGAAGAAGTCTCTTCTTTTTTTGACATAGACTACTCCTCCGATTACTTTGTTTCCTTGTGCATCGTGTGCTTCTTACAGAACTTACAATACTTCTTTGTTTCCATTCTGTCTGGATGCGTTTTCTTATCCTTTGTCATATTGTAATTACGCTGTTTACAATCCTGACATGCCAATGTAATTTTTACACGCACAACTGTCCACCTCCATATTTATTTTTTCACAGATGACATCTTAGAATCCTCTTTTTTCGTGCAAAAAAAAAGGACCTCTTCCATCGCAAGCTTTAGAATAACAAAACCTGCATATAAAGTCAAGGAAAAAGTTGAATTTTTACGATATTTATAATATATTTAATTATAACAAAACCATTATATTGGGAAAGGAGGCCTTCTTATATGAATATATCACAAGTGTACAATTATTTAAACCATGATCTTGTACCGAAGCGTCGCACACGCACGCACAAGGCTTCCGAACTCAAAGCGGTTTACAACAGTATTTCCAAATACAATCAGTCATCCCCGCTCTATCTGGTTTCCCTCTCGGAATCGAGACAGGAGCATATGATTGATATCAAGGAACAGGCGCTAACCCTGCGTGACATCACCGACCAATTGGCGAATCCAGACAGTGAGCTTTACACAAAGAAGCAGATCTTCACAGATAATCCAGATGCGGTATCTGGTTCTTTCCGTGCACATGCGTCTGGCGAACTCCCGGATCATATGACTCTGCAGATCGACCAGCTTGCCAACGAGCAGGTAAATGTCGGCACTTACCTTGATTCCGACGGCACGGCACTTGCACCGGGCAGCTACAGCTTCTCCATGCAGACGATACATGGCAATCTCCCATTTACATTGTCTGTTTCCGGTGCTGATACAAACCTGTCTTTGCAGGAACAGCTTGCCGATCAGATCAACCGCAGGCATATTGATGTACGCGCTTCTATTATAAAGGAAGGAAATACGAGTGCACTTATGCTCGCTTCTGCGGATACAGGTACGCCAGAGACCGTTTCTTCCTTATATTTTACATTTGATAAAAAACAGGGTGCCGAAGTAGTTGATACTTTCGGACTCAATCAGATACAGACCTATCCGGAAAATGCGCGATTTTACATCAACGATCTGGTGCATTCCTCAACCTCCAATCATATCTCGATCAATCAAGTTGCGGAATTTGATTTTCATAAGGTCACAGATACACCAGTAAATGTGCAGTTCACACCGGACAAAAGCCTACTTGTTGATCAAATGACAAATTTCACTGATGCATACAATCAGTTAGTTACCCTCTCCGAGGAGGGCGAGCCAACCTCGATCGGAAGCCGCAACCTCTATCACGATATCTCTGGTATTGTCACACGTCATGAGGAACAGCTTGCCTCCATCGGCATTACCATTGGCGAGGATCATCGCATGCAGTTTGATGTTGCACAGGCAAACGGCATTTCGTACGATACATTAAATACACTGTTTGGAGAAAATTCCAGCCTTCGGGCAGATATCGGAAAGACAGTGAATCGTCTGACCTTAGATCCGCTCGCTTACATCGACCGCCTGATCGTGACATATCCGAACGCAAAAGAAAAACAGACCGCAACCTATACGCAGTCTGTTTACAGTGGTCTGATGTATAACAATTATGCATAATATTTTCTATTTAAAAAGCAGCACGCAGATGCCTGCAAGAATCAGCAAATGCAGCGGATAGAATATGTAAAATACCCATTTTAGTTTTAAGCCACGCTTCCCATTATAGAAGTGCACAATGCCAGCATCCGCAAGCGCACATAATTCTGACATGTTTAATACCGATAATACAATACAGGGAACTGCCATCTGCAGTTCCTTTTTTTGATTCCGGAATCCATACGCCGCACAGATTGCCAATACGCCAATCGCACCATAATCAGTATGCAACGCATATGCAAGTGCTGCCCCAAGCGCAGTCACACCAACGATCAGAATCGTTTTCAAAATCGTATCTATTTGCAGGACTCGCAGTCCCTCCAATACCGTCAGCACAATCATGCCGATTGCCAGTGTAAAGAATACATTCTGGCTGGTAAATTCCAATACATGCCCTTTCAAGATGCTATTCGTCGACAGATTCACTGCCAGATCAAACGGAATCTCCGAAATAATCGCAAAAAGCAGCAGTCGTCCAATATAGAGAAACCGGTTATGTGTATACTGAAATCCCTCTAGCAACAGAAAAATAAAAATGGGAAATGCCAATCTGCCAATGCCACGCAGAACATAATACAGGATAACCATCCCTGTCATACGCACATTTCCAAATGCATCAAAATTATCCGAATTTCGCTGGACAAGCTGTAACACAATGGTTGCCCCAATGTGATCAATCAGCATCGTGATCATAGCAATGATCTTGAGCGTACTGCCTGTAATTCCCGTGCGTATAACTTCTGTTTTTTCTGCCTGCATCGTCTGTTCCAATCTACCAGTCTCCCTCTTCTTTCATTGTGCGCACATTCGTCATCCTGTTCTGCGGCAGTTACGCTTTCATCTCCTGAAACACTCTGGCAGCCACTTCCGGAAGGTCACTGAACTTCTCGATTTCTGCAACTTCTGTATTGATCGTTCCAAATCCATATTTTGCATGGATGAAGGTCGCACCCGCCTGCATCGTCGCATCATAATCGCCCTGGATATCCCCGACATAGATGGTCTGCTCCAGACCATTTCGCTCCATCACAAGACGGATGTTATCCCCCTTGCTCTTCTCGTTATTTCCATAACATTCAATATCTTCAAAATACTGTCCAAAATTATAATAGTCCAGAAATGCCTCGATATAGCCACTCTGGCAGTTACTTACGATATACAGATGATACTGTTCTTTGAGTTTTTTCAGTGTATTCTCCAACTCCGGGTAAAGTTTTCCTCCGTTTCTGCGGAGATACTCATTCTCCCAGTCACCGCATTTTCCAACCAGAGATTTCTGTTCCGCCGAAGTAAGCTCCGGGAAAAAAATATCTCCTATCACGTCCATTGTTTTGCCCATCACCCGCTTGATATCCTGCTCGGTAACTGCCATATCTTTCTTATACTCGTTTTGAATCACCTGTGTCCATGATTTTGCGACTCCATCCGCAGAATCCCACAATGTGCCATCCATGTCAAATATGATACCCTGTTTCATCGTAAGTCTCCTTTATATTAAAATTTATACCTTATTTATTCCCAGAATTATTTTCTGCATACACATGTACCGTCCGCATGATCTGCATCATCAAATACCGCATGCCAAATATGTTTGTGCGTTACTGTGCCATGCTCTGTGTCTTCAACCGCCTGCTTATCCTACGACGCACAATCACAAAGCAGACCACGTGTGCGCAGATCGTGATGATCCAGCTTACCGGATAGGTCAGATACAGCGACTGCGGTGTATGGAACTGCTCGTATATGCGGAAAAATGTAAATATCCACAACAGTCGGAGTCCGCACGCACCAATCAGAGATACGATCGTCGGCATCACGGAATACCCAAGTCCGCGCAGTGAGCCAACCATGACATCCATAATACCACACAGCGCATAAACTGTACATATAATCTTCAGACGATTCATACCAGCCGCTTTCACAGCCGCACTTCTCGTATAAAATCCAAGCAGATCCGGTCCGAAGAATACCGCCAGATTGCCAAGCACCAGACCGGTCACGATCACGCATGCCTGTGCCGTAAATAAAATTTTATTCACACGCTCGTATTTGCCCGCGCCGACATTCTGGCTCGTGAAGCTGATCGTACCCTGATAAAATGAGTTCATCGATACATACACAAAGCCCTCGATATTGCTAGCCGCAGAATTCCCGGCAACGACCGTCGATCCAAAAGAATTGACGGACGACTGGATAATGACATTTGATATCGCAAAAATCACGCCCTGCAGACTCGCCGGGAGTCCGATCCGCAGAATCTCTGCAAACCGCTTCGGATGAATGCGAAGCTTTGATGGCGTCAGACGGATACTGCCCTTCTCCTTCATCATACAGCGGATGACCAGACTGGCAGAGATCGTCTCAGAAATAACCGTCGCCAGTGCAACACCTGCCACGCTCATACGGAACACGATTACAAAAAGCAGGTTCAGTCCAATATTGATAACACCTGCCGCCGACAGGTAGTAAAGTGGTCGTTTCGTATCTCCGACCGCACGCAGGATGGCACTGCCGAAGTTATATACCATCATGGATGTCATACCTATAAAATAAATGCGCAGATACGTTGTCGCAAGCGGAAGTACATCCTCTGGTGTCTGCATCCAGATCAGAATCTGTCTCGCTCCGATACAACCGATCACAGTCAGAATGATGCCGCTGAAAACACTCAAAAGCATCGCCGTATGTACGGTATCGCTGACATCTTCCTCTGCCTTCGCACCATAGAACCGCGCCACCAGTACATTTGCACCAATTGACAGTCCCAGGAAAAAGTTCGTCAACAGATTGATGAGCGCTGTGTTGCTTCCGACTGCTGCAAGCGCCGTATCCCCTGCAAAGTTTCCAACAACGATGATATCAGCCGCATTGAATAAAAGCTGCAGCACGCTCGAACACATCAGTGGCAGCGTGAACGCCAGCAGCTTCGGCAGGATGGCACCGTTGCACATATCAATCTCATATTTTTTCTTACTTTTCGTCTCTCCGGACACGATGTTTCGCCTCCATTACTGTAGATTTCCATTCTCAATATTCGGCTTCAGGAAATTATCGTATGCATAATCCCACAACGTCTTCGAACCTTCCGGCGTGATCTCGTTGCGCTTCATTACCTGTTCCGCACGCACGCCCCGGTCTTTCCAGTCAAAGCCACCTGTACTTGCAGTGAGCATCATCGGCTGCAGGTTATCCATCGCGCGTGCAAACTTCGCTTCCGGCGTCTCCTTCGCCTCGAACTCCAGCCAGATATCATACAGTTTCTTCGCCTGATCCGCTGGAAGCAGATTGTAGATGCGGTCTGCCGCTTTCTTCTCCCGCGCTTCCTGCGTCTTCTTGCCTTCCTCATCATAGGCGTAAGTGTCTCCCGCATCGATTTCCACCAGATCGTGGATTAAGAGCATCGTGACTGTCCGCAGCACGTCAATCTTCTCATTTGCATATTCGGAAAGCAGAATCGTCATAATTGCCATATGCCATGCGTGTTCTGCATCATTTTCCCGACGTTTTCCATCAGTTAACTTCGTCATCCGGGTAATGAATTTCTCCTTGTCGATCTCCCGGATGAAATCCATCTGTTTGTCTAATCGTTCGTTCATTTTACGTTCACTCCATTTTTATATAAATGAAAAACATGGCTGGACTTTCGCTCCCTCCATGTTTTTATTTTCGCTTTATGATTCTTTGGTTCTTCCGCTTGTGAACAGCACAACTGCTGCAATCAGATCAATAATACCCTCTGCCAGATAAAACCAATGATGTCCCTGAATATTCGGGATGATATGTATCACGCTCATCAACGCCAGATACGCGCCGGTCACATAATTCATATATGGCACGCCCTTGATGATCAGGAATGCGAGTACACCACTGATTAGCAGCGTCACAATATTTCCAACCGAAAATCCCAATATCAGATTGACAATTCCCTTTACGATCATGTATGCCCCGATCAGAGACATCCACTTTCCGCCTGTCTGTTCCATATCTACACCTCATTTATTTGCTTTTCAACAATACTTCTCTATGAGTGTAACACTTTGATTGGAATAACTCAAATGTTTTCTGTTAAATCTGTCTATGCTTACCACATACCCTCAAACATATTTATGTATGCACAAACGTCAGGATAAACTGCGTATAGCAGCCAAGCTCGCTTCGTACCGAGATCTTACCACCCACGCCCTCGACGATGGATTTCGTCAGGGAAAGACCGATTCCGACACTGTTCGGATTGACCTCTTTGTTGATACGATAGAAACGTTTGAAAATATTTTTCAGTTCAGACTCCGCGATGCCGCAGCCCTCATCCTTCACATAAATGCGCGTGTACATCGGATTGTCTTCCGTCCAGATATGGATCGTCGTCTGCTCGCCGGAATAGTCCGATGCATTTTTCAACAGATTGATGATTGCTTCGGTCAGCCAGTCTCCATCGCAGACAAGCATCTGTTTCTCGTCGATCTGCACATCAATCTGCTGCCCGCGTTTCTCCGTCAGATATGCGACGCTCTCCTTCGCCTGCGCCACAATCGCATATAGACTGCACGGATGCTTCTCAAACTGGATGGCGCCCGCCTCGATACGCGCAAGTTTCAACATGGACAGCACCATCCATTCCATACGGCTGACCTGATTTTTTGATTCCAAAAGCATCTGCTTCTGTTTGTCAACATCTGGCACGCGTCCATCATACAGCAGATCTAAAAATACCGTGAGCGACGCAAGCGGTGTTTTCAGCTGATGGGAAATATCCGACATAATATCCCTCAGAAAGATCTTCTCCTCTTGCTCCTTGCGGTTACTCTCCTTTAACGCCTGCACCAGCTTGTACAGATTCGTATATAATTCTCCAAGTTCGCCCTGCTTATATGGTTCTGCCGGAACCTGTTCCGGTGCTTCGAGAATCTGGTTCATAATATCTACGATTGCCCGTAGCTCCCGGCTCATAGTACCGATTGAACGACGCCCTGCCACGTAAGCACTTCCAAGCAGCAGACAGCCAAGTAACAGCGTCGCCCATAACTGCCAGCCGCGCAGCCAAAGAACAAGCACAACAAAAACAGCGTATATGTTGTATGCGATACCGCCATATAAGAAAAATCGCTTATGAAATTGTTGTAATTCGTAACTTTTCACCTGTATATATTATCCAGCAGCAATGCGTTTCAAACTATTTTTACAATCTGCTTCCGAAACGAATCACCTGCACCATATGTACTCACAATTACTTCCGGAACCGGTACCCCATTCCACGCACCGTCTCAATATAAGCTCCATCTTCCCCTAATTTCTGTCGAAGTCGTTTGATATAGACCGAAAGTGTATTGTCCTCGAAAAACTCTCCATCAATATCATAGAGCTGTTCCATGATCGCACTCCGACTGATCACCTGTCCACGATGCTGCAATAAAAACCGCAACAACCGCAGCTCGCTCGTCGTACAATCAAGCTTCTCTCCATGCTGTGTCAGAACAAATGCTTCGCCGTCGTAGGCCGTATTTCCAAATGTCACAACACGATTGCTATTTTCTTGACTCGTCTGCCGTGCCTGCGTATAACGCCGGATATTCACTGCTACCCGCGCCAGCAATTCCTTCACACGATACGGTTTCGTCACATAATCATCCGCCCCAATCTCCAGCCCTTGAACAATATTTGCTTCCTCTGCAACCGCCGTCAGAAATATAATCGGGACATCGCTGTTCTTCTCCCGAAGTTACTTGCAAAACTCAAATCCAGTTCCATCCGGCAGCATCACATCCAACAGCACAAGGTCGATGCTATCGTCGAATTTCTCACGCGCCTGTGCCAGATTTCCTGCGGTTGCCACCGCATAGCCTTCCGAAGTAAGCGCATATTCCGTTCCCATTGCGAGGGCAAAATCGTCCTCCACCATCAATATCTTATGTGCCATAATCCCCGATTCCTTCTATATTACTTGGTATTCTTACGCTTATTATACCATCAATATGAAAAAGACGCACCACCATTTCAGATGATACGTCACATTTCTTATTTATCAATCTCTCCGCATCGCTGTAAGCGGTGAAAGCTTTGCCGCCCATCGTGATGGTAAATAACCTGCAATTGTTCCAAGCAGCATCGCCATTCCGACTGCTGATAATGCAATCTTTGGCGTAATCACAGCAATCTTCGTACCTGCTTCTAAAAGCAATGCAGATACTGCGATTCGGTTGATAATCTTCCCAAAAAGCAGTGACAATACCACGCCACACGCACCACCAACAAGTCCGTAGATACCTGCTTCCAGCAAGATCATTGCCATCAATTCCCGCTTCTCACAGCCGAGTACCTTCAAGGTTCCAATCTCCGCAACCCGGTCATAAACAGCGGTTGTCATTGTGTTGCTGATACCGATTGCTGCAACAAGGAACGAAATAAGTCCGATGCCACCCAGCAACAACTCCAGCATTCGTACTGTACGCATCGCTGTATCACGGTACTCCTTCATATTCGTTGTCTGATATCCCATATCCTGTAATTTCTTGACAACAAACTCAACGTCTTCCATCTTACCGACTTCGACAACCACGCTTGAATACACCCACAAGGTGTATGCATTTCCGTTCTTGTCGAGTGGCTGTCCAAGCACATTTCCCTGTGCTGCATGTTTCTTCAGATATGCGCGCAGCACATCAATATCGCAATAAATGCTCTGCGACTGCTCACTGAACTCGTCTGCGTCCCCCTGCATCACTCCCGCGATCGTCAGCCGATCTGTGATTTCATTTTCATCAAGTCCCAGTGAAACCTTCGCCTTCTCGCCAATCCATGCGTTCAGGTCGCCTTTTCCGTCTTGGTAGCTGGTCATAGATCCTTCGTGGAAGAACATGTAACCCATCGCATTTCCGATCACCAGCTCTGGTTTCCGCGCATGCTCCGACAGGCTGGATGTATCGGTCAGCGCGATTGCGGATAACTGCTCCGATGGGATACCAACCAGATTCGTATACGCGGTATATTGACCGACCTGAATATTCGTAAATACTTCATAGCGCGGATAGACATTCGCAACCTTGTCGAGCTTTGCAAGCTTCTCTATGGTATGGTCGGTCAGAAGCATTTTCTTGTTCTGGTTGTTCTCCGGTGTCTGCACGGTGATCTGCCGAATCGAAACATCATCGCCATAGCCTTGCAGGAGTTCCCGCTTCACGCCCATTCCGAGCGACAGCAGAGAGACAACCGCTACCACGCCGATCATCACGCCAAGGAGAGTCAGGATGGTTCGCGCTCTTCTACGCTTAATATTTTGAATTGTTAAATGCATGATAAATTTCACGGATTCCTCCTTTTCGCAAATCCATATAGTTTATCGTGAGTTGTTCAGAAATACAATTCTATGCAGACACGCTCTCGCTCACTTCATCACGCAATGGTACTAAACTCACGTCAAACAAGTTTGCCGTTCGCTAAGTGCCAGCGTGCTTCAATGGTCTGCTTTAGAATATGTATTTCTGAACAACTCAATTTACACTTTTGGGGATTTGCGATTTCTCCATTTCACCTTATCGTGAACGTTTTTTGTTAATAGTTACACCCACGAATACGCCAACTGCAAGCACGCAGACACAGATCAGGAGAATCTGCCATGTGGCAGGTCCGGTCTTCTCTGGTGCTTCCTTCAAGACCTCCAGATCTTCGTAATCGACCGTCTCAATGTAGAAGGATACATCCATTTTTTCTTCGTGCTTATTGCCATTCCGGTCTTCGTAGGTCACAATGATCCAATCCTCCGGTTTTGCCATCTCTTCAAAATCAGTTACCATGACTGCCTTTGCCAGAAGATCTACGTTGCCGCTTTTTCCTGTGTCAATATTGCCGATGTATGTCTCCTGCTTCTCCACGTGTTTTCCTTCCACGCGGGCATTTACATTGTAGAGCATGCCCTCGCCGAGGTTGTTGACCTGCGCGGTAATCTCCACCTCGTCACCGACCTTCGCATCATCTGTCATAACATCTGTCACAGATATGCGCTGCTTCAGATATACTGGCAGATACAACGTATCCTCCATCTCAAATGCCTCGCCGGAAGTATTCTCGTACCCCATCTTCACAGAAAGCTTGTACGTCTTCTCTGCAAGTCCCGCTGCCGCCTGCATGGAAAATGTCTGCTCACTGGTTTCATTTCCAGCAATCTCTGCCACATAAGCACTTCCTGTTCCAGTAACCGGGATGATCTCGCCACCTTCCGAAGCGACTGTCACTTTCATATTTTTGACTTTGTTCTTGGAAGTATTCAGAATCTCCAGAGTCAGATTAAAATTATCTCCGGAATAGATCGTCGCGGCTGATACTTTGTAACCGGAAACCAATACCTTCGGTGTCGCCGCCTGTGCGGAATACGGACATACAGTTGCAGCTACACTCAAAACCACCAGAATAGCAAGGATAATCTCTCTTAAATGGTGATTTCTTCTTTGATGTTTGCTTTGTTGATTTTTCCATCCTGACTTATTTGCCATCATTTTCTCTCCTTTAATTCTGCCCTGTTTTTCCCTGTCTTTTAGGCATCTCACAAAGTTCTCTTCACCTATCTAAGTCCGTCTTTCTAACAACCTATCGTTTTCCTGCTCACTCCTCGGTCAGCTTACCATCTGTGATCCGCACGATGCGGTCTGCCTCTCTGGCAAGATCGATGTTATGTGTGATCAGCACAAGGGTCTGATTCAGCTTCTTTACAGAGTCCTGCAGCAGCGCCATAACTTCATTTCCATTTGTAGAATCAAGTGCTCCGGTCGGCTCATCGGCAAGAATCAGAGACGGGCGGTTTGCAAGTGCCCGCGCGATTGCCGCGCGCTGTTGCTGTCC
Source organism: Coprococcus hominis (ex Arizal et al. 2022) (assembly GCF_040094675.1). Classification (NCBI taxonomy): domain Bacteria; kingdom Bacillati; phylum Bacillota; class Clostridia; order Lachnospirales; family Lachnospiraceae; genus Coprococcus; species Coprococcus hominis (ex Arizal et al. 2022). Next base: position 43,243 of record NZ_JBBNHG010000034.1, read on the forward strand.
GCCGGACAACTGGTTTGGCAGATGCTTCCGTCTGTCTTTCAAACCAAGCATCTCAATGACATGGTCGATGTACTCCCGATCCGGTTTCTTATGATCCAACAGAATCGGCATCTGAATATTCTCCTCCACAGTCAGAACTGGAATCAGATGATACGACTGAAATACAAATCCGATTTTTCTCCGGCGGAACACCGACATTTCCTCATCCTTCAATGTTGTGATATCCCGGTCGTCCACGATTACTTTTCCATTCGTAACCGTGTCGACACCGCCCATGACATGCAGCAGTGTGGACTTGCCGGAGCCAGACGCTCCGACCACTGCCAGACTTTCTCCTTTTTGCACGGTCAGATTCACATCATCGAGCGCCCAAACCCGTGTGTCTCCGCTTCCATATATCTTCGTGACATGTTCCATCTTTACAATATCCATGTTGATTTCCCTCCTGATATCTTTATTTTTGTTATTTTATTTCTTTCTGTTGGAGCAATTCTTCTTTTTTCTGTTTCTTTACTCCTACCTGTTTTTCTCTTCTTTTCTTCCTGTTGGAGCAAATATCCTGTTTTCTATCTCTTTCCCCCAATCCAGCTTGCTTCTTCCTTCTTCCCGTTGGAGCAAATATTCTGTTTTTCAGCTTTTCCCCCAATCCAGCCTGCTTCTTTCTTCTTCCCGTTGGGGCAAATATTCTGTTTTTCAACTTTTCCCCCCATTCAGCTTGCTTCTTTCTTCTTGGCTTTGGGGGATTTCCCTCTATTTTGGCTTTTTGCCCCAATTCAGTCCCAATCCTGTCTAAATCCAGCTTCAACCAAACTCCAAATCAATCCCCGGCTGCGTTCAGATCATCCGCGATCTGGTTTGACATCCGCTTCATCGGTATATAGATGGATCCACACATTACAAGTACAGATAGTACAAATCCAATTACCGCACCGATAATCGGGAAGGTCAGCTTCACCATGAACAGCACCAGCGCTGCTTTCGCAAGCGGCATCATAACTGCAAATCCAAGCACATCACCAACCACATTCGCACAGATAACAGAGATCACACCTTCGAGCATTACCATCTTCCGAAGCTCCCGCACCGATACGCCGATTGCGCGAAGCTGTGCGAATTCCTGCCGCCGCAGATAAAGATTGCTCGCTGTCGTATTGATGATATTCAGAGAACTCACACATAAAATCACAATCACAAATGCAAGAATATATTTGATTGCGCTGATGGATGTACTAAACAATGCCCCGGAATAAATGGCATCCGGATACGAGTAATCTCCCATTGAGTTATCCAGCACGTTCACCAGCTTCGATGTCAGCGAAGCGGAGATATTGTCCGAACGAAGCTTACATTTCACACCTGTGGAATCCGATTTTTCAAGTCCGGTCATCCGGAAATAATTTGCCAGTGGTACAATACACTTTACAAATCCTTTTGACTGCAATTTGTCCTTATCTATCCGGACAATGCCCTGAATCTCATATACCTTCTTGTCATTCCCCCACGAAAGCTTAATCGTATCACCAAGCTTATAATCCGTCGCCGGATATTCCACCGTTGATGCAATCAGATCAATCGCATCATAGGATTCATCATCCATGCCTTCATCCAACGTTGCTTCCACATTCTGTACAAGCACAATTCCGTTCTCATCGACATCCAGCGTTCCTTCGACCAGATATGACGCATATTTCTGATACTCTTCCTCTCCATATCCAATCACGCTCACACGGTCCACCGGTGATGCACTGTCTTTATATTTCTCACCTGTTTCCAACCGTTCAACGATCTGCCCCTCCAACGTTTCCTGCCGGAAATCCTCTGTGAAATGTGTCCGGAATTCTTCGAAGTCCGCAGCCTTCATAGTCGCTGCATATACTGCTTTCACGTCCTTCACTTCTTTGTTCTGTGCAATGTCTGTGAGTGTCTCTTCGTTTGGGAGTACTGATTTCACTGCATCTATGGTCTCTTCATCATTTGCCTCGTTGAAGAAATACACCTGATACTCTCCGTAAGAAGGTGCAATCTGCTTCTGCATCTGTACAAACGAAGTGAAGATTGTCGCGATCGTGATAAATGCCGCGATTGATAACGCAAATGTTGCAATCGTCTTTAAGAACCGACGCTTATTGCTCATCAGATTCTTGTATGCATAATCGCCCTGCACGCCGAAGATCTTTCCGAAAATGCTTTGCTTACGTGCCTTAACCTTCCGTGTTCCGCTTGTCTGCTCGCGCACCGCCTCGATCGGCGAAATCTTCTTTGCGAGTTTTCCATTCTCATCCATAACGAAGAACAGATCTCCGATAAAGACAATCAGCACATACAGAAATGGAAGCACATGCGGGCGAACCTTGATATTCATGGATAAGCCAACCAGATATGCAATTGGGAATCCGATCACGACTCCACCAAGGATTCCAAGCAGCTCCTGCATGCATCCCATTCGGAATATCACACTTTTTAACTGTCCCTGTGTTGCTCCGATACAACGCAGGATTCCATAATCTTTGATCTGTTCCATCGTATTCAACTGGATCGTTGTCCGGATGATTCCAACTCCGATGACTGCGATCACGAACGACAAAAGCAGGAACATCAGAAGAATAATGTATGTGTCATTTCCGGTGTCGCCCTGCAGATAGTAGGATGCGAGCTGTTGGTTTAATTGCGCCTTCACACCGTAGGTCTGCTCGATCGTTTCCACATTCGCGTCCAACCGGTAAGGATTTTTCACATTAATGTAGATTGCATTTTCAATATAGGAGCTCGAATAATAATCGTAGTATTTGCCACGATACGCTGTCTTCACGAAGTCCTGTTTGAGCAATGCCGAGACATCCTGATTTTGCTCCGGCAAAAGCACGATCTCGTAATCTGCCTGCTTGCGAAGTGCATCGCGGGTATTGATGAAGTTACTGAAATACAAGGTTAATATCACGAACAGAATTCCTGACGCTAAAGCGACACCTAAGATGGTCAGGATGGTTCGCTTCTTCTGAAACTTTAGATATTTGATTGAAAGTTTGGTGTAGTTTTCCATATCGCTCCCCCGTTGTTTGTATTTATTCAAATAATTGCAAAACATAAAATTTATTAACATATATTTTTATCTGGTTCATTCTATATACAATGTATTGGAGCTAAGAAGTTCTAAATGTTCTAATCTACATATTCGCAAGCTACGCCACCACCGCCAATTCGCCATCCATGGCTCAGTGTCGGTTTGTTTGGACATCGTGTCCAAACATGGCTTGCATATTTATAGAACATTAAGAACTTCTAAACTCCAAACATATCGTATATGTAGAATGAATCCAGATAAAAATATATGACCCAAGTAATTGTATATGTTTTGCAATTATCTGATGAATATATCTACACTATATCAGACATATATTACGGGGGCGTGACAAACTAAGTGACAGTTTTGTCACTTTCAAGCTTTATAACAAAAACGCTGTATACATTCCTGCATACAGCGTTTTCAACTTCCACATATTTTTCCGTATAACAATTCAAACTACTGACGAATATCTACATATCCATACAGCAATGCCGATTGACGAAATTGTGTATAGTCGTCATTTCCAGAGAAAAGATCAAGATACAGATATGGCAGTTCATCCTCCGTTACGAGGAATGCCAATGTGACCGTTCTTGTTTCACCCGGCTGAACCCGGATCAGATGATTTTTCTCCTCTGCACTTTTTCCGTTATAGTAATAAAGCGGTACATTGGAAATACGATAATTCTGTCCATAGTAACTATCATAATCCACATCATCCTTCGCATAGACGTCAACCGTTTCATAGCCATCTCCGGTTTCCTTCGCCCAGAGCAGGCCGCATTGGAACATGGTATCTCCGGTCTGTTGGTCACTCGTGTTCGTATACGCAACCTCGATATAAAGGATCTTTTCCTTTACTTCCTTCGTCTCTACAACCTCATCTAATTGATCTATACCATTTCCACGTTTCTCATAGGCGATCACGTTGTTAACAAGCTTTCCTTCCGCATCCGTTTTGACCGGATCGAGAGCATAGGCTGCATCGATTGCATCCGGGGAATCCAGTAATTCCACCTTGGATACCTTTGCCGTCAGGGAAGACTGCGGTACATCAAAGCTTTCTCCGACCTGATGCATATGTTCTTCCATTGATTCTTTCGAAGTTTCCGTAAATCTGTTCTTCTTGCCAGCGTTTTCGTCTGCCTCATAAACAGGCGCTGCGGCAGTTGCTTCCTCCTGCCCTGTATATTCTTCCGCCACGATTCTGCGTTTTGCCTCCGGATCATCGGTTGCGGTAAGCTTCAATCCTTTTACAATATCTATGGCAGTATCAAGCTCTGTGTCATCATACACAAGCATTTCCAGCAGATAGTTATTTTCATATGTGACATACAACTCATACTGAACCTCACGTCTGGCTGATTCCAGAACCTGTCTTTCTATCACAATTGCCTGTCTGCCATCGATATCCAGTTCTTTGGTGGAAATAACATGTGTTTCATCAAGCGAAACCTGCTGATCCGCCGGCATTTTCAGGAACCAGAACGAAACGCCACCTATAAACGGCGAATCCTCCGGGAAGAGCACTACTTTCTTCACATAATTATTTCCATCTGCATAAATATCATCTAATCCATCTACCTTCATACCTTCCGGAACGTAGGAAACATCCAACGTATAAAGCGCGTTCTGATTCACTTCCGCGTCGGTATCCGTCGCATCGGTATTGGTTGCCTCTCCATAGATCAATGTAGAGCCATATTTCCCCTGCTGCTCCAGATGCATGTTGTATAACTTTGCAGCCGCCAGTGTGGTTCCGCCGCCCACGCAGGCAAAAGCAAGAATTGCGGCTGCAACTCTCCACATTTTCTTACCGTAACGCTGTTTTTTCTTCAACTGCTGTTCGACCGTCTCCTCGATCATGTCCCGGATATAATCCGGCATTTGCAGACACTCTGATTTCATCTCATTGATTTTATTTCTATCAATATCCATAACACATTACCTCCTTTACCCGTTTCAATCATCCCGGTGTTCTGACCTTCATGCCGATTTCGCCTTTAATATTCCTCGCAAATGCTCCCTTGCCCGCACCAGACGTTTCTTGACTGCCGATTCGGTAGACTCGAGGCATTGCGCGATTTCCCGAATGCTGTACTCCTCAAAATAATACAAAATAATGCAGGTCCGCTCATTCTCCTTCAGCCGCATGATGCTTTCATACAATTCCGAATACTGTCCGTACCCACGTATGTATTCCGCTTCCCGGCCTTCTTCCTGATATTCCTCCCAAGTTACGACCTTCTTATTCTCTCGTATGACCTGATGACATTCGTTGATCAGAATTCTTATAAACCATGTTTTCGCATACTTATCATTGCGCAGGCTGTACAGATTCTCAAATGCATGCACGATCGCATTTTGAATCGCGTCAGCACAATCCGCATCATTGCATAAGTAGCTTTTGGCGATCCGGTACCAGCTTTCCTGATTCGAGATCACAAGCTCGCCAAAGGCCTCCTTCTTCATGTTTTCCACTCCCTTCCCTTTGGAGTTTTATATTCTGTATGTCCATACACCTATTAGATGATTGAGCACGGGAAAAAGTCCCATGTTTATTCTTTTTCCAGTAAATGTTTATATGTGCTGTCGATACCGAGCGCGCCGATTGGCGCTGTGATCACGATTGCCATAACCGCAACGGATAGCACAAGCGTACCGCAGGAAAGCCCGGCTGCCAGAGGAACTGACCCAATCGCCGCCTGCACGGTAGCCTTCGGAAGATACGCAATGATACAGAATAGCCGCTCCTTCCATGTAAGCTTCGTACCAAGCATACAGATGCAGACACCGACTGCGCGGAACAGCAAGGCTGCCCCGATCATCAAAAGCGCCATTGCCCCAGCCTTTGCCATATACCGGATATCGACTGCCGCACCAACCAGTACGAACAGGATTACCTCTGCGGCAATCCACAGCTTACCGAATTTCTCCGACAACCTCTTAGATACAAATGTCGTACTCTTCACTTTAAGCATACATGCCATACTGACAACTGCCAGAAGTCCGGACACTGCCACATATGCAGACACCCACTCCTCGATTGCAAGCAACAGACACGACATACCCAGGATCACAATCAACTTTGTTGAGTTACGAACGCAGTGATTCTTCTTATACGCAAGCTCGAAGAACCGGTACAGCAGATAGCCGACGATACAACCGAGTACGATTCCTGACACGATTGAGATCGGGATATTGATAAAATCCTTCGCATTTGCATGTCCACCCTGTGCCATCTGCAAAAATGTTGTAAATAACACGATCACGAAGATATCGTCGCACGACGCCCCCGCCAGTATCATCTGCGGGGTGCCTTTCTTCGTTCCATAGCCTTCCTCCATGAGTTTCACCATACGCGGTACAACGACGGCTGGGGAGACCGCACCCATGACGGCACCCATAACGGCTGCCTCGACGCGTGTCACGCCGAGGATCATCGGCGCAAACAGAATATACCCACAGATTTCAAACGATGCCGGCACAAACGACATCAGGATTGCCGGTCGTCCGACCTTCTTTAAATCCGAGAGGTTCAGCGACAATCCTGCCTTGAGCAGGATAATGATAAGCGCTAATTTCCGCAGATCTGCGGAGATTCCAAGAATCGACGGGGACAACAGATCCAGAACATAGGGACCGAGTACGATTCCTGTCGCCAGCATGCCGATGATGCCCGGCAGGCGGATCTGTTTACAGATGGCGGACATCGCAAGTCCGACCAGAAAGATAAGTGCAAGTGATGTTAACATATTTTTCCTCCTTTTAAGCTCAAAAAAAGCTGACACCTTCTGCGATCAATATCGTAGAAGTCATCAGCTTTATAAGCAGTTCCGGTTACCCGAGGGAGAACCTCATTCCCTTTTTCTGTATGTAACTATACGCCCGTATTGCCGGTCTGTCAATCCTGAAGTTTCATCACTTTGTTTCGAACACCAGACGCATGCTGTCGCTCCCTGAAATCACGATCGTCATCTGTTTTCCGGAAATCGTCGCTTCCATCGTTTTGTTCGAATCACTGTAATGCAGGATGTATTTTTCACCTGATTTTTCCAGTGTTCCCGTGTGCGCCTTTCCACTGTTTGTAAATGTAAAATTCGTTCCATCCGCACACGAAAACTGTGGTGCCTTTGCATCCCGGTTTGAATCATCATATGTCATAGACTTCCCATTTACTGTCATTTCGACAATTGACCACGCAGATGTAATCTTCGCATTTTTTGAATCCGAACCTCCACATGCTGCAAGACACAACGCCATCGCAACAACCATTACAACACATAATAACCTTCTCTTCATCTCATTTCCTCCCCTGTTACTTATTGCTTTTCAGTGTACCATATCAAGATTATATATTGCAAGCAATCTCATGTTAACTATATGTAAATCATTCATGTTCAGACACAATTATGAAATCTCCCGCAAGGCCTTCTTAAACTGGAACGAAAACAGGATTGATGTAAATGTCACCGCAAGCACGTCCGCGATCGGCTCTGCCAAATAAACAGCCATCGTCTTATCTGCTGTAATGATATGCGGCAGAATGAAAATAAGCGGGAGCAGGAGCACAAATTTACGCATAATCGCAACAAGAATGGATGCCGGTGCATTTCCCAGTGCATTGAATGTCATCTGGCAGGCAATCTGGATCCCGAACATGAATAATGCTGCCAGATAATAACGGAGCGCATCCTTGGTAAATGCAATCAAGGCTGCATCCGTCGTAAAAATCGACGCGAAAACCTTCGGGAAGCACATGATAAACAACCACAGAATCGTGGAATATAGCAGACTAACCTTCAGCAGTAATTTAAATGCAGCCCGGACTCTGGATGCATTTTTCGCACCATAATTGTAGCTGATGATCGGCTGGGCGCCCTGTCCCAAGCCCTGCAGAGGAAGCATCGCAAACTGCATCACACTTGTTAAGATCGTCATCGCACCGACTGCGATATCCCCACCGTATTTCAGGAGAGACGAATTAAAGCATACCGATATAATACTCTCGCTGCCCTGCATAATAAAGATTGCAGAGCCGAGTGCCAGACACGGAAGAATATACGCTGCCTTCAATCCCATGTTTTTGCCGCGGATACGGAGCGTTGTCCGCTTCCCGAACAGAAAGCTTATTACCCAGATGCAGGAGCAGCATTGGGAAATCACTGTCGCAAGTGCAGCTCCCCGGACACCCATATGAAGGCCGAAGATAAAGATTGGATCCAATATAATGTTCGCGATTGCACCGATCAATACAGAGAGCATGCCTTCCTTCGCAAAACCCTGCGCTGTGATAAATGCATTCATGCCGAGGGTAAGCTGTACAAAGATCGTTCCGAGTGCATAGATATTCATATAGGATGCCGCGTACTCAATCGTGTTTGCACTTGCTCCAAAAGCGAGCAGGAAATCCCGGTTCCAGATCAGCAAAACTACCGTCAGAATAATGGATAAGAGTATCTGCATCGTAAAACAATTGGCAAGTATCTTCTCCGCATCGTCTTTCTTATTTTTACCCATAAAGATTGTCGCACGAGGTGCGCCGCCATTTCCAACTAATGCCGCAAAGGCAGTTATAATCATGATCAGCGGCATGCAGACGCCCACGCCGGTCAGTGCCATCGCCCCCGTATCCGGAATATGTCCGATATAGATACGGTCAACAATGTTATATAACATGTTAATCAACTGTGCGGCGATTGTCGGCAGTGCCAGCTTCGCAAGCAGCTTGCCGATTGGCTCTGTCGCTAAAAATGTACGGTCGGATTGTACGGACACGGATACAGCATTTGATTCCTCGTTTTCATTTTGTTGTTTCATTTCTTTTCCTCATTTCTACTATATAATTGATGATTTTCCGTTATTTCAAATGTGACATTACATTTTGATACAGTCGCGCATTGTATGCTGCAAAATTCTTCTTTTCATCCTCCGAAAATCCTGCAAAGATACATGATACAAGTGCTTCCTGCTTTTCCTCAATGGCATGGACAATATCGTTTGTCTGTTCCGTGAGTTTCAGGTGTACGATCCGCTTGTCATCCGAATCTGTATATCGTATCAGATATCCTTTTTTCTCCAGAGTATCGACCGCCGCAGACACATTTCCCCGCTGTAGCATTCGGAATTCCACGATATCCCGCGCAGAATCATAGGAAGGGTTATTATACAGAAACGTTAGAATAATAATCTCGATGCGGCTGAGATTAAACTCATACCGCACACTTTCCAGATATTTCTCCTGTAGTTTCATCAGACATTTCGTCATGTCAAAGACATTGGATGGCGTCTGAAGTTTCATTTCTCGATTCCTTCTTTCAATTAGTTCTTTTTAGAACTATTATAATAGTAAAAAAGAAATAGTCAACCACTATTTTGGAAATAAAAAGAGCCGTCGCCACATATTAAGCAACAGCCCTTTCTCATATATAATGGCTATTTTTCCTTACTGCATACATGCTCCACAATCACACGTACAGCCGCATACAATACGCCGACAATCGGCCATACGATCCCAGCATCTTTCCAATCGTTCGTGATAAAGCTGATACCAAGAAAAATCGCTGTTGAACCAAGCCAATACGCAAGTGAAAATGCGCCCATCTTGTCGCTGATTTTCTTTTTTGCCCTTGTATAATCGCCTTCTTCAAGAAGTTTCTCCATGGCAGCCATCTGCGTTCCTCCCAGCACAAAGAAATATACACCACAAGAAATCAGAAACAGCATAATCCCTACCATACATACAATCGGGAAGTCCCGATCACCGAATATAGCTATACCGCCAAAGAGCGGAATCACAGAGAAAATGCACAATATAACACCAATCACATTGTAACGGACATATCGCTCATGGAACTGTTCTTTGCGTTCCTTCACCATTCCTGTCACACCATATTCTGTCTCGAAGCATTTTGTCTCTAAGAATTCAAATTTCTTCTGTTTCATATCGGTACATACAAAAATTGCAACCGCAATTCCAACCAGTATGAACATCACACACATTCCAACTCCACCTGCAAAGTCTTCTCCGATTCCAAACACTTCCACTTCGCTGGCTGCCCCTAACACGATCAGGCAGATTGGTGATATCACGCAGAGCCATGTTGCAAATGCGATTCTTTTTGCAGCCTCTTTTATGATCTGCAAAAATTCACTTGCCATTTCCATTGTCACTTTATACTGTGGTTTGTCTTCTTCATAAGAATCCTCCCCGGTATAAATCTCCTCTTCCATCTCATCTTTAATGAGATAGTCCGTCGTCACACCAAAGATCTGACTAAGCTTCAATATTTTATCTAAATCCGGAACTGCCTGTGCCCCTTCATATTTGGAAATGGATTGTCGGCTGACTCCTAATTTATGTGCCAGCTCTTCCTGAGACCAACCATTCTTTTTTCGCAAGTTAATAATCTTATCCGCTAATATCATAAGCGCCTCCTCCTGCCATCCGCATGGCATATTTGATGTTATTATCGTACGAATTTTCTCCGTTACACACAAGAAAGCCGCACGGACAATTTGTCAACCGATGGTTGCAACCCCTGATTTTTAGCCATTTTTTATGCGCAAACTAGAAAATCCGCAGAAGCACCATATAACAGACTGTTCCAAGCAGGATACTCAAAAATGTATTGTGTTTCCATTTATAACTGACCGCCACAACGACTACTGCCAGAAGCTGCCAGACGCCCGTCCCTAAGAAATCTCCTCTCGCATCCTTCAGGCAATACACGATCAGCACTGCCATAATCGCAGGCGGCAGGTATCTGCCAAGCGTCTGCACCGGTTTCGGCAGCGTCTTATTCCCGTTAAATATTAGAAACGGAAGTGCACGCAACAAAACTGTGATACATGCACTCATCAAAATAATTCCGATAATCTGCCATGTACTCATCTGTCTGCACCTGCCTCTCTGTCCGCAGAATGATCGGACGGGCATTTATCTATGTCAGTGCCCAAATCCTCATTCTCCATCTTATTCTCATCTCGGTTCTCCGCACGCGTCATCACAAGCAGGATGCCGGATACGATCAATAGCGCCGGCAGCATAAATGCCGTCTTCCCGAAGATTAGAAGACATATGACTGCCACACCCAAGCCAATAAGTGCCGGCTTGTGACTCGTCGCATGCTCCCACTGATCGATAAAGATAATCACGAAAAGTGCTGTCATACAGAAATCAATGCCGGTCATGTCGAACGGAATAATCTGCCCGAGCACTCCGCCGAGCACCGAACCAATTGCCCAGTAGCAATGACTGAACACGGCAACCAGAAACATGATTCCATGCTTTTCTTCCTTGTCCGGATATTCCTCATCCGTCAAAGTGCAGTTCACCGCATAGGTCTCATCGGTAAGCGTCGGGATCATATACCACTTCCGCTTCCCCATCTGTCGGAACTCTTCGAGAAATGTCAGTCCATAGAAGAACTGACGGCTGTTCATTAAAAGCGCTGAAATCGCAATCGTCGCGATCGATGCGCCACTCGACAGAAATGTAATCAACATAAACTGAAATGCGCCGGTGTACACCGTCACACTCGCAAGCAGCGAATACATGCACGAAAAACCGGCATTTTCCATCATCATACCATAGGCTGCCCCTAAGAAAATATAACTACATAGAATCGGCAGGGATTTGATGAACCCCTGTCGCAATATTTTTCTCTTTTGTTTGCTCATCTTAACTATAGATTCCTTTATGTTTATTTGTCGTGCGTCAAATAGATTCCATTCCTAAGTATATTTATTTTTATATCGCTCGTCAAATAAAAGAGCAGATACCTTATGATATCTGCTCTTTCATTTCTACCACCCCAGATCCAGCAGCCAGTTCTGTAACCTGCGTTCGCGGTCTGCATCCGATAAATTCTCATCCTCCGGGGCTTTTCAATGTAATCGTCAGCACCCAGATTCAAGCCTTTTAATTTGTCGTTCTTTTCTGTCTTGGCACTCACAATCAGAATATGTGCATTGGATGTCTCTCGAATCTTGGAGCAGACTGCAAAGCCATCCATCCCCGGCAGCATCAGATCTAAGATTACAAGCTTCGCTCCGTATCGTTCAAAAAGCTCCAATGCAGCCTCGCCATCCTTTGCAACGCTCACAATATAATTTTCATTACGCAGAAAATCCGAAAGCAGCTCGCCGATTTCATGATTATCCTCTACTATAATGATATCTAACATATATACCTCTACTTCTGCTTCACATCCACATCTCCACTCGATGTTACAATCTTGCACAGATAGTCGGAATCCGCATCTCCATCCGGAACATCCACAGCTCCGCTATTGGTTTTCGTCTCAAACCGATATGTGCGTCCCGCTGTAATCTCCATATCGACATCACCGCTCGATGTTGTGATATCGAATTTCTCAGCATCACAGCTCTCCAGATCTATGTCTCCGCTGGACGTCGACATACGCAAGCTTTCTGCGGTTATATCCTGCATCTCAATATCTCCACTATTAGCTCCAAGTTCTATCTGCTTTGCTGTTGCATTTTCCAGATCAATATCTCCGGAAGAAGATGTTGCCATAATGGAATCCGGGACATTTATATTCTTCATATATAGATCTCCACTGGATGCAGATACATTTACAGTTTCTGCATTCACATCCTGAATTGTAACATATCCGCTCAAGGTTGTTACAGCGATTTCTTTGTATTCCGCATCAGTCAGATAAATTCGCGTCCTCGTATCCTTTCCAAATCCCAGTGATACGATTGCTTTATGTTTTCCCTTATCGTCCGTTGTGAATTTCAGCACATGATCCTTCACATCCACATGGCTTGTCCAATCATCCGTATCATAATATTCCACATAATTCTTACCGGTCTTTGATTTGCAGATCTCAATATCCATGCTGCTTGCCCCGGCTATCTCTATTTTATCAAATGCATCCGCAATCTGCACAGTTTTCTTCTCGGTATGAAGTGCTTTCATTGTGGTCAGATCAACCGCTCCATTCGGAAACTTGAATCCACCTATTGCAATTCCGATAAATCCTATAATCACACCGATACCGACTAACACGGATCCAATGATAACCGCTTTTTTTGTCCTGCTCATATCTTAGCCCTCCTTTACGAACTTTCTTTTGATGCCGCTCACAGCTGCCTTACACAGATTCCAGAATCCCACCGTTACCGGCTTCACTGCGACAAAGAACAGAATCGTAAGTCCGACACCTGCGATTCCGCACCCGAGCATAAATACCGCTGCCGGAACATTGCTGATCATCAGGAATGGAACCACAGCTAAAACTCCCGCGATTCCCGCGACTGCTGCTGATATGACCACTGCATAAAATGTAATCAATAGTGAAAATACAACAACTAACATACTTAATACCAGTATTCCTGCTGTAAGTAAAAGCGGCACCCAAACCGGAGAACCAAGTACAATCAGAACAATCTCCCATGCACGCAGGCGATGCGTCGGTTTGATCTTCTGCTTAACGATTTTGCTAAGTGGCGTATCTTCCAGAATCTGATCCACGGCTTCATCCGGTGTATCCATCGTGGCAACCGCCTCTTCCTCCGTCATGCCATCTTCCATCCGGTCATCGATCATCTCACTGTAATAAGCGATGAACCGCTCCATATCTTCCGTCGGCATCTTCGGAATCCGCACCCGGATTGCCGACAAATATTCCTGTTTATTCATGGTCTTGTGCCTCCTTCATAGGTTCTTCCCGAACGATAAACCGATAGATGGATTCCAGTTCCTTCCATTCCTCCTGAAACTCATCGATTCGCGCCCGTCCTGCGTCTGTAATATGATAATATTTCCGAAGTCGTCCGTTATGCTCCACCGATTGTACCGTCAGATACGCATTTGCTTCTAAGCGTCGTAAAATCGGATACAGCGTCGACTCCGAAACTGTCACATACGGTTTCATATCTTTGATGATCTGATATCCATAGGAATCTTCATCTTTGATTGCCGCCAGCACGCATACATCCAACATGCCTCGTTTTAATTGAATATCCATATGTATACCTCCTTATGTCGTATACTATATAACGTATAGTATTATATGTCAAGTAGTATTTTAATCTTGAACATAAAAAAGAGAACCTGAAAATTCAGGTTCTCAAATATCCGTTCAACTATTTTATCATATTAAAATTAACGCTAATAAGATACACAATACAGCCAGCAAACACATTATTATACCTATAAACGTAAAATATATGTCCTTTCGCCCTTCTAAACGATTATTACATAAATCGTATGCCTCATGCATGGATCTGGAATATGAAAGTGTATATTTTTTTCCAATTGGGTATTTTTTTACCTTAAAATCCTGTCCTAACACAATTCTTTTCTTACATAGCTCATATGGATCATAATACTCAACAATCAGCCTTCCATAGCCATGCATCGCTGTAGCATAACCATTCACTACATCGACAACCGTCCCTTCTATCTGCATATCCTCCATATTGTTCTCACGAATTCGAATTTTCCTCTTTATTTTCCGGAATTGCAGCAATGCAATCCCGCCTAACAACAAAATCGTTGCCTCAATAAATACCCATTCTGATTTACCATGTATATCTGGAATATATCCAAGTTCCATCATTTTTCTTATCATACTGACTATAACTACCAGAAACGATAAAATCTCAAATAATAGTATCCAGTATATTCTCTGCGGATCTTTTTTCAACCGGTATTTTGGATTCACATCCAACACCATTTTGTCAAATTCAGAACCAATCCCTCCCATTTGATTTACCATATCCATAATGGGATCAACCGATCCATCACGTTCTCTTTGTTTGCGTGATCGGATCATCCATATTGTAATAATAATAGCAAATAACATTACCAGAAGGAAAAATCCTGTTTTAATGAAATAAAATACACTCATACTTCATCCTTCTGATATTCTTATTCAAAATACTTCATCATTTCTGCCAGTTCATCCGACACCTTGCTGACATGTCCGGTTGCCGTGTTCATCTGGTCGATTGCTTCGGCAATACTTGTCACATTCGCAGATACTTCCTCGTTACTTGCCGCATTTTCTTCGGAAATCGCACTGAGGTCAGTAATATTGGCTATGATGGACTGCTTGATACCATCAAGCTGCTTTGACTTCTCGCTGATCCGCGTTACTGCCACAATATTGTCACTAATCGTCTTGCTGAGTGTTGCAAAGCTGCTGCATGTTGCAGAGATATCATCCTGCTCTTTTCTGAGCAATGTCTGTACATCATGTACCATACTCACACACTCATTTGATTTCGCAAAGATATTATCAGCCACCTGTTTGATCGTATCCACACCCTCGGCACTCTGCTCTGCCAGCTTCTTGATCTCACTTGCCACAACCGCAAATCCGCTTCCCGACTGTCCGGCACGTGCTGCTTCGATTGATGCATTTAACGCAAGCAGACTTGTCTGTCCGGTAATATCCATAATCAGGTTGACTGCCTCATTGATTGACAGAATCGCCTGGTTTGTCTCTTCAATCTGATTTGTGATCCGCTCAATAATCTCTGCCGACTGGTTTGAGCTGTCCAGTACAGTCTCCATGGACTTGGTTGCTGTGCTGTTCGCCTTGCCCATCTGCTCAGAATTTGCACTTAATACCTGCACATCATTATCGATATCCGTGATTGCATTTCCCATCTCGATGGACTTCGCATTGACATCCTGCACATTATCTGCCAGTGTCACCGCGGTCACAGACAATTCCTCCATCGCCTGACTGATCTGTCCGGCACCCTCATTACTGAAATCAGCGCGCTCATTCAGGGAAGATGTATCCTGCTGCAGATTCACAACATGATCATTTACACTTGTTACAATATTATTCAGTTTTTCCTTAAGTATCTTTGAGGAATCAATCAACGTGTCAATCTCCGCAATTGCCGAAGAGCCTTCCACGTCTTCTGAAATACTTCCGTTCGCAATCCGTTCAATATGTGCTGTTGTCTTCGCCAGTGACTTCCGGATCTTCAACGCAAGGAGAATCAGGGCACCCAGGTATAGAATGCCTATCGCCGCAGAGATCAGTAACAATGTACGCACAAGTCCCTTCTTTGCTGCGTTGACAGTCGCTGTTTTCTCGCCGGCAAATCCCATACCGATCACATCACCGGCATCGGAATACACCGGTGTGTAGTATACATAGTAATCTGCACCTGCAATCTGTACACCATCTGCGTGGTAATCCTTGCCCGCCTGGACAGTTTTCCAGATTGCAGCATCTGCCTTTGTTCCCTCCGGACGGTTTCCATTCTCATCAACAACCGAAGTGATGTATCGTTCATCTCCTTCAAAAAATGTAAGCTCGATATTGTCCTTTTTCAATGAATCGATAAACTCGTAGCTGACATCGTCCCTGCATAAGATGTCTTCGCGGACATCCCACTCAAAGTATTTCTCTACCGAAACCGCACATGCCTTTAGTCTTGCATATGTACTGTCTTCAAGTTCCTGTTCCATTTTTCTTGTAGAATAAATTGTCAGAATCAGAATTGCCGTGAGCAGCGGAACGCTGCCGATCAGGATAATCACCCATAAGATATTTAATCGTTTCCCTTTTGAATTTTTACTAGCTGCCATACATTATCAGAAGATATATAATCTTCTCTCCCCCTTTTCTATGTATTTTCTTTTTATTATACTCGTTTTTTTCGACGGGTTCTATCAAATATTTGAGGTTTTTGTGGTAGCTACTTGCGGGGATTGCAAGTCAACTTATACGGATTATCTGCGAATCTAGCACATGAACCTCCTCTACGCTTCGCTACGGCTCGGTCATCATCAATCCGCCAATAATCGCAACAAAAAAGCTCCAAGAGAATAAATTCTCTGGAGCTTTTTGCATGCGATTGCTCGCAAATTATCTCTTTGAAAACTGTGGTGCACGACGAGCTGCTTTCAAGCCGTACTGAAATTCTTTGATTGCCATTTTCCCTTGATATTCTGGGCTTTTTTGCCCTTTCGGTTCTCGGTTGTCCTATTCCTTAACCACAAAAATAGGTGCTTTTTACTCCTCCGTTTCAAGCTCCAGTCTCTGAAGAATGTCTCTCACAATACCATCATCCTCAAGCAGAGTAATTCCAAAACACTTTTTCCCAGCATCTTTTAAGGAAGCTCCTATATGGTAGGCATTTTTCTTATCTAGGATTAAAAAGCGATCATGAAACACTTTCGTGTACCGCACTTCCAGCGAAGGATACTGGCTATTGAAATTATCAACATCTCCTTGCGATAATTTGGTTCTTTTCAATGTGTACATCACAACAGATACATTCTCATTCTTTTTTGCGAGAAGATTCAGCGTTCCTACATCCACATAGCCATCAATTAAAACGATTTCCTTTTCAGCTTTTTGAATCAGATTAACAATCAGGCTAAAGGCATCATATATCTGGCCGTCAAAAAACACTTTCTGCTTTGATTCCTCATGGTCAGATATATATTCAAATATCTGATCCAATTTTTCATCCGTTTGCTTTTGATATTCCAGTTGTTTTAATTCCACATTACTGATGCGTTCAAAAAGCAGGGCATTATTTGCAATAAATCTCCTCATTTCCACAAATGCGCGCATAATGCCAATGCTTACCTTAATCGCTACTTCGCTATGCAGCACACTCGCCAACATAGAGATTCCCTGCTCTGTAAATACATAAGGAAGTGTCCTACGACCACCATAATTATTTTCGTCCTGCGCAAAACTTGAAATGCCAGTTTGGCATCTCAAGTTTTGATATTCCTCTTTCGTGAGCTGAAAACGAAAATCTTCTGGAAATCTACTAATATTTCTTTTTACCGCTCTATTCAGTGCCCCTGTCTCAACCTGATAAAGAACGGCAAGATCACTATCCAGCATGACCTGCTTGTCTCTAATAACATAAATCATTTTCTCAATCGACGGTTGAACGATTTCAACTAAATCATTTGTAATATCATCCGTCTTTTTTGCTTCTGGTGTAATTTCTGCCATAAATTCTCCCTATAACAACTTGAGATGCCAAACTGGCATTTCAAGTTTGGTAATTTATTATCTATCCTTTGCCAATGCTCGATTTACCACATCAAATAACTCCTCAGGTTTATTGTACTTTACCCTTGCATAGATGTCCATAGTTGTTTTGCTGTTTTCATGTCCTGCAAGGTACTGAACAGTCTTAGGGTCCACTCCTGCATAGAGAAGATTGGTTATGTAAGTGTGCCGAAGCTGATGTGGGGTCACATCAAAATCTATCGTATATTTGATTTTAGGTTGATTCTTCTGTGTCATGCCCAGCGTTGGAGTAACCGTATATTTGATACTCTCCCCATTTACATACTTATAGTAGTTCCGGGGCTTAGTGGAACGGACAACTACATACTGCCATACCCTTTGAAACTGTGAATATGCAAGCGGCTCTCCCTTGCTGTCAGCGATCACATAATTTGATATGGAATTTTCTTTCGCTTCCCGCAGACAATCTACCAAACACTTCGGTATCGGAATATCCCTTTTTGCTGCCGGAGTCTTTAGCACCGTAGAAACCACAGGTCTGTTATGCTCTGACCTCCATGCTCTCCGCACGGATATATACGGAGTAGGTGCGTCCAGGAATACACAATCCCATTGCAGTCCAAGCGCCTCCTCCCGGCGAAGCCCGGAATACAAGCAAATCATAATGAACAAATAGGGAGGCAGCCCCTTGACTGTATCCAGCAACACCTCAACCTGCTGGTCGGTTAATGCGTCTTTCTTCTTCGTTGGCCTTCCGCCCTTTGCAGATATTCCAACACAAGGATTATAGCTAATCAGCTCACTACGCTCTGCCGAGTAAAAAATACATTTGATGAGCATATTTACCGTATTGTATAAGCCCTCCGATTTTTTGGTCAGCGGCACAAGTGCCAGACGAATATCATCTGCGGTCACTTCCTCCATATACATATCACCTAAAGGCTTAATGATATAATTTCTCATGTCAGAGGTATAGCCCTTCATCGTAGCTGAAGATACCTTTGCTGATTGCATTAGCAGCCATTTCTCGCAATACTCAGCAACCGTGGGATGCTTCCGCCGGAAAATAATCTCCTCAACCTGCTTCTTCGCTGCCAGCTGCTTTTCATACAGTTCTTCACAGGTGGACGCATACAAACTGACCTGCTTGCCATCCGCATCCAAAATTCGAGTTCGATAATACAAGGTTCCCTTTCTCGTAACGGTTCCGTACTGCGGAACACTCCTATTTTTCTTTGCCATATTGATTTCCTTTCTTGATAATGAGCGTCGTTTACAACTTACACCCCCGTTTTATCAGAAAGCACGAATTTAATCAAAGATACGGATTAGGGAAAACAAAGAGCGAGACATCCTTGCCTCGCTCTTACTGCTTATGATATTCCATTACTTCTGTGCTTTAGGATCGAACACCATCCCACTGAGCAAATGCGCCACCCATACTTTTAACCAGCTCGTCCGGTCGATTGTATTTGACCTTGGCATAGATGTCCATTGTAATCTTGCTACTCTCATGACCTGCCAGATATTGAACCGTTTTGGGGTCTACCGACGAATGGATCAGGTTCGTGATATATGTGTGCCGAAGCTGATGGGGTGTTACCTCGAAGTCCAGACTGTAAACTACTTTCCCATTATGAGCGGCCTTTTCTCCCAAAACAGGCGTGACCGTATGCCTGACCCTTTTTCCATCTTCATACCGGTAATAACTCCGCTCCTTAACTGTTCTGGTAACGATGTACTGCCAGAGCCGCTTAAACTGCGTGTAGGACAATGGATCGCCATCCCGATTTGGAACAACATACTCCGAAGTGGAATTTGCCTTTGCTTCTCTCAGACAGTCTGCCAAGCAGATGGGGAGAGGAATGTTTCTCTCCGCTGCCTTTGTTTTCAATTCATCAAGAATGACCGGTCGGTTGCTTTCTGTGTGCCATGCCCTTCGTACTGTTAGGTATGGAGTATCCGTATCAAGATATACAGAATCCCATTGCAGGGCGAGGATTTCTTCTCTCCGCAATCCTGCATACAGACCAAGCATCACAAATACATACGGCGGAAGCCCTTGAATGGCATCCAATAAGCGGGCTGCCTGCTCATCTGTCAGAGCTTCTTTTTCTTTCTGCGGAACTCCTCCGCCTTTTGAGGTCAGATAGACTGTTGGATTTTTCTCAATGACCCTGCTTTCCTTTGCTGCCCGGAAAATAGATTTGTAAAGGACAACCACCGACTTATAAACCGAAGCCGATTTTTGGGAAACAGGAACGAGGGCAAGCTGGATGTCATCCAAAGTCACATCCGCCATCCGCATATCTCCCAATTCTTTGATAATGTGCCTTCTGACTTTAGATGTATAGTCGGTCATTGTAGTAGCTCGTACATGAACCGACTGCATCAGCAGCCATTTCTCACAGTAGTCTGCAACGGTGGGAGACTTTCGACAAAATGTATCATTGTCGATCTGCTCCAACGCATTCAGTTCCTTATCATATAATTCTTCAGGTGTCCTTGCATAAAGGGCCACCAATTTTCCATCTGCATCCTGAACTCTTGTCCTGTAATAGTCAAGACCGTTCAGCGTAACTGTACCGTATTGTGGAATCGCTCGTTTTCTATTTGCCAATTCCTCCACCTCCTAAAAAAGATCTCCAGCGCTGTACCTTTGTTTTATCAGGCATCCCTGATTCCATCAAGGATACGGACCTGCTCACGATCTTCCGCGAGGCTTGCGGTAAGTGGTGCTTCTTTCAACAGGCTTTGCCCTGTGCGTACATTTTGCAATATACTCCTGGAGACCTGCCGCAGTAAAATACACACAGCCATTCTGAACATACTGTACATAAGAGATCAGGCCGTTGTTACGGGCGGCATCCAGCGTTGCGATGCTGATTCCTAGGATTTCAGCAGCTTCTTTTCGTGTAATGAGTTTTTCCATAGTCCATATTCCCTCCAATCTGCCAAGGTTATCATCGTGCTTTCAAAATCACATGAATACGCTGGCAGCCGAAACTGCCAGCGCATGGTATCTGATTTTGAATAGAAAATGACCACCTAAGAAAGTAATCGCTTCATATTTTAATATGACTCAATTCTCGTCACATTTGCCACGCAACCCTGACGCTGGGAACATAGCAGGTCTCCGCTGGCGCGGTTGTCATAACTCCGCAGCGTCGTTTTACTCGTGCGCCGCAGGGTTCCCCCCAAGTCTTTAGGAGGCCGTGAGGAAGTATCTTTAAGCCCCCGTGCAGTCCTCGCGCCGGATCTGCCACCATCCGTTTTGTGAAATCGTAGATCGCTCCGAAACAGCTCTATTCATCACCTCCCTGACTGCTCCATCTTCGCGGCGTTCCACACTCGCTCGTACACGGGTTATGTACCTGTTATGCTGTCTATGAAATTGTCAAAGTGCTGTTGAAGGGAGAAAACTTGTCCTTCTATTAACTCTGACAAAAAGAGCAAAAAACGAGCGCACCAAACGAAACTTTTTCAAAAATACTTTGTCAGCTGTTTCAACCCACGCCGGATACTGTCTCGGACACGGCTTGGATCTACACCCTCCGCCGAGGCAATTTCGCTCACACGCATACCCAGGTAATACCGGGCATAGATTCGCTTAGCTTGCTTCTCCGGCAGAGTCATCACAGCGGCATAGAGCTTCTCCCTCAGCTGTTTTTCCTCCAAAATCATTTCTGGTGTCTGAGGTTTCAGCAGGATAGCATTCTCAATACCGTTGTCGCAGTCCAGGGAGTAGTATGCCTTATAGCGATACATTCTCCGGTCATAGGCAGCTTCTGCACGCTCAGCGTCACGGATCGCCTCCAGCACATCTTCGGTTACTTCTACAAAGTGATCGGTTTTATAAATATCGGGATACAGATCCCGGAGATTGACTTTTTTCATCGTGTACCTCCATTTCAATTCACGGGTAGTTAACGGGTGAATCGAATGGAGGCGGAGACCGGCAGCGGTAACAAACCGCTCGTCTATCTAAAAAACGGCAAGCAAAAACGCCAGCTCCCCACAAAGGGATACTGGCGCGACAAGAAAACCTATGATTATACTGGTTTACACAGATTGATAATACCGATATAAAAACATAATGCCCCGGTGGCGGGGCAAGGCTTTTTTTAACTGATGTAACTCATGGGTATTGTGAACCACTAACACAGACATGACGGCATCCTCCTAAAATGCCGCCCCTGCTGATTGCATGAGGGTCGTCGGGTTTCTGCTTTTCGCAAAAAGAAACGGCGGCTCTGTTTTTTCAAAGCCGCCTCAAAAGTGCATAACAATATAGTCACTGTACGACGGCTTTTTTTCTTTTGCCATCGTGCGGCAACTCTTACTCTTTTTCTTATCTTAACAGCTAATTCTCACAGAAATGTCACCAACACACTCCATCTGAATAAAATAATAAGCTGAAACCTCATAAATCTGCGAGGTTTTTCATTTTTAGAAAAGCCGAGAGGGAAGAAACCTCCCGGCTTTCATTCAATTCATACATCCTCTAACCTGTTCTATCGTCTTTGCAAAGACCTCCAGATTTACTCCGAAGTCCTCAGCCGCTCCACCACAGTTCCCTTGTTAAAGAAGTGGAGAACGATCAGCGGAATAACCGCAGCCAACAGCAGATAAAGCACACCAATGACCATAACAGGAACCAATGTAATGTTCAGAGTAAAGAACCACATGGAAGGTCCGTTCAAAGCGCTCTTTAGCACTGTGACTGCCAGGATCGCTGCGACTGCTCCGCCGATAATGTCCGCACCTACGGCATAGTAGATGCCCTCATAGACCATCAGGCGGCGAAGCTGCTTGCCGGTCATACCAATGCTCTGCATGGTGGCAAACTCATGGCGGCGGGTAATGATGTTGGTAATAATCATGTTGGTAAAATTAATCAGGCCTGCAAAGGCCATGATGCAGCCAATCAGACCGCCGATAACCAGAATCATGCTGCGGACCGAATCAAGCTGCTCTTTCAACAGCTTGGTGGAAGTATAGGCAACCGAAGTATTTTCACTCACATAGCTGCTCAAGAATTCTTCCATCTGCGGCTGCAAGGCTTCATCCACATTGAATCCATAAGTCAGCAGCGTGGGAGCGTCATAGATTTCCTTAAATACAGTGTCCGGCAGATATACAAAAGGAGCATCAGCGGCGATGTGCGCCTGGGCGGTGGTACCTGTCGGCGTTTCGGTTTCTGTTCCCACGAGAACCGCTTTTGCAAGAATGGTGCTGGTTTTGACCAGTTCCCCATCCTTGTAGAAGGAAATGCTCTCTCCAACCTGTAACTGATCGGTCAGCGGAGTGTTCCTTGGTTCCTCTGTCAGTTTGTCCATGGGGCAGCCAATAATGACATATTCTCCGGTAGCCATTTTCTGCGTTAGGGTTTCAGCATCTTTTTCGCCTTCAAAAATACGCATATCCGCCCAGAAATTTTCGGAGGCTCCCATCACATTACCAAAATAGCGCCTTTCGGTATCAGAACTGGTGTATAAGCTGTATCCCTGATAGCTTTGATTTACGACGCCTTCTTCCTCATGGAATAGCTCTATGCCGCTTAAATCTTCAAACCCATAGTCAACCAGCACATTTCTATCGTCTTTTGTATTTCGGTAAAGATAGCGTTCATCCTCAACTCCGGGCTGTCCGGCAATCAGATCCACTGCCTGCTGTGAGAGCGTATCTTCATGGTGCTGAACGCTTTCCATTACATTAAATGCGGCGGAGTTATAGACATTAAAATCTGTTCTGGTGACACGGTTTACCCACTTTTCTTCATCAAGGCTTTGCGTCACGATGATGATAGAGTTAAACAGGACAATGCACAGAAGCAGGGAAATAATGATAAACGCTGAACGCCGACGATTGCGCCCCAGGTTGGAAAAGGCCATACGGGACAGCTTTACCCCATTGGTACGCTTGGCACTTCTCTTTTTATAGGCATTCTGCTCGGTGTAGCGGATCGCCTCCAGAGGAGAAATCTTTGCCGCCTTTTTTGCAGGCTTCCGGGTGCTGATAAACACGGTCAGGATTGTAAAGAGAGCGGCAATAACAAAGATCAGAGGCGAGGTCGATACGGATGTACCAACCATAGAGTATTCAAGGTTAATGATCTCTGTTACGATAGGAAGCAGCACCCATCCGGCAAAGAAACCGGCGATCAGACCAATAGGCAGCCCAATCAGCGTGAGCCAGACCGCCTGACGGTTCACAATGCCCTTGATCTGCCGTGTGGAAGTTCCAATCGTCCGCAGCAGACCGTATTGCCGAACATCCTGCATCACGGAAATATCAAAGATATTGTAGATCAGCAGGTATCCGCACACGACAAACATCAGGATAAACACAACGGCGAACACGATAGACTCTGATGAAGTCAATCCTTGGGACATTTGGTTTTCAGAGGCGAGAATGAAATTGTCTGCGCCCATATCCTCTGGATTGCCGCCAATGGAGTAAACGAACTCATTCAACTGCTGCTGAACATTTGCTTTATTCTTCAGCACGACATCAGAAAAAGTAACGCCGGACATTTCATGATCTACCGCATAAGTGTTCTGAACCACATCGGGGTTTTCCTTTATAAACTGCTCTGAAACAGTCGCAACGCTCACAGAGTCATTGCTTGCTTCCCACCAGCCGGAAAGCACCATATCATAATGATAAGTTTTCCCACGCAGTTCAAATTCCAACGGAACCTCTGTGCCGATCTCAGGTTCTACACCCAGCGCCTTCAGCGCCAGATCCGTGGTGGCGATCTCATTCGCTTTCTCCGGTGCAGCTCCGTGAGTAGGCACACAGAAGGTCAGCTCCTGCTGCACACTGTCCGCATAATTGATCTCAATGGAATGGCTGGAAGTATTGCTTGCATAGCCAATGATACGCCGGTGGCCTGCCTGCTCCACAAAATCGCTGTTTACAAGCTGCTCGTACTGTTCCTCCGTCATATATCCTAAAGTGCCATCCGCCTTGCTGCCTTTCTGCATTTGCAGAGAGAGCTGGATGGAGGACGCCATATTGAACGCCAGGGAAGTGATAGAGGTAAATAGGAAAGCAGTAAGGATAATTGCCAACAGTGCAGCCAGATTGCGGACCTTATTCTTCTTAAAATAGCGTTTGGATAGCTTGGTAATCACTTTGGAATTATTGTTGCCAAATAAAATATCATTCATGTTGTTCACCACCTTTGCCTTTATTCATTTACCCGAAGCCGTTCTACGACACTTCGACTGTTAAAGAGCCGGAGTGCGACAACGGGAACGATAAACGCCAGTGCCAAAAACAGAATCAGCATAACCAGCGCCGGGAGCAGAGTCATCTGGAATGTCATCATAATACTGGTTGGACCGTTTTCTACAAAAGCCCTTACCAATGTCATACCAAGCGCCCCCGCAGCCAGTGTACCAGCAATCCCTGCCAGCAACACATAGGAGAAACTTTCAGAAATCATCATCTTTCTGAGTTGTTGGTTCGTCATACCGATACTCTGCATAGTGGCAAACTCATGGCGTCGGGTAATGATATTGGTCATGACCAGATTGATGAAGTTAATCAGGCCCACTAGGGCAAACACCGCACCGATCATTCCGCCAATCAGCAAGACAACATTTTTTATACTGGAAACAGTTGCTTTCATCGTTAAGATAGAGGTATAGGCAACATCTGTATCCTGCGCCAGATAGGTTTCCATCTCCTGCTGGTATTGTTCCTCTACATCGAAGAGGAAACCGTACAAGGTAGGAGTTTCATAAATCTCCTTGAATTTGTTTTCAGCCATAAAAATTTTAGGACCTTCTATTATTTGTGCGATATTTGCACCGCCGCCAGTCATAGTCACATCGCTATGAGTAGCGGCGGCTTTTGCGATAATGGTAAACTCCTCGGTTGGAGTTCCATTTTCATAAAATTGAATGGTATCTCCAACGGATAATCCACAATAACTGGCGGCATCTGCCCCACCAAAGTTACCATGATCGTTATATTCGCCCATTAAAATTACATTGTTACCATTCCAAAGTTTGTCTTTTAAGATAGATAAATCAGTTTCACCTTCGATAATGTCCAGCCGATTGAAAAAGTTTTCCGAAAAGCCAAATACATTTCCGAGGGGGTGGTTATCCGCAGTCAACCCAACAGTATGCCCACCATTTTCTGTTTGGTAAACACCTAAATTGAGGTGTTCCGGCAACATTCGCTGTTCCTTATTTGTGTTATCAACCACATAGGGAGTTCCCCAGTCACAAGAGATATGGTCATCTTCAAAAGTGTTCCGGTACAGGTAGGCTTCGTTTGTGACTCCGGGCTGTTCCTTGATTTCCTCCACTGCCTTCTCTGGAACAGCACTATCATGCCCAAAGTTATCTCCCCATGCAGCTTGAATGACTGGACTATATACTATAAAATCACTTCGGGTCTGGTTTTCGATATAGGCATCTTCGTCAAAGCTGCCGCTGAAGATAAACACCGAGTTCAAGAGGACAATGCTCAAAGTCAGGGAAATCACAATAAAGACTGTCCGGCGCTTATTGCGCTGAAGATTTGCCTTCGCCATGCGGGGAATAACTGCCTCGGAAATTGTCTTTTTTCGCTTTATGGAAACAGTGTCCTGCTCTACATAGCGGATAGCCTCGATAGGTGACACACGAGATGCCTTCTTCACCGATTTTCTGGTACTGATATAAACCGTAAGTCCCGAGAACAGAACCGCTCCTGCGATAATGCCCAAATACGGGAGTGTGCCGACCTCAATGTTTCCTCCGCTGAAATCAACCGCAAATATCTGGAGTACAGCAGGCAGAATACTGCGACCAAGCAATGTGCCCAAAAGCAGACCGAGTGGTGCACCGATCAGGAACAAGTACAGTGCCTGCCGGTTGACCAAACGCTTGATCTGCTGGGAAGTAGTCCCCACAGTCCTCAGCAAGCCGTATTGCCGAATATCATTTGTTACAGCAATCTCAAACACATTGTAGATCAGCAGATACCCACAGAACATGAACAAAATACCGAAAACACCGGCTACCAGCCACATCATAAGACCGCTGTCATTAGAGACAATGGGGTTAGGGGCAACGCGAACTGCATTGTCTGCATTGGCATCATCCGGATTACCGCCGATATTGCGGACAAGCTCTGAAATGCGATCCTTTACCATATAATTATCCCGCATTACTACATCGGCTGTATAAATACCACAGCCAACACGCCCCAAAGCAATATCACTCATCATTTCTGCGTTTTCTTCCAGAAAGGCTTTAGAAACAATGACCGATTCCGATTTTTCATTTGGTGTATCATAAATGCCGGATACGACCATATCAAAATGATAAACCTGATTACTTTGACGAACCTTCAATTCAACAGGAATTTCTGCACCGATTTTTTCTTCAATGTTCAGATCCCTCAGTATGTTGGCAGAGACCAAAACCTCATTTGCCTTTTGAGGGGCAGAGCCTGTGCGCGGCGTCAGCATCCGAATTTCCAACTGGGTATGGTCGGCATAATCGACCTCTGCAACACGCCGGTTTGTGTTGGTCATAATTTCGACTGGTATCCAGCAGCCTACCTTTTCAAACATGGCATTTTCTTTTAACTGCTGGAACTGCTCCTCGGAAAGTCCCTGCACCAGAGCATCCGCAGATGATCCCATCATCTTTGCCATGCTGTATTCCAGCGTTCCACTGGCACCCATGCCAATGGTCAGGACTGCCGTAAAGAGAAAGGTTGTCAGGGCAATCGCAATGACTGCAATCACATTCCGCATTTTATTGCTGCGAAAACTGCGGTTCGCCAGCTTTTTGATGACAGCCTTGTTGTTATTGCCAAATAGAATGTCATTCATAGTCCCGCCCCCCTTTACTGCACGATCTTACCATCCTCGATCCGAATGATGCGGTCGGCAAGCTGGGCGATCTCACTATTATGGGTAATCATCACGAGGGTCTGGTGGAATTTTTGGCTTGTGGTTTTCAGAAGCCCCAGCACATCGGCGCTGGTCTTGCTGTCCAGATTGCCAGTCGGTTCATCAGCCAGGACGATTGCAGGCTTTGACACCAGAGCGCGGGCGATGGCTACACGCTGCTGCTGGCCGCCGGAGAGGTTATTGGGCATATTGTTCAGCTTATCCTCCAGCCCCAGCATCTGGACGACTTCTTTCATAAACTTCTTGTCTACCTTGTTTCCGTCCAGTTCCACAGGCAGCACGATGTTTTCAAAGACATTCAGCACCGGCACCAGATTGTAGTTCTGGAAGATAAAGCCGATCTTTCTTCTGCGGAAAACGGTCAGTTCCTCGTCTTTGAGTTTGGACAGCTCCTTGCCATCCACGACCACCTGGCCGGAGGTAGGTACATCCAATCCGCCGATCATGTTCAGCAGCGTGGATTTACCACTGCCAGAGGTTCCTACGATGGCTACAAATTCTCCCTTTTCAATGGAGAGGGTCACACCATCCAAGGCCCTGGTAATGTTCGGCTCTGCACCATAATATTTTTTCAGTTCAGTCGTTTGCAAAATGCTCATAAAGAACACCATCCTTTCTTTTTGATAAACCCATTGTAACGACCAAACCTCACAGAAATGTCACGAGCCACAAAAAATTTCCGCTAAATTCGGCCCCAAATGTCACAAGTCTGTGACATTTCAATTTTGGGGGCGTGTCGGCGCTACTTTCGGAGCAGGAAAACAGAAAAGGTTGAGCCTTTCCCAACCTCAGATGCCACCCTGATATAACCGCCCTGCAAGGTCACAATCTCACGGGCCAGATATAACCCGATCCCAATACCATCCACATCATGCACCGCATCTTCCCGGTAAAACCGCTTGAAAATCGTCCCCTGGTGCTGCTCTGAAATGCCGATGCCGGTATCTGTAATGTCGATCTTCACATACATTTCCCAGCCATCCACCGTCACACGGATCTGCCCGCCTGCCGGGGTGTATTTCACAGCATTATCCAGAATGTTGAACAGGGCCTCACCTGTCCATTTTCTATCGTGGCACGCATCCAAATGCTCCGGGCATTCTACCTGCACATCTATTTGTTTCTTTTCGGCATTGAGCAAAATCCCGCCCAGGGCAGCGGCAAGGGTATCATAAACCGGCTGCTGTTTTTACTCCAGCGAAATGACTCCCGTTTCCAGACGGGAGGTTTTAATCATGGCCTGCATGAGGAAGTCCAGCTTATCAAGCTGGCTGGCCTGGGCTGTCAGAAATTCCTTTTGCTTCTGCGGGGGAACCTCGTTTTCGAGCAGTGTGTTGTTGATCATCTTCAAGTTGGCAATCGGTGTTTTAACTTGATGGGAGATGTCAGAGATCAGCTCTTGCAGGTCAGCCCGTTCTTTTGCGATGCTGTTTTTATTTTCCTGCATGACCTCGTACAGCCGCCCCAGCCGGTAGTTGATTTTATAGAACAGGCTTTCTTCCTCAACCGTCTGCTTTGGCTGCATATCCCCGGAGAGCATATCATCCATCTGACCACAAAAGGCATCGGAGAACCGGACCAGCTTCCGGCGGATCAACGCCACAAAGCAGATGACGCAGAGCAGCACAAAGAGACTGAACAGGAACACACACCGGACAGCGGTTATATTCCGGGTCAGCAGATAAACAGCGGTGCAGACTGCGCCAACCGCCAGCAGCAACAGCGTTCCCAAAAGAACGCAGGCTTTATTGATGGAGAGTTTCCGCATATTCATTTGAGCGCCCCTCCGATCCACATATAGCCCATGCCGTACACCGTCTTGATGTACTGGCGTCCATCCGTTTCAATTTTATTCCGCACCCGGCTGATAGCCGCAGTCAGGGCGTGTTCATCCACAAAGTTCCCATCGGCATCCCACAGCTTTTCAAGCAGCACCTGCCTTGTCAAAACATTCTGCGGATTTTTGGTCAGGATTTTCAACAACCGGTATTCCAGCGGAGTGAACACCAGCGCCTTACCGGACAGGGAAGCCGTCATCTCCGAGAAATTGATGGACAGCGCACCGTCCTCATAGCTATCACCGCCGCCAGACTGTTTCGCCAGCCGCCCCAGCACTACGGACAGCTTTTTTTGAAAGACGCTCATGGGAAATGGCTTGGTCACATAGTCCTCTGCGCCCAGCTCATAGCCTTTGAGCATATCGCTCTCCATATCATTTGCGGTCAGGAAGATCACCGCCGTGTCCGGCCGGCGCTCCTTTACCTCCCGGCAGAAATCAAAGCCGTTCCCATCCGGTAGGTTTACATCCAGCACGATCAGGTCATAGTCCTGTCTGGTCAGAAAATCACTGGCTGCTGATTTTGTCAGGGCAGAGTTCACAACATAGCCCGCAGCTTCCAGGTTATAGCACAAAGTATTATTCAAAAGTCGGTCATCCTCGACTACTAAAATTCGCATTGTATCACACTCCTTCATTCTTAGTGTAGCATCCAAATGTCACAGAAACCTCACGAGAGAATTATTTTTTTGTATTTTTGAAACGGCGGTCTGCCGGTTTCTCTGCATCCTTGGGAATCAGCCAAATGGTAGCCATCTTCACAGCGCCGGGGATACGCCCTCCGGCGCATAAATAATTGATCTGCCTTGGAGTAACACCCCATTTTTCACTTGCTTCTTTCAGCGTCATATAATCCATATAGTTTCCCTCCAATATGGCTTATTATATTTCTTTCGCTCGAAGAATACAAGGATGCAAATGGGGCGCAAGGCCATGTGCCAGAAGCACTTTGAGACCTTGCGCCCTTTGTTATTCTATCCTAAAAATACTTTGCCAGCTGCTTCAGACCACGCCGGATGCTGTCACGGACACGACTTGGGTCTACACCCTCCGCTACTGCTATCTCGCTCACACGCATACCCAGATAATACCGGGCATAGATCCGCTTGGCCTGCTTCTCCGGCAGGGCCATCACAGCGGCATAAAGCTGCTCCCGCATCTGCTTTTCCTCCAGAAGCATTTCCGGCGTTGCAGGCTTCAGCAGAATTGCATTTTCAATGCCATTATCACAGTCCAGGGAGTAGTGAGCCTTATAGCGATACCTCCTCCTGTCATAGGCAGCTTCCGCACGCTCAGCAGCTTGGATCGTCTCCAGCACATCTTCAGTTACTTCTACAAAGTGATCGGTTTTATAAACATCGGGATACAGATCCCTAAGATTGACTTTTTTCATTATGTACCTCCATTTCGATTCACGGGTGGTTGACGGGTGAACCGAACGGAGGCGGGGAACGGCAACGGTATACTTTGGGAGCTTCCCGGAAAAAGCAGCAATAGAAAACGCCAGCTCTCCATAAAGAGAAACTGGCGCAACAAAAAAACTCATTATTCTGCTGATTTAGATAGAATGATAATGCCGATTGGCAATCAGATTTCCCCGGAGGTGGCGCAAGGCTTTTTTTAGTTGGTGCAGATCATGGATATTATGAAAAAAAGCGAAAATAGACAAGGCGGCATCCTCCTTTATGCCGCCCCTGCTGATTGCATGAGGTCATTGTGTTTCTGCTTAGAGCAAAAAGAAACGGCGGCTCTGAATTTTTCAAAGCCACCGAAAGACAATATTAGGCGTGTTAATAGGTCTGCTTTACGACGGCTTTTTTTCTTTTGCCGTCGTGCGGCAAGTTGTTATTCAATATTCAATTCAATGCTTCCAGTAAAGTCCTCACACGCAATGCCGATATAATTTCCACCATCAGGAAGTGTAATTGTGTCACTATAAGTTCCGGTTGTTTCAATCAAAGTGACTGCTTCATCAGATCCAGAAATCCAAAATACTTTTGCAGTACCTTCCGTAACCTCCAAAGTGCAGTCAATAGACAGCTCCTTACCGGCTTCTCTCTTTATGGAAGTTCCTCCGAACAAATACTCTGTATCTGAAAAATTCTCATAATCAGCCGTATAAGTTCCCGTATAATCATCGATCCCTTTTTCTTTTGTTCCTTCCAAAGATAACTTTCCTGTAAGCTCTATGGCTCCAGCGGACTGAACGATATTATTATAATGATCGAGAATTTCATCTTTTGAACAGCCAGAAAGCATAAAACTTCCCAAAAGGACAAATGCCAATGCTAAAACTATTTTCTTCATGAAATCATCACCAGCCTTTCTTTGGTGCTACCTTTTTGGCCTTTTTCTTTGTTTGGGTTGCTTCTCGCTCTTTCATGCACAAAATCAAGATGGCAGAAATAACGACAGCAAGCACAAGACTGCAAGAACAGGTTCCGATATTCCAGTTGACTGCGGTATCATAGCTACGGTAGCCTACCATTCCGAGACTTGCGGTAATCGGATAAAGGTTTGCTAATGTCATATTTCCTGCGGCAAACATCCCTCCATATCCATAGACAAAAGCAATGATTACACCTACTAAAAAGCTGCTTGCCCTCCGACAAGTAAGAGCGATAATCGGCAGAACCGCAAGATATAAAAAGAAATTAACCGCGGTAATCTGCAAGGTTGCCTTTAGTGCTAAGGAAATTTCAAAGCCGGGAAATCCCACAATCATTTCTGCTATGATTGTAAACAGGCTGCATATCAGCCCGAAAATAATAGACAATACGCCGCACACAATCAATTTCCCGGTCAGCAGTTTCTTAAAAGAGATCGGCACAGTCAGAATATTTTTCAATGTGTCATCCGTCTGCTCACGAGAAATCATATATCCAGCAATTAGGCTGATACACATCGGAAAAATCATGGACATATTGTTTTTGATGACCTGTTCTGTAAGATAGGCGAAATCCCAAACGGAACCATCATTCGCCATAGAGGTAAACAAGGTCAGCAGGACGGATAGGAGCATGAGCGCAACGCCCGCCCAAAGGATATGATACCTTTTCAATTTATAAAATTCTGTTTTTACAATGCGAACCATGTTTATTCCCCCCTCTGCTTATATAATCTGTCAATCAGTAAGAACGAAACTAATGCCATGATCCCAAGAATGAATACAACTTGAAATGTTGAAGGAATTAGCCCTGTCATTTGCTCCAAGTCCATTTTTATTCCATGAGCCGCCATATCTCCCGCACTCCAAAATGTAGTCAGTGGCGTGGGCAGAAGCCATAACATGGTTTTAGGCAGTGTGTCAAACAATGCCGTAGCACTCATGTTCAGAACGCTGTAAAAGACACACAGCAAAATGGAAAAAACATAGGTCTTACTGAAAAAGACAACAAGGACAATCAACGGGAGTGTTCCTGCCGTAATGAAAATTCCTGTTTCAACCGCTAAAAACAATTTATAGCCTATTCCATAAACTTCTAATGTTCCAAATCCGCAAAGAATTGTTACAATGGTAGAAGCCACACAAAAAACAATTCCAAAGAGAAACAGGACAATAATTTTTGCAAGCACCATTTGCGTGCTGGTTACGGGAATTGTACGCAGATTTTTGAATGTGTCGTTGTCGCGTTCCATAAAAAACAGGATAGCGGCAATCACACCGATAATGCAGGGCAGTAAAAACTGAATACCATATCCTAACACCATGTTAAATAGTCCGTCGAAAGCATCTGCCTGATCCGTATATCGCTCCATCATAGAGGGCGTTGTCATCAGATAAGTCAGCGGGATCGGAAACAGGAAAGCCGCCAGAATAATCAGCGGAATAAATTTCTTCCGTTTCAATTTCAAAAATTCGCATTTGATTAGTTTAAGCAATTCCCTCGCCTCCCGTCACACGCTTGAAGTAATCTTCAAGACTTTCCTCACAAGTATGCGCCTCCGATACCTCCAATCCGTTTTCCACAAAGGCAGTTACAATTTTCCCAACAGGCAGATCAAGGTTGTGCAGGCGCAGATTGTGGTCGTCCTGTATGGAAAAATGGTTTTCATGGAAATTTCGTTCCAAAATTCTTGCCGCCTGCGCAGTATCAGAGAGTGTAAACCGGATATGCTTACTGCTTTTTTGCTCCAACTCAGCAAGGCTTTCTTCTTCCAGCAATGCGCCGTGGTCGATAATTCCAATATCGTCAGCCAGCAGGGAAATCTCCGAAAGAATGTGACTGGAAATCAAAATGGTTTTTCCTCTTGCGTCGCAAAGCTCCCGAATAAAGGAGCGTACTTCTGCAATACCGATGGGATCGAGACCGTTGATCGGTTCATCCAAAATTAAAAGTTCCGGATCGTGCATCACGGCAAGGGCAATGGCAAGCCGCTGCTTCATACCAAGAGAATACTGGGAAAAGAGCTTTTTATCTTTGTAAGGCAGTCCTACCAGATCCAGGGCATCTTTGATAGCATGATTGTTTGGTACGCCCCGCAGGGTAGCAAAGATACGCAGGTTCTCTGTGCCGGTCAGATTTGGGTAAAAGCCGGGAGACTCAATCAGACTGCCAATACGGGGCAACAATTTCTTTTCATTCCCCTGCAAGGGCTTTCCCCAGATTTTGACCTCCCCGGAAGTCGGCTTCGTTAAGCCCAACAGCATTTTCATGGTCGTGGTTTTTCCAGCTCCGTTTCTGCCCAGCAGACCGTAAATTCTCCCACGCTTCACATGGATATTTAAGTCAGCCACACTCTTTTGTGAGCCGTATTGCTTCGTCAGATTTTTTGTTTCAATGATTGTATTGATGTCCATATTCAAAACCTCCTGTTCTGTAAGGTATTCTATCATGCCAACCTTGCATTAACCTTGCCGCAACCTTGCATTAACCTTGCAATTTGAAATCCGGCAAAATGACAAAGGCTCCCGCCATAAAGACGGGAACCCGCTTAAATCTCCAAAGGAAAAAGCAACATAAATTCAGTCCCTTTTCCCGGTACGCTTTCAACTGTTATGCTTCCACCCATCTTTTCTACAAGCTGGTGGACAATAGAAAGACCAAGACCGCTGCCTTTCTCAGAGCGTCCTTTATCACACTTATAAAGCCGTTCAAATATGTGTTTCAAATCTTCTTTCTCAATTCCCACTCCATTGTCTGCCAGCAACAATTCCATGTTATTTTCCTTCTTTGACAGGACAATTTTGATTTTGTCCGCATGACTGTGAGCAATTACATTTTGAATGAGATTATTGATGATCCTCATATAGCTGTCCATATCCAATCTTACCCGGACAGGCTGTTCAGGAATATCAATGTCATAATCAACCTGTTTATCCTCAAAAATCGGTATCCAGTCGATCAGGATATTTCTTGTCAGCTCTGCGGCCTCAACACTCTGGATCTCCAAAGCAAACTCGTTGGAATTTAACTTGAACCAGTCAAATAGCACATCAATATATTCTTTCAGATCATGGGCTTTCCGGCGGGCGGTTTCAATATAATCATCCCGGTCTTTTCCTGTGACCAGTCCTTTGTGTGCAGCGTCAAGATACCCAATCAGAGTGGTAAGGGGCGTCCGAACATCATGGGAAAGGCTCGTCATAAGCTGGCGGTTGGTTTCTTCTGTCTGCCGTACCATC
Organism: Coprococcus hominis (ex Arizal et al. 2022); assembly: GCF_040094675.1. Classification (NCBI taxonomy): domain Bacteria; kingdom Bacillati; phylum Bacillota; class Clostridia; order Lachnospirales; family Lachnospiraceae; genus Coprococcus; species Coprococcus hominis (ex Arizal et al. 2022). Next base: position 78,694 of record NZ_JBBNHG010000034.1, read on the forward strand.
GAAAGTCTGCTTTCATAGGACACAACGATCTCATTGATTTCATAGGCAAGAGGGGCTGTCAGTTCATTTGCTGCAGACAAAATACGCCGGTTGCCATTTCCGTTTTTCACATCAACCAGTGCATCAGTCATTTCTGCGATTTGCTTTTTTACGCGCCGAATGAGAACGATGGAAGTCAGCACAGCCACAACAGCAATCCCAATGGACAAGAAAACGATGATTTCCATACTGGCTACACCTCCTTGTTAAAGCGGTAGCCAATCCCTTTGACCGTTTGGATATACTTTGGACTGGAAGGATTGACTTCTAATTTTTTACGAAGCCGGCTGATGATCGCCATGATGTTGCTGTCATCATAGAAATATTCTTCGCCCCAAACTTCCTCATAAATCTGCTGTTTTGTCAAAATTTTTCCCTGATGCTTTGCACAGTACAGGAGCAGATCAAATTCCTTTGGTGGAAGTTCAAAAGTGCCATTTTCCGTCGTAACAGAACGATTTTCAAGGTCAATTTGCAATCCATCAAAATCCAGTTTTTGCACAGCTCCGGCTTGATGATTAAAACGGGTGTAGCGGCGAATGAGGGACGCAATACGGGCAATCAGTTCGTCCATGTCAAACGGTTTTGTCAGATAATCGTCCGCCCCGGCCCGTAAGCCCCGCACTTTAGAAATGCTGTCATTTTTGGATGTAAACATCAAAATCGGCAGGCTGTTTTCTTTGCGGATTTCTTCCAGCGTTTCAAAGCCATCCATGCCGGGCATCATCACATCCAGCACCACAAGCTGATACTCCTGCTCTTTTAATTTCTGCAAGCCCTCTTTTCCGGTATTACAAAAATCAGCTTCAATATGTTCCGATTGTACGCTGCGTTTAATCAAAGCACACAGTTCTCTGTCATCATCTATAATTAAAATTTTATTCATGGCGCAGCTCCTTCCCTTGTTTTGTCCGGCCATCAATCGGCTTCTCCGCAGTTTTAGGGATCAGCCAAACACCAGCCATTTTCACAGCGCCGGGGATACGCCCTCCGGCGCAATAATAGTTTACCCTACGAGGTGTCACGCCCCACTTCTCGGCGGCCTCTTTTAGTGTCATATAGTCCATTTCGCACCTCCACAGAGTACATTATATTTCTCTTACTCGAACAATACAAGTATGTGGAAATATCCCTCTCCAAAATCGGTATAATCAGCCTTGTTGACAAGCACAATAAGGTTATTCCCTTGTGAAAATCAGCACGATAAAATATATTTGAGGTGAATGATTATGCCGATTGATGATTTAACCGCTTTGGGACAAAAAATGCGGGAAGCCCGAAAGAAAAAAGACCTGACACAGCAAGAGCTTTCCGATCTGAGTCATGTATCTGTCAAGCAGATTGCCAACATCGAAAAGGGAAAGATGAATCCGTCTTACTTGATTTTGAAGGCATTGGCAAAGGTGCTGCCGATCTCTCTGGACTCTCTGATCAATCCAGATGTTTCTCCAGAAGATGAGGGAGCCAATCAAATGAAGATGCTTTATTGCAGCTGTCCATCAGAAATGCGTGAAACCCTCTTGCACCATACGCAGGAGACCGCAAAAGAACTAACAGAACTATCCGAGAAATTTGAAACGAATTGAGCCGGTGAGTGAAATTTGACTGTTTCCTCACTGGCTCCTTTCATTTCCGGGTAAAAAGAGGCAAGCAATGCCGGTGTTAATACACACCGACCCGCAGAGTGCAAACTCCCTCCGTGATTTTCCTCTCCGCTTGCTTGTTGAGGGCAGCGCCCCCAAGCCCCTTTGAACACAGAATTTCATTCTGTGGCTACGCGTTCTGCGAACGCTTTTGACCAGGACCAGCTTACCGCTGGCCGTGGTCTTTTTCTTTTTCAACATCCTGTTCTACCTCCATTTTCAGGACCCGATCCACATTGGCCTTTGCCGTCAAAAGCTCCCGCATTTCCTCACGGGAACGCCGGTACTCGGCATAGGTCTTTTTCTTTTCTTCCAGCAATTTCGCGTACTCTGTCTGCAACTCTTTGACCTTGGGCAGCTTCTTGACTCCCATTTCATCAAATGCATTCTTAGCAGCCTGGTGGAGCAGAATTTCTTCCTCATGTTCCTCCCGAAATTTCTTGGAATATCCTGCCTTGCGGTATGCCACATAGACCTCACGGGTCTTGGCATAATTTACGATGTGAGTACGCAGAACAGCAATCTCTGCCATGCGCTTTTCAGCCGCTTTGATCTGCGCCGAAAGCTCATTGTGATGTGCCGTGGCAGCCGCAGCCTTTTCTTCCAAAACCGCATACTCCAGCAGATTGTTCTCTGACAGGTAATTCATTGTCTGCGCCATTTGCTTCAGATTGAAAACCTTAGCCCATCGAGCATACCCAGCACCTTTTCCAGCCTGCAATTTTGCCTGAATGTCCACCAGCAGATTGACCTTCGGCGGCTCTGCCTGTGTGACTGTTTTCTTTCGTGGGGTATGCGCTTTCTTCCCGGAGAGAACTGCCTGCAAATCTTCCAATCCATATCCTTCGCCCAGGCTGTCCATGCGGGCTGCTTTTTCCCAACCGGGGAGCTTCAGGCGATATGATTTTCCGCGCTTTGATACCTCACAGCCGGACTCTTGCAGCAGCCTCAGCAGCTCCTCAAAGTCAGCAGGACTTTGTGATAATGCATTATCAATCGCCACACGAAGCAGCTCTCGGTGAGAGGGCTTTGCCTGATCGCCCAGCCATTTGTTATAGCTCTTTCCGTGAGGTTTCGGGTTCTCTACAATAGACAGTCCGTTTTCAATGCAGATGGTGTCGCTCAACTGACGGACCGCCTTGGTGCTGCCCCAAAAGTTTCGGAATTTCCGGTCATATTCTAAGCTGACCGATGACCAGATAATGTGGTGGAGTAGGGAAGCACCGCCTTGTCACATTGCTGTGATAGGTTTGCGCCACCCTCTCCGGGAACCGTACGTACCCCTCTCGGAGTATACGGCTCTGTTACTGCTCGTTCAGACAAAACTCACTTTTTGTGGATAATACTGCGGTGGCAATCCCTGCACACCACAAGCGTTTTTCTGTGTTTGGCAATCATTGCGATTTCCCACCATTCCTTGCCTTTGAGATTTTTGAGTTTGTTAATGTGGTGAACCTCGTAATGGTCGCTCTCTGTCGTTCCGCATAACTCACAGACCTTTGCTTTCAGCCGGTTTTCAAGGGTATTGACTGCGTATCCGTAGACAACGGCAGCATTGCTGATGTAATCCGTAGCAGGGCCCTTGCCTTTGCAGTCGGCGTAATTTGCGAAGTAACGCCTTTTGTTTCCCTGCTTCGTTTCATAGGGTATACCCCATTTTCCTGTGCCATCATTAAACTTGTCAATGGTTTTGGATAGGCTGGTTTTATGCTTTGAAGCAAGGGTTTTTAAGCAACTGTATTCCATAAGGTAGGCAAGATAGTGCAGCTTGCAAAAGTTGCTTGCCATACCATAATAGTTGCATATTCCTCTTAACTCCGCATTGTATACTGAAACGATTTCTAAGTCTGTGAGCCCAACCAGATATTTCCGATGAACTGGAAACATGGAACCATCTTTCTTCTGTATCGCCACACCTTTAGTGAAAACGAATTGACGGATTTTATCGTTAAGTGGCACCAACAGTTCTACACCCCCATTGAGGGTACGCATTTTTACATGACCGGGGCCACCCCGCTTTATTTTTCCGCTTCTGCGCACACGCACATCATAGCCTAAGAACCTTGCACATTTACTGCTATGGGTTATGAGCGTTTTATCTTCACTGAGTTCCATTTTCAGTGTATCTCCGATAAACTCGGCCAGTTTGCTCTTAATCCATTGACAGTCCTCACGGTTTCCCTTGACTGCTATTAGAAAATCATCCGCATACCGAACATATTTCAGTTTTTTGTCGGTCTGCGCAGTGCAGGGAATGGTCATCAGTTTCTGACGTTTGGGCTTATACTCTGCCAGCACCATTTCCCTTTCCTCACCTGTTACTTTCGTCAAGCGGTGGGATAGCCGTTTGATTTCATTGTGCAGCTCTCGGTATTCAGGTGTGATTTGTCCCACTCCGGGCGTGTCAAATTCGGATTTCAACTTCATTACAAACTTGTCCAATTCATGCAGGTAGATGTTGGCGAGTAGCGGAGAAATGATACCGCCTTGCGGTGTACCGCTGTACGTCTTATGGTACTGCCAATTCTCTAAATATCCTGCTTTTAGGAATTTGTAAATCAGCTTGGTTATCCGAGCGTCCTTGATTTTATTGTTCAGCAAGCCTACAAGAACAGCGTGGTTGATGTTGTCAAAGCAACCTTTGATGTCGCCTTCAACAAACCAACGCGTACCGTTGAACTCCCGTCTCAACTGTTTTAAGGCCGTATGACAACTTCTTTTTGGCCTAAAACCGTGGGAGACATCCAGAAAGATAGGTTCATATACCGCTTCCAGTATCATCCGCAACACTTCCTGCACCAATTTGTCAGTAAAGGTTGGTATACCTAAGGGACGCAGCTTTTTGCGGTTATTCTTCTTCTGGATATAGGTTCGCCTCACCGGCATGGGCTGATAGGTTTCGTCCGCCAATGCTTTGATAATACTATCTATTTTGGCTTCACTGAAACCGTCCGCCGTATCCTCGTTTACTCCTTTTGTTGCCGCACCGTTGTTGGCATACAGGTTTTTGTATGCCACAAAGTAAATGTCAGGACGCAACAGATAGCGATACAGTTTTGTAAATACTTCTTCTTTATTTGCAAGTGAGTTTTGACTGATTCTTGCTAAAATTTCCGTTGTTGGCTTCATGTGAGGTTTTCCTCCCTAATCAACTTCTAATTTTAGTGCGCAATAACTGTGCCCCTTCGCCATGTAAGGGTCATTACCCCTCTCGGACTACTACGAGCACTCCGTACCCATGCAGGATTTTCAGGCTCCAAAGCCATAGCCGCTTTTTCATTCCCCCTTTCGTGCGGCACTCCTGGTTAGGGCATCCCCGGTTAGCAATGAGACTTGGTAAATTCGGATTCTCGGTATCGCTTTCGCTTCGTTACCATAGGTTCCCCTACAGGTTGTACGGAATGATTGATAACCGACAAGCCCACAACCATAACTTGCCTTTTCCGTACCAGAGGTTTCAGGCAATTTTCCTCTATCGGCACATAACAGAAACTGGAAGCTCACGTTCAGTAAATCCAACTTATACCTTATATCCGATTAACATTGCGGTTCAGTCGCACCCGATTGCCTTTAGGTGACTTACCGCTTTCCAGCCGTACTGTGTTCCCGTGTCAGCTTTCGCCTTTCGGTTAGGCTGGTTGTTTCCCGCGTTATCTTACGGGGCAGTACCTCATACTGCTTTTCTCATTGCCCTATCCGGGCGTACATTGTGAATGTGCGATTTGTCTATATGAGTGCAGACCACAAAGGCATGATTGCCCTTGGTAAAACGCTTGGCAAAATCCACACCCAGCCGGTTCGCTTCTTCCGGAGTGATCTCACCGGGGCGGAACGACTGGCGCACATGATAGGCAATCACATCATCCGCACCTCGCACTCGTCCGGTAGCGGCAATGTACTGCCGCTTTGCCAGAAGAAACTCTGCATCCGCAGTCCGGCTGTCACACGCATAGCCGGTAATGAGTCTGCCGTCATCTGTTTTCTTTGGGTTGGCCACATAGTCGATGATGTCACTGATCGCCCGACTTTCTGTGCGGCCCTTGCCGACATGAAGCGGCATGATTCTCGTGGTTGCCATAGGTCAGACCTCCTTCCCGAAAAGAAAACGGCCTGCCATAGCAGACCGCTTTCACTATTCTATAAAACTTTCTTCATCGAAAAAATTGAACTCATCATCTTCTAAGTGTCTTGGTGGAAATCTCATTTCATATTGCTCTTGCGCCAATGCACGGACATCAGGCCGCCTATCCTTTAGTCGATTTTTCAGCCAGGACAACTGTTCTTTCGATAGCCTCCATGGAAGATTCAAAAGACGATTCAGTGTCATCAGTTCAGCCTGCTTTTCTGCTGGTAGCGAAGCACAGGATTTACAAATGTGGGCTGCATGACCTTTGCCTGAAAATTTTTCGTTGGCTTTGTATTCGCCACAAATTTTACAATAGTGTCCATGCTTTTTCATAAGCTGATGCCCTTCTCGCAAAGAACATATAACCTGCGAATTGCTTTCATAATCACATCCCATTCCAAGTCAGAAGCATAAGAAAACTTTTTACGGTATGCCTCCCAAAGTTTTTGCATAACTGAATCATTTTCCACTTCGTCAAAAACTTCTTCAGCCTGGTTAAGATACTTCTCCGATCCCCGTTTATGAGCAGTTGCCAGAAGCGCATCATGTAAAATTTTCAGGTTCAGCGTAGTTCCATGCAGCTGTTCTAAAATGTAAATATCGTAGAAATCTCTCATGCGGGTATTGGTTGTGGCTCTGGTAATAATAGTTTCCAGTTTTTCTGCCAGCACAGTTTCTAAATTATAAGCCCAAATATCAATGGAGCGATCTTCCAACATAAGTTTGAATGAATACCGGACCTCTCTTGGAGTAATTGCATCTCCCGTAGAAATATCAATTTTCAAAGGGGTCACTACACCATCGAATGTTGTACTCATGCTGACACGAATACCTGGATACTCTGCTTCATCCATAATCTCCGAAATACTTTTTAGCTGAAATTTAACACCATCATCAATCGGAACAGTTACGATTGATGAAATTAGATTCTCAATATCCTCCACATTGACATTGGCTCCTTTTATGGTTGCATCCAAATCCATCGTAGAACGAGCATCCAATCCAACCATAGCTGCTACCAACATACCACCCTTCAAGATAAACTTATCACGATATTCAGAAAGAGAAATACGCTCCAAAAAACGCTCCATCATGTAGTTCCTCATTAAAATCTGAGCATCTGCGGATTTTTCTCTGGAAAGGTTTCGTATTAAATCTTTAAGCTGCCTTGCTGTTTTTATCATAAAAGTACCTCCAAATACTGTCGTAAAATTTTTTCCACCTTGAACATCCCAGCATATTGCATTAAAGCTCGCAGGTTCTTATCTTTTCTACGGGCATAAGATTTTAGCGCTCCCTGAAAGGTCTGAATTTCAATTCTGCTGCGGCTTCTGAGCAAATCACAGATCGTCCGCTCCATATCATAAACCGGCACAGTATGCCCGAACGGAGTTTTCGCTGTTGTAAGTCCTACATCATGTAAGTCTGCTTTAATCGTAAAAACTTGAATGCCTTCTGCTTTCATTTTGCTTGGATTGCATCCAGTTTTGACCGTAACTGTATATTCTATTGGCTCACGGTCTGTCAGATCGTGAAAAAATAAAGCTGTTTCATGTGAAAATACTGCTTGTTCAAATCGCAAATGAAGCAGATACATAGCATCCACCCAAGAATCTTTAGACAGATAAATCCCATGTGCGACTCTATCCAAATCTCGTGAACGCACATAATCATAAAATACCGGCTTTGAAATTCCAGAAGATACGACCTGTGATGTTCGCAGCATTCCTTCTTGTTCTGTTAGCATCTGATCCAGCTGTTCAAATTGTCCCATCATATCACTTCCTTTCACACTAATATTATACGCAATATTAGTTCAAAAGTAAAGTCGTTGATATATAGTTCCTCTTTCCAAATTTAACAGACGGTGTTTGGCGGTGTTTGGCATTTTGTGGCTTTGCGTATTTTTTATCCATACACCCAATCCTGAATGGCAAATTTCAAACTCTGCACCTTTCCCAGCAGCCAGATTGCAGCCAGCGGCAGCCCCATCGGGCTAATTAAAAATGCCATAACCAGCAAAATCACACCATTCTGCGGGGAATAGGTAATAAGCACAGCCACACCAAGCAGAGCAATTACCATGCTGAGCAGACCAAGCACCAGACCGGATATGTAGATCAGCCCCATGCAGAGCCAGACAAAAAGCGTCAGCACCAAAATGACCGGTGCAGTTACGATCATCAGCAGGCATTTCAAAATCTTCATTCCAGTTCCTCCTTCCAACGCTCCAGATGCCGTTTGCACAGGGCATCTGCTTCTCTCTCATCATCTTCCGTCACTTCCCGTTTACCTTTGGTCAGTTCAATCTCCAGATAAGTCCGGTAATCATCAGCTAAGAGGTCGAACAGTTCCTTGGGAGTATGGCACACCTCGCCGGTGCAATAGTGAAAGTCCTGGTCAAATTCAACCCTTACACATCCATGACGGCTGATATAAACTTCGGTGGTCTCGTCTGCGGCCAGATAATCCGCAAAAATCTCCAGCACTTTTTCAAAGGTCAGCATCTGTTTTCACTCCTTTGCTCCACTTCTTATTCTACTCATATTATCCGGTACGGACAGGCAAAAGACAAGGATACCGGCAAAAAGAAAAAGCGGAGGGAGATGCGGCGAAGAAACGCCGTTCCTCCCTCCGCAAATGGAGTATCTATCCCTATTATGAAAGTTTGGAAAGCTGGGTAAGGATTTCCTTCACACCCGCCCATAACTGTTCCTGCCGCCGGGATATATCCTCCAAGTCAGCATCATAAACCCGCCCGGTCTCATGCACTTTACGGGTCAGCTGATTCAAGTTATTGCTGCTTCGGCGCATCAGGGAGACCAGCTCCTTCAGCTCCGGCAGTTCCAACTTGACCACATATCCATCCAGTGCCATTTTCCGCAGATAAGCACTCAGATTTTCTGTTCCGTATTGCTGCATCTTTTGATGAATCAGCTCCAGTTCCTCAGCGGACACCCAAAACAAAACCGGAACATCCCGCTTACGCTTTGCCATAGTTATCGTTCCGGCTCCCGTTTCTTTGGGGCAGCAGGCTTATGGGCAGGCAGTTCCTGCTTGAGCTTTTGCAGGACAGAGCCTTTTTCTTTCTCCTGAACAGCCTTTCGAGCCTGTCTTGTAAACAGATCCACCAGTCCCGGATTGACCCGATCCACTATCAGATCAGCACATTGCTGGGAAGTGGCACTATCCTCCGGCATTGGAATGGTCTTTGCCCATGCTTTGTTGTCACGAGAAATCCGCCCATCTGCATCCTTATGCTGAATCGTATTGGCGAGAATAAAGTTCATCCGCTCTGCTCCAAATTCCTCCAAAATCTCTTGCACCGCAGAAGCAGTATCTAGCCTGTTATCCCTATAATGGGCACTGATTGCCTGCTCAATGGAAACTTTGCAGGAAAAATTCGCCTGGTCAGAAAGCCAGTATGCGTCTGTTTCTCCATGCTTAGTCGCGTATGAAGCAGAATGAAGATAAACTACCATGGGATTAAGTTCTTCTGGTTCTTTGCATACCTCATTGGCTCGGCTTTCAATACTGTCTCGGATCACATCCATATAGCCGGTCTCCAGCTTGTCAAAATAGCGGTACACATCCGCCAGCGGCGAGGGAGATTCCAAAAGCGCCTGGGCCTGAGCATCGGTCAGCTCCAGTTCCTCCATCGCCATCACAATGTCCTCACGGACCGTATACTCATAGGTGTGGTGCAGGATTTCTTCCGGGGGCTGGCTTTTCAGCCAGTCCCTGTATTTGTCCTGCTCAGCGGCCATCTTTTCATAAAGAGCCGTATTCAGATCGTTGGTATTCATGTTATCGCACCTCCTCATGCTGTTTTGGTTTCTTGTCTGTACTACGGGGCGGCACCGGGCGTTTCAGATGATCCAGCACCGAAGGCCGTGTGCTTTTGGCAACAGCGGACTCAGTGTGTGCCTGTCCCTGTCCCTTTCCGTCGATGTTGAGCAGGGTATCCAGCTCCACCAGACGGGCGTTTTTGCTTCTCAGTTCTTCTTCATAAAGGAATGGCTTTCCGACTTCCTCCTTTGCGGCAGCCTGCTGCTGACAGAGGTTATCCAGCTGTGCCTTTGCCGCCTCCAGACGCTGGGGCATCTGGGCGAGGGCATTGTCGATACGGGTAAGATTTCCGCGAGGGTCTGCACCAAGGGTTGCCCTGTGGGTCATCTGTCCTTTCAGCAGGAGCGTATATTCCTGTTTCCAAGCGGAAAATTCCACGGACATGGCATAGCCCCGGTAGCTGCCGATCTGCACCGGATCAGAGGTTTTGACCTCCTTGCAGGCATCCAAAAGGGCTGCACCGGCGTTCTCCTTATCGGTCAGCAGGTCTCCACGGATCTCCATACCAGCAAAGCCATCCTCCGGGTGCGGGTGAGCTGCCAAAACCTCCAGGTCAGATTCAAAGCCCTTGATAAAACCCTTGTGCTTTTCAATCTCCTCCGGGAAGTATTTGAGCAGCTGGTCCTCCAGACAATACTGCTTGCTCTGGTGGTCGGCTTTCATCAGCTTCAGGCGGGATACTTCCACATCCAGATCCATACGCTCTTTGATACGGGGGTCTCCGGCACACAAAGCCTTGATTTCAGCAAAGGAAAGCGCCGTTTCGTCCACATCATCGCAGGAGCGCACCGGCGATTTAGAAGTCATGATCTGGGAAATGAATTTCTGCTTATTCTCCACCGTCTGCCAGAGATATGCGTCAAAGGTTCCCTCAGTCACATAACGGTACACATGAACAAGGGGATTCTGGTTGCCCTGGCGCTCGATACGACCCTTGCGCTGGGCGAGGTCTCCCGGTCTCCACGGGCAGTCCAGGTCATGAAGTGCCACCAGACGGTCCTGCACATTGGTGCCTGCGCCCATCTTGGCAGTGCTTCCCATAAGTACACGCACCTGACCGGTACGGACTTTGGAGAACAGCTCCTTTTTCCGCACTTCGGTATTGGCTTCATGGATAAAAGCGATCTGGTCGGCAGGCATCCCCTGGGCAATGAGCTTTTGACGAATATCGTCATATACCGTAAAGGCCGGTTCCTGCTCCGGCAGAGGCACAGCGCTTTCCAGTGCATGAAGCAGTGGATTATCCAGCGTTTTCGCCGCCTTGCTTGCAGGCGCTTTTGCCTGCGGGGTAGAAATGTCGCAGAACACCAGCTGGGTCAGCTTGTCGGCTTCGCCATCCCGCCAGATCTGCATGATGTTCTCTACGCACTGATTGACCTTTGTGCCGGGTTCATCCGGCAGCATCTGGTTGACGATCCTCTGGTCCAGCCCCAGCTTGCGGCCATCCGAGGTAATCTTGAGCATATTGTCCTGAGACGGGTCAACGGTTCCACTGTGTACCAGCGATGCGCGCTCTGAAAGAGCCTTGACCATTTCCTGCTGATGTTCAGTAGGCTGTGCCACGATGTTGTGGTATTCCACCTCCGGGGTGGGGAGATTTAACTGGTCGGCAGTCTTAATGTCGGCCACTTCTTTGAACAGGTTCATCAGTTCAGGCAGGTTAAAGAACTTGCTGAATCTCGTTCTTGCCCGGTAGCCGGTGCCTTCCGGTGCCAGTTCCAATGCTGTGACGGTCTCCCCAAATCGGGAAGCCCAGCAGTCGAAGTGGGTCATGTTCAGCTCTTGCAGGCGTTCATACTGAAGATAACGCTGCATGGTGTAAAGCTCAGTCATGGAGTTGCTGACTGGGGTACCGGTGGCGAAAATTACACCACGGTTTCCGGTGATTTCATCCATATAGCGGCACTTGGCAAACATATCGGAGGATTTCTGCGCATCCGATGTGGATAAGCCTGCCACATTCCGCATTTTGGTGTATAAAAACAGGTTCTTGTAGTTGTGAGCCTCATCCACGAACAGCCGGTCCACACCCAGTTGCTCAAAAGTTACCACATCGTCTTTTCGCCCCTCGGCTTGCAGCTTTTCCAGTCTGGCTTCCAGAGACTTACGGGTACGCTCCAGCTGTTTGACTGTGAACCGCTCGCCGCCGCTGGCCTGCACCTCTGCGATGCCATCGGTAATCTCGTTGATCTGCTCATAGAGAAGCCGTTCCTGACGCTCCCGGCTGATGGGGATACGCTCAAACTGGCTGTGTCCCATGATGATGGCGTCATAGTCACCGGTGGCAATACGGGCGCAGAACTTCTTGCGGTTATGGGTCTCAAAGTCCTTTTTGGTTGTGACTAAGATGTTGGCAGAAGGATAGAGGCGCAGAAACTCCGACGCCCACTGCTCGGTCAAGTGATTTGGAACCACAAAGAGCGATTTCTGGCATAAGCCCAGGCGTTTAGCCTCCATCGCAGAGGCCACCATCTCAAATGTTTTGCCTGCGCCCACTTCGTGTGCCAACAGGGTATTACCGCCATACAGCACATGGGCAATGGCATTCAGCTGATGCTCCCGCAGGGTAATTTCCGGGTTCATGCCGCCAAAAGTGATATGGCTGCCATCATACTCGCGGGGACGGGTGGAGTTCATTTCTTCGTTGTACTGGCGCACCAGAGTCTGGCGGCGCTCCGGGTCTTTCCAGATCCAGTCCTTGAAGGCTTCCCGGATAGCCTGCTGCTTTTGGGCAGCCAGAGTGGTCTCCTTGGCGTTCAGCACGCGGCGCTCTTTTCCATCTGCGTCCTCTATGGTGTCATAGATACGGACATCCCGCAGGTTTAAGCTGTCCTCCAAAATCTTGTAGGCATTGGCACGACTGGTTCCGTAGGTGGTATTGGCAGCTACATCACTATAAGGAACAGAAGTTTTTCCTGTGATCTGCCATTCAGCGGTAAAGGACGAGTAATTGACCTCGATGCTGCGCTGGAGATAGTACGGAGTATGAAAGGTTTCATACATAAACTGCTGGATGTACTCCTTGTCGATCCAGGTAGCGCCCAGACGCACCTCAATTTCCGACGCATCCAGGTCTTTGGGCTGGGCGGCAGTAAGGGCTTCCACATTGACTGCATAAACCGGGTCCTGCTGTGCCGCCCGCTGTGCCTGACGCAGTTTACGGCGTACATTGCCGGAAAGGTATTCATCGGCGGTCACATAATGGGGCGATCCGTCCTGCTCCAGCTGTCCCGGTACACGGAAGATCACGCCTTGCAGTTCTCCGGCCAGTTCTTCTTTTGTTTTTCCGGTCAGCCGGCTCATATAGTCCATATCCACGCAGGCTTTTTCCGAGATGGACACCGCCAGCGCTTCACTTGCCGTATCCACCACAGCCACCGCCTGATGGGGCTTGATGGTCCGTTTGGTGAACATATCCGCCTTGCGTTCCAGCTTTCCATCCTCGTCAATGACTTCCAGCGCACAGAGCAGGTAATAGGAAGAATCATCTGCATAGGCCAGACGGTTTGCACGGTCATTGATGAGACCGTATTTGGCAGAAAAGCTGTCATAGAGCTGGTTCAGTTCCGCCTGCTTCTCCCGAATGGTGCTGTCCGGAACCGCTGCGTCCATCTGAAGATCGATCAGTTCCTGCACACACTCCCGCAGTCCCACAAGACCTTTCACACGGGCTTCGGCGGTAGCGTTGAGGTCAGGGCGCACCATACAGCTGTTTTCCCGGTAGTACACCTGCCCGTCTACAATGGCATAGGAATAGTTCTTCACATTGGGGTCGGCAGGAATGGAGGTGTCGATAGTTTCGCCTTCGCCCAGCTCCGGCAGTTCTGCCTCCTGATAAGTGCCATGAATATACTTCACAGCATCATGCAGCTGGTCGGAAAGTTCCAGTCCCTCGATAGGGTTCACGGTATAGTCCATACCGTGAACGGTGCTTACCGGCTCCTGTCTGCCCAGCACCATTTCCGGGTGGTCGATAAAATACCGGTTGATGGCAAACCCGTCCTCTGTCTGTCCAGTCTGGGTCCATTCCGGCACAATGTCCAGCGGGCGATCCCGCTTTTGGAGGAAGATGATGTCCGATACCACCTCGGCACCGGCATTCTTTTTGAACGCATCATTAGGCAGACGGATAGCTCCCAGCAGCTCGGAGCGCTGGGCAAGATAGCGGCGCACGGTGGAATCCTTGGCATCCATGGTATAGCGGGAGGTTACAAAAGCCACCACACCGCCGGGACGCACCTGGTCGAGTGCTTTGGCGAAAAAGTAGTTGTGAATACTAAAATTCAGCTTGTTGTAGGCTTTGTCATTGACCTGATACTGGCCGAAAGGCACATTGCCGATGGCAAGGTCAAAGAAGTCACGCCTGTCAGTGGTCTCAAAGCCGCCAACTGTGATGTCCGCCTTGGGATAGAGTTGCTTTGCGATGCGCCCGGAAACCGGGTCCAGCTCCACGCCGTACAGACGGCTGTTTCGCATTTCCTCCGGCAGCATACCGAAGAAGTTTCCTACACCCATAGACGGCTCCAGAATATTTCCGGTCTCAAATCCCATACGGCCCACCGCTTCATAGATGGCCTGAATGACCGTAGGGCTGGTGTAATGGGCGTTGAGGGTGGAGCTTCTGGCGGCGGCATATTCCTCCGGTGTCAGCAGCTCTTTCAGCTGGGCATACTCGGAAGCCCATGCCGATTTCTCCGGGTCAAAGGCGTCGGCAAGACCGCCCCAGCCCACATAGCGGGATAGGACTTCCTGCTGTTCCGGCGTTGCCTGTCCGGTGGTTTCCTCCAGGTATTTCAGCAGCTTGATTGCCTCGATATTTGCCTGGAACTTGGCTTTCGGACCGCCTTCACCCAAATGCTCATCGGTAATACGGAAGTTTTGTGCATTGCGGCGCAGGTTTGCCTTGTATTCCTCATAGGAGGCTTCCTCGGCAGCTTTGGCATTGGGGAAGGTCTGCCACTGGCCATTGACCTGAATGGAAACCGGGTGTTCGTCCAGCACTTCCTCAAAGGTTTTCTCCGGCTCTGTCACAGGGGCTGGTGGCTCCGGCTCATTGGTTCGCAGGGTCTGAATAACCACATCATAGGGCAGATTGTTTTTATCGCCCGGATAAACGGCTACGGTCTCGGAATGGAAGGCCGGGGCTTCAGCAACCGGTTCGGAGCGTTCCTGTCCAAAACCGTCCAGCTGGCGGGCATACATCCCGCGCAGCAAAGGCGCAACCTCATCCCAGCGAAAATACAGCACAGCCAGACGCTTTTCCTCTGCGTCCAGGACTTCCAGCTCCATGCCCTGTGCCGTGGTACGGTAATCGGCAATATCGCCGGTCTCCAGATCCAGCGTCTCGATCTCACGGGGATAGGCTCTGCTCAGCCAGTAGGCGATCTCGCTGTTGCTCCTGCCGGATTGCAACAGCGTGGAAACCTGTTTTTTATCCGCTTCATCCATCAGTCCATGAGCCAATACATCCTGCAGGTCCTGATCGGCTTTGTTCGGGTCAACGGGAAGAAACTCGGTATAGTAAGCATTGCGGCGATCTGCACGAAGCAGCTGTTCAAACTGTTCTTTGTGTTCTGCACGGTAGATGGGATACACCATACCGGTGGGCAGAAGCTGCACGGTGTCATCCCGCAGCTCGGTGATCTGATAGGCGTCATCCTCGATATACACGGTATCGCCCACGGCATAGGCCGGGGCGGCAGGGTCATAGGAGGTTCTTTGCGGAGTTGGGCGGCGAACTGCATCATATTCCTCATCGGAAATTGAAACTTCGGAAGTCTGCTCTGTCTCGGCAGCTGCAATCTGCTCTACATCCGACATCACTTGTTGGATAAACGGGTCATTGTCCAGTTTTTCCGGGTCTGCCACCTGACCGTTGACGATCCCTTTTTCCTCCAGGGCTTCCCGGATGGCGATAGGGTCGATGTTGTCAAAACGGTCCTGTTCTTCTTCGGTATAGAACCGGTCCTCCTGAATAAGCTGGGCAAGCCTGCGCTGTACCTTCGGCCAGGGCAGCTGCATTTCCTCCGGGCTTCCCGCACGAGTAATGAACAGGCTGTTGCTGTTACTGCCGCCGTATTCCTGAGCCAGCCATGCAGCGGTATCTTTCTCTCTTGCATGGTCTTTCATATAGCGGACGACAGCGTGTTTACTCTCAATATTGCCGTTCCATGCACAAAGGGCAGTATCAATATCTTCTTGAGAAAGAGGGCGCAGAAGTTCATGGAGCTTTGGATAGGTTTCGTCGATCACTTCCCGGTGCAGACGCTGGCGGAACTCCGGTATATCAGAATAAAGGCGGATCAGCTCCATATCCTTAGAACCAAGGACCGCACGGCGCACAGCAGCATTGCCCTCGATGACAGCATTTTCACGGTCAGAATGACCGCAGGCATTGCAGTATGCGGCATCCTCGGAAATGGCGGCAGTCACCACAGGCTTATATTGCTCGTACATTTCCCGAATTGTAGGGGCTGCGGTTGCTTCTGTATCCCGGAATACTCTGTTCCCGTCTGCACCAAACTCCGCTTCCTGAGCGTTGATGTGCTGTTCCGCTTCATGGTTGATAGAGGGCATGGAATATTCCTGACGCTCCTTGCCGTCCTCCGGTACAGCGGAAATGGTCACATCATGCTTATCACGCAGCTGTTCCACCATCTGCTCCAGCTGATTTGCCGGAAACCCGCACATTTCCACACGGCCACCGCCCGGAATCGCACGGGTAGTGAGATTGATGTTCAGTTCCGCAGCGGCTTCTTTGGCATCCTCACCGTACAGCTCAAAGAAATCGCCCATCTGATACAGAATCATATCATCCGGGTGGCGCACCTTGACACCGTTATATTCCCACACGGCAGAATCCGGCTGCTGGGCTTGGATGGCATCTTCTTCGGCCAGTTCCTTTTCAGCCTGGATTTTATCATACTGCGCCTGTTCCTGTTCGGTAAGATAGCGGCCTTTCTGAACAAGAGAGGTAATGCGCTTGGCAACCTTTTCCCAGTTCAAGTGAACATCCGGGCAGTCCTGCTTTTTATAGTGCACTCCTTTTCCGTCGTGATCTTCGCCGCTGTGTGTTGCGCCGGACAGGGCATGAGAGCGTCCGCCAATGCCATACTCGTCTTTGAGGAATCTCACTTTTTCCTTGTCCGTGTGGTTTTCCATGAAGAACGCATAGATACGGCCTTTTCCTCCGGCGAAACCGCTGCCGCCGGTCATGGCGGCGTCGATCTCATCCTCGGTAATGAAGTGCTGGACGGTTGGCACTTGAGAAAGGTCCGAAGAAAAAGTCCTGCGGGGCAGGTCAAGGTCTTTCAGGTTCTCCCAGATTTCCCTTGGCCTATGGTAGTGAAAGCGCAACAGGTCACGGTCCTGCTGATAGGCAGTCCAGAAGGCGGCGTATTCTTCCTTGAGGGTCTGACGGAAGGCCGGGTCATTCAGCTGCTCCGTCAGGCGGTGGGTCTCCTCCGGGAACCCATTGCCTTTGATCTCTGACAGGCAGGACAAATATCCGGCTTCTCTGGCGTCCTCACTGAGATCGTGATATAGGTTCCAGAACTTTGTGGCAAGAAGGGAGCGTTCATAGCCTGCCGCTTCTGCAAGCTCAACATTGGAGGCAAACTGGCCGCTCTCCAAAAGCTCCCCGATACGCTCTGCGGCGCTCTCCCAGGAAATGACCTGGGCAGACCTGTCATAACGGACAGACTTCCCGTGGGAAAGATGGATACCATCCTCGGCATACCATGCGCTCACACTGCCAAGGCCGTTGCCGCCGTGGTACAGCATTTTCAGTATCTCGGCAATCTCAGCGGTGGTTTTCTTCTTTTCAAAGGCTGCAACCACACGCTCTCTCTGGCGGTCTGTATTGCCGCCCAAACGCAGCACATGGTCGATGTCATTTTGGGCAAAAGAAAAAGCAGAGGATGTATGCGCTACATTCTCTGCTTCATCTATGGATTGGATCTGTTCCGCTTCGGAGAGGAACAGATTTAGGGTCAGCTGTTGATAAGCTCCGCCATCAGGATCTCCTCGGCCTGGGCTTTGCAGGTGTTCATCAGCCCCACCCACTTCATGGGATCGCTGGCTTTCAATTCCTCGGTGGCTCCCGCTTCCTTCGCCAGTCGGGGTATCATCTGCTCCAGTCTGCTCTGGGCGGTCTCGTCGATCTCCAGAAGGTGCGGGTACAGCTTCTCGCTCAGCAACATCTGGTTGTAGAGGATGGGACGGTGTTCTTTCAGGTAGGCTTTCCTCATCCTTCCGTACTTGCCCAGGGGTTTCTCCGGCTGCTGGCTCAGCTTCAGGTCGGGAATCAGATAGTCTCCGTTCTGGATATAGGTCATGGGATTGTTCATCTTGTTTGCTCCTTTCTTGGTTGGCTTCGCGCTCTGCATTTCGGACGGTGACGCCGATCTGCCGCAGCACCTGCTGGTTGATCTGGCTGACCGCTGTTCCCAGCGCCCCGATGGTGGACGGGGTGTTGAAATCAAAGATCGCCATGAAATCTTCGTGGTCGAAGTAGCGTTCCGGCTTCAGTCCGCAGCGGGACATCAAAGCGTAAGTGATACTGACGGTGGCGGCTGCCTTGAACTGCACTCCGATGTTATACTCATCATATTCCTCCAAAAAGGAACCGTCAACGATATAGAAGAAGTCCTGCTGATGCTCCGTCCAGTATTCCTCAGCCAGTTTTCCGGCTACCTCAGTGAGCTGTCCGGCAAGGTCATCACCATAGACATCGTAGGTGCGCTCCAGCATGGCCTGCACCGAATCCAGATGGCGCTCCTCCAGCTGCCATAGCCAGGGAGTGCGGGAATGTTCACGGGTTCCGGTGTCGGAAATGTCAAAGACATAGCGCAGGCGGGGTCTGTCCCCGGAATCGTCCACCAGAGCGATTCCCTTGGAACCGCGCCTTACATACCGGCCCATCTTTTCATTCCACAAATCGTACTCTGCACAGGCGGTGGCGTCCGGTCGCTGGGCGTAGATCATCAGCTGCTCATGGAACGGGTACTTGTAAAGGCGGGAAGCAGTGGTGAGAAACCCTGCCCATTCCTGCCAGCTCCCCGTGAGCTGTGTTGCCACCTTGTCCGCCATCTGTGCATAAAGTTCAGCTTTGGTTGGCATAGTGTTCTGTCCTCCCTTCGGTTTTTGGGTAAAAAGGCGGGGTGGCAATTTGCCACCCCATCCCTGCGGTTATGGTGTTTACTGGTCAAAATCCGGGTACAGCTCCAGCTCTGCAAAGTCCTCATCGGTCATCGCGCAGAGCTTCGTAAGGGCGCTGTCGGTCAGCTCCCTCAGTTCCGTTTCCTCCGGTAATAGCTCGCCGTGCATCTCATGCAGGCTGTCGATCAGCCCGGTGCGACTGCCGGTATTGTAAATGCACATCAGGTTCATTTCCTCAAAAGTAAAGTTTCCCATATCAAATCTCCCTTTCCGCACTCTTTTTGGGTGCCGTCTTTTTGTGTTCTGTTTTGGGCTGGCTTTTCAGCTGATCCACAACGGATTTTTTCTTTTCCCGTTCCTCCCGATGGGTGGCGGCTGCCAGATCCATCAGGGAAATGGGCTGACCGCTTCGGGCCTGCTGTTCCAGCTCTGCCACCGTAGGCTCTTTTGCGCCATTGTTGATGATACCATCAATCATGCCGTAATCGTCCTCCACGGCCATCTCCGCATTTTTCAGCGGATTTTCCGGCAGGAATCCGGGGATCTGGGTAAATCCAACGCTGTCACAGTAATGACAGGATACCTTACCGTCCTGTTTGATCGCAACGATGTCGCTGACGCTCATGGAAGGATGGTGGTAATCTGCCGGATGATCGTTGTTGAACTGATGATAAAGCTGTTCAACAGTAGCCTGCGGAGACTTGCAGGGTTCCAACGGCGCAGTATAGACCAGATCATAGTTTTCACGCTTTACCGTCTGTCCGATGGAGTGAAGCCAGTCCATCCCTTCATAGCGAATGTCACGCAATTCATCGGTATGCTTTACCTGATAGATGGCAAAGCAATCTCTGTTCTGGGAGAGAAATGCCTGTTCTCGTTCCTGCTGATGTTCCTGACGCTCCATGACCTTTTCGTGGAACTGAGGGCTTTTTTCCCATTCCTCACGATCCACACCGAAAAGACCGCCATGATCCATGATTTCCTGCGGGTCAAACACCATGCTCTCCGTATTATCCTCATGCAGCACATAAACCGTCAAACCGGCTGCATCCAGTTCCAGCGCCCGTTCTCTGGTAACAGGGAGCATCCCATCATAGGAGTAGCCGTATTCCTGCATATCCGGTGTGGATACCTGCTCATCCGGCATGGGGTATTCATCCAGTGCCTGCTCCTGTGCTTCCGGCAGCTGGGAAGAAGCAGCCATCTGACTGGCCTCTGCCTGCATCTGCTGATAGGCAGCTTCCTGTAAGGTCTCGATCATAGACAAGGGAGCGTGTCTGAGAGAAGTGCTGTCCAAATCGTTATCATCACAAATCTGGAGAACTGCCTTCATACGGGAAAGCTCCGGTGCGTCCAGCTGTCCTCCATCCAGCTCTTTCATGGATGCAGCATCGTAAAGGGTGTAGTCCCAACCGCTGTCACAGGGCTGGATATGAAGATAAGTGGCATCGTCAATTAGAAACAAAGCCTCCTGCTGGTTGGCATCCGCACCAAGTACCTCCATTTCCGGCATTGCCGCAGCCAGTTCCTGCACCGCTTTCTGTACCAGCGGATGATCACGGTAATAGTCAATGGACTGAATCGTATCCAGATAAATCGTATGCCCGGTCAAAATTGGAAAAGGTCCTTCATAGTCGCTCCCATCTTTCAGCTCAAAGCCAATTCCTTTGATCCCGTTCATCCGCTCTGCCGGGATCTCATGATAAATGCGGACAGCTTCCTCCAAAGACAGGTTATCGTGGTATTCTCCAAGGTTTGGAAACTCCATACACTCTGCTACATAGTAGCGAAGGGGGTTCTCCTTACTGACTGCTTCTTCGGCAGAGATAAGAGCATACTCCTGAATTTCTTCCGGCGAGAGTTTTTCCGGGTATTCCACATAACCAAATGCCTGTACCTTCCCATCCTCGTAGTTTTCCAGTGTTGGTGTGAAATGCACCTTGCAGCCCTCTTGGAAGGGATAAACACCTGCATCAGCCGCCGCTTTTGTGATGTAATATCGAAAGGTCTCGGACTCTTTTTGTATTTCCGGGGTGGCAGTAGCCATTTCTTTTTGGGAGTACAAATCAATCCCACGCTCTTTGCAAATTTCCTTGTAGTGGCGCTCAATGTCAGAGATAAGCTCACATGCTGTCTTATTGATAATTTCCAGGCTGTTTCGCAATTCCTTCAGTTCCTTGCCTTGACTCCAGCTTGCAATATAGCCAAAGCTGTTTTCTCCGGTCTCAATGCCAAAATACTGACAGACCGCATAGGAAATGCTTTCAGCCTCCACTTCCTCTGTGCGGCGGTCTTTCTTCTGCTCCTGCAAAAACTGGGCGAGGGTAGAAAAGCCGCCGGTAAAATTCAGCCCTTCTTCCTCGGTCAACATCAAGTATCCGGTCTCCGGCAGTTCCAGCGGCTCTGTCAGCAGAACGGAACCCGCATGGTTTACCAGCACCTTTTCTTCTACGCTGACCGGCTCTCCGGGGTCATCATCAGAACCGCGCAAGTCATAGCAATAAACACCCTCCGGCAGATTATCACGGGCAATCCGCCCATTAGAGAACAGACCGGGTTTCTCAAACAGCTCGATCTCCTGATATTGCTCGTCATTGGCAATCTGGATCTTTTTCCGGTTATGGAGCTTGCTGTGGGCAATTTCGTGAACCGATGCTGAAACCGTCTGCACCTCGCTCATGCCAAATCGAACCGAAATTCTTGGATTATCAATATAAAAATAACCATCCGTATCATCAGGCATTGCTTCTATGGTAATCGGTACCGGCGAACTGCGGCGCAGGGCTTCCATGAATACATCATAGTTCTCCACCGTACCAGAAAGGGAGGAGGCAAGCTCCGGCAAAGGTTTCCCATCGGTCTGGCTCACATCAAAGACCTTGACCGGACGGAACATAGGGATCTCGATTTCTTTTTCCTCTGTGACGATCTTTCCGTCTTTATCCAAAATCGGAGCCTTGGTATCCGGGTCCAGTTTCTGCTCCTCGATTTTCTTCTTATACGATGTGGGGGCGATGATGGTAATACCATGCTCGCCCTTTTTAACATGACGCTCAAACTGGTCTTTCCACTTATTGTATCCGGCAACCAAAGTGGCGTCCGGCTTCTGCATATAGATGAGCATGGTGTTGTTTACCGAATAGCGGTGGAATCGGGACATGACGGACAGATAGCGCATATACTTTTCGCTCTCAAACAGTTCCTTGATGCCCTGCTCGATGCCATCTGTGATTTCCCTTAACCGCTCTCGGTTGGTCGGTTTGTTCTCAGCCATGATTTTACATCTCCTTTCTAAGTGTGTGATTTCCGCTGTGTGTTCTGCAATCCATGCCTTTTGTTCTTCTTTACTTTCATAAAGGAAAAAGTCCAACAGATATTCCACATAGGCTTTCTTCTGGACTGCTTCCACAAAGCGGAGGTGCGGTTCTTCCTCCGGTGTCCGGGGAGAATGGTCGCTCTCCCACTTTTTCAGCAGATAGTAGTAATCGGACAGTACGCGATAACACCGCTGCCAATCCTCCTGAAACTGCTGTGCCTCGGTTTTCTGTCGGACATACCTCCTGCGGGGAGGGGCCTGACTGTCATAGATCAGGCCGAAGTCCTGTGCCAGTTTCTCTGCCGCTTCTTTGGGAGAGAGAGCAAAGAACTTTGCAGTAAAGTCGATCACATCGCCAGTAGCTCCGCAGCCGAAACAGTAGAAATATTCCTCGTTCAGCTTCATGCTGGGGTTCTTATCATCGTGAAAGGGACAGCAGGCCATACCATTTCGTTTGACCTCGATCCCATAAAACGCTGCTGCTTCTCTGGTGCTGACCGACTGCTTGACTGCTTCAAATACATTCTCTGCCATGTGCCTTTAACTGCTGGACTTTCTCACAGGGGGCTGGTATCCGGCAGCTTTCGCACGCTCACTGGCAGCTTTGCGGCGCTCGGCGCTGTATGGCTCCCGGACTGATACACACCTCTTGGGAACGGTAAAGTTATGAGCGTCCTTTCGGGTGATCTGGTCGGGGTGCTTTTTTGCCAGCAGTTCCAGCTTCTCCATCAGACGGGGATCGTGGGTGTAGACCTCAGCCATTGGTTCCGCCTGGTTATAGAGGAGAATGGTTTCCCGTTCCACTAAAGAGAGCTTCATCGGTTGCCTCCTTTCTGCTGGTTAAATTCCAGCTTGAAGTTGGCGTACTGTCCATCGTCCTCCAAAATCACAGTGGCATCGTAGGTCTTGCCGGTTTTCTCCGAATATAGCCCCGTCACACGGACACGGCCATCTTTCAGCAGCGCAGACACCACAGCCTTGGTCGGCTGTTTTTTCTTGGCAGCCCACCATTTGTTGTTTTTCCAGATTGCAAATTTGCAAGAATCATTCTGACAGAAGAAGCCTTTTTGCAGTTCTGCAACTTCACCGCCACAGCGAGGGCATTTACCCACCACCTCACGGGGCGGGGTGAACAGGTACTCGGTTCCCTTGATGACCTGATAAGTCCCCACCAGATCTTTCAGCATGGTGCTGATCCCATCCAGAAACTCCTCCGGGGCAAGCTGCCCGCGCTCGATCTCGCCCAGGCGGTACTCCCACTCGGCAGTCAGAAGCGGCGATTGCAGCTGTTCCGGCAGAACGGTGATCAGGGAGACTGCATCGTGGGAAGGGAGAAGCTGCACCGTTTTCCTGCTCTTTTTTCGTTCCAGAAAACCGGCAGATACCAGCTTTTCCAAAATACCGGCACGGGTGGCCGGTGTACCCAGACCTTTTCGCTCGGCGTCCTCCGGCATATCCTCTTTTCCGGCAGTCTCCATCGCGGACAATAGGGTGTCCTCCGTAAAGTGCTGGGGCGGACTGCTTTTGCCTTCTTTGACGATTGCCGCAGAAACCGAAAGGGTCTGTCCTTCGGTCAGCTCCGGCAGGGCTTTCTCTGCGCCCTCTTTTTTCGGCTCTGTATCCTTCCTTTTGGCACGGTAAGCGTCCTCCAGTGCTTTCCATCCGGGGTGCTTCACCGTTTTTCCTTTTGTGGTAAACTCCCCACCGGCACACGCTGCAATCACAACGGTTTCCGAATAGATATGGGGCTGGGCTACGGCGCACAGCAGACGCAGGGCCACCAGCTCCAGCACCGCTTTTTCTCCCGCAGGAAGGGCAGAAAGGTCTGCATCCTTGAGATTCCGGGTAGGGATTACTGCGTGGTGGTCAGTTACTTTCTTATCGTTGATGACCGTCTGCGGATCACAGGTAATGGCAATCCCTTTGCGAAACGGCATAGCATTGGCAACCAGATTGACCAGCACCGGCAGGCTGTCTGCCATATCACCGGTCAGATAGCGGCTGTCAGTACGGGGATAGGTGCAGAGCTTCTTTTCATACAGGCTTTGTAGATAGTCCAGGGTCTGCTGGGCTGTAAATCCAAGCAGGCGGTTGGCATCTCTTTGCAAAGTAGTCAGGTCATAGAGGGCAGGCGGCTTTTCGGACTTTTCTTTACACTCCACCTTTTTGATTGTGACAGCTGCACCCTGACAGGCTTCTTTCAGTTGCTCGGCAGCGGTTTTATCCGCCATGCGCTCCCCGGATACGGTAAGACCGGACAGCTCCAGCGCCACGGTATAAAAGGGAACCGGCTTAAAGGTGTCGATCTCAGATTCTCGCTGGACAATAAGCGCCAGCGTTGGGGACATCACGCGCCCGATGTTGAGGGTGCGGTGATACAGCACGGAAAAAAGCCTTGTGGCATTGATCCCCACCAGCCAGTCAGCCTTGGCACGGCAGAGGGCAGCATCCCGAAGTCCGTCATAATCCGCACCGGGGCGCAGGTTTGCAAAGCCCTCCCTTATGGCGGAGTCCTCCATCGAAGAAATCCAGAGCCTTTTCATCGGCTTTTGACAGCCTGCCAGCTCATAGACGCTGCGGAAGATCAGCTCGCCCTCGCGTCCGGCATCACAAGCGTTTACCACCTCCGTCACATCCGGGGCGTTCATCAGCTTTTTGAGAATATCAAACTGCTTTTTCTTATCCTTTCCCACCACCATCTGCCAATGCTCCGGCAGAATAGGCAGGTCATCATATCGCCACTTGGCGTACTTGGGGTCATAGCTGTCTGCGTCTGCAAGACCGGCCAGATGGCCCACGCACCAGCTGACACGCCAGCCACCGCCTTCCAGATACCCGTCCTTACGGGCGGTTGCACCGATTACCGCCGCCAGACTCTGGGCAACGGATGGTTTTTCAGCGATTACTAATTTATGTTGAGCCATGATGGTTCCTCCTCTCCTTGAGCCATCGGGACATTTCCCGGTGGCAGACACCTACGCAGGGGCTTCCATAATTCCCACAGCCATAACAGGGGTGGCTTGGGGGTAAAGAAGGAGGACGGGAAGTTTTCTTCCTGCCCTCCGGCCTGCGTGTCATCATGCGTTCATAGGGACTGTCTGTGAAACGGGTCATTTCACGCTGTCCTCGTCATCATCTTCTGCGCTGCCCCCATCAGCGTCAGGCTCGTCCGACTCCTCATCCTCGGTTTCCCATTCCTCGGAATCGTCCTCGCCATAATCATAATCGTCCAGACTGTCATTGCCCTTGGTCTTAGGCTTATTCTTAATGAGCTTCAAGTAGGCAAATACGCCACCGCCGCCCAGCAGAGCCAGCAGAAGGATCAGGGCAGCCGGGTTCAGTCCGGCAGGCTTTTCCTTTTCCGGCTCCGGTGTTTCTGCCGGAGGTTCCGGTGCTTTGCCCGCACATTTACTCTTATCAGCTGCGCAGACCGGGCAGGCCGTATTGACTGCCCCTGCTTCACATTTTGTTGAACAGCTGCATACCGCAGGCGGCTCCTCTTTGGGTTTTCCATCTTCCATCAGCGCAGCAAGGTCTGCATCGTCCACCTGATTCAGAAAGTGAACGGCGGTCTTTTTGTCCTCATTGGCTCTGTCAATCAGGATGTAAAAATAGTTGCCCGCCTTGGTGGTAACGGTAATGAGCTGCTTATTGCCGCCAAAATCATCCACCAGAGCGGCGTTGCCCTCCGGGGTCAACGGCGGTGCTTCTTCGGTTTCTTCCACCACCACATTGCTGTCATTGGTGGCATCCTCTGCCGGGGGCGGCGCTGCGCCCTGGGCAAAAGCGGGAACGGTAAAGCCCGATGCCAGAACCAGCGTCAGGCAAAGGGCAGAAAGTGTTTGGAGCAGTCGTTTATTCCTCATAGCCGTTTTCCTCCTGTTCGTTGTTGTCATCCCCCATACTTCCGGGAACTGTGCCGCCTGACAGCATGGCGCTCAGCTGGGTCGGGGTCATACGCAGGGCGCGCACCATCTGGACGATCTCCAGATTTTCTGCCTCGGTTTTCTGTGCTTCCAGAGCCTTGAGCTTTTCCTGATGCTCTGCGATCTTCTCGCGGACCTTTGTAATCTCCTGGTCAATGCGTTCAATTTTGTTCTTTGCCATATTAAATTACTCCTTTCCGTAACGCTCTTTCCAAGCATAGTTTCGTCCCAGTCCTTTCACTTTCGTAAGGTTTGGCATAGCACTTTCTTCTATGGCAATCGCTCTCTGATAAAGGGCCGGATACTGTTGCTTTAAGGCTTCAATTTCTTGCTTTTTCATACTTGGGCAGAAAAAACAGGATGATTTACCCGGTAACGGTAGATTTTCTCCCCGAATTACCTTGATGCAATCATCCCTGTTCCAATGCCAATCTTCAATAAGCGGATAGCGGTTCTCGTACTTTTTATCCGCTTCATTGTATTTTCGGGAATGCTCATATCGTTTCCACTCTCCGACATCATATCCGATAAAGCGTGTTACCCGTTCACCACGCTGCCATACTGCACGACAGGGTGGATAGTTATTACAATACTTTTCCTGTGGTCCAATTTTGTGCTTTTGGGAGCATCGCTTGTATCCATAAGCAATAGAAGGGAGTGTACCAGAACGAAGGCATTCCATTTCTAATGTCAGGCGATTACCATTGCGATCAACATTTTTTACAACGGTGATCTGCGGCATACTATGTTCTTTCAGCCATTTGTTCATGTGTTTTATAAATTCATAGGTATGCGGCTGTTCTGCCCCAGTATCAGCAAATGTAATTAAATCCACAGGTATCCCATGTTGATAAAGTCCAATTAAAAGGGCGGCACTGTTTGTGCCGCCTCCAAAAGAAACAATATTCATTTTTCCCTTTCTGAAAATTTCACCAATTCATTAAGCCATAACCCTTGATACTCTGATAATTCAGGTCATAACTCTTGATCTTGCAGGCATCGCCGGAATTTCCCTCCACGGTATAAACACGGCTGCCATCGGTTCCAATGACAATTCCCACATGGTCAGCAGTACCGTCCAAATCCCAATCGAAGAAAATGGCATCACCGGGGGCAATGTTCTCATATCCCCTTGCACCCCATTGTCCGCGGGACTGGAACCAGGGAACCCCCTCCCACTCACAGCCTGCAAAACGCGGTTCGCTTTTTCCAGCCTGGTTGTAGCACCAGGATACGAAGCAGGCGCACCATTCCACCCGGCTGTTAAAACCGTACCAGCTCCAGTAGGGATAACCGCCCACATTGCCCACCTGACTTTTCGCCAGCTCCACCAGTTCAGGGTTGCCGGGGCGTGTGCCGTTAATGAACTGCACACCGGACAAATCTTCAGAGCCGCTGGTATCAGGAGAACCACCGCCAAACAGCAGCGGCTTATTGCCCAGCGTCTGACGATAAACCTGATACATCTCCATCTGCTCTGTGGTCAGTAGCTCCGACGCCACAGCGGAAATGGGCTTGCTGGTGAGTTTCACATTCAGAATGTAATACTCATAGGGGACTTCTTCTGATGTGGTCTCGCCGGTCTCCGGGTCGGTGGAGGTCTCCGTGCGGTAGCGGATCTCCACTTCCTCGGTAAGTGTCAGCTGATACTGTGCTGCAAACACACGCGCCAGCTCTGCCTGAGCGCCTTGACGGGTATATCCCTGCAAGACGGCAGATAGAAATGCCGCCAGCTCATGAGGGTCATGACCGATCATATCCAGGTCATACCGATACTCGTCATACCCTGGGTGACTGTTTTCAATATTGTCGATCTCTGCCTGCAACTGCGCTTCTTTCGCTGCATAGTCCGCTTCCACTGCCAGCATTTCCGGGTCATCTGACGGATAGGTGGTGCCGGAGAGAACGGAACCAATGCTCTGTGCCATCATGGAACAGGAGGACATGGTATTCATCAGCAGACAAACGATGAGAAACAACGCCCCTGCGATCAGAAAACCTTTCTTGTGCCGCATAACGAATGCCCCTGCCTGCTGTGCCTTTTCTTTTACCGTTCTTGCGGCTTTTCCGGTTTTGGAAGCAGCCTGGGCGGTATTTCCGGCAGTCTGTCCGGCGTGTTTGGCGGCGGCATATTGCTTTTTAATGGCCTGCTTTTGCTGCCAGCGGGAAAGAGGATTGCTGGCAAACTGAGGATTTTCCTGCAAAGATTTCTGATACAGGGCATTTACATTTGCCTTTTCCAGTTGGCGCTCTGCCTGGGCTGCTTTGCGGTATGGCTTCAGCTTGTGGCTGCGATAGCCCTCCCGCACCAGATAAGCGCCGGTCTCCACCGCCTCCTCGGACTTGTGGGCGCTTTCCACGCCCACATTGTCCTGTTCTGTTTCCCGAATCTCTTTGTGGAGCTTGCCCGCAACCAGATAGACGGGAGCTTCCTTGACCCCTTGAGAAAGTTTGGAGGGTGGCTTTTTCTTGTCCTCAAAGGTCAGCTTCGAGGTCTTTTTTCCGGTATCCGGGTCAATGACTGTCTGCCTGACCTTTTTCTTTGGGATATTGGCCTGCGCCTTATCTGCTCTGACCGCAGCTTTCTCCGCTTTGCGGATCGGCTTTTCCAGTGCAGGGTCAGAGCGTTCCTCATCGGTAAAGCGCAGACG
Source organism: Coprococcus hominis (ex Arizal et al. 2022) (assembly GCF_040094675.1). Lineage (NCBI taxonomy): Bacteria > Bacillati > Bacillota > Clostridia > Lachnospirales > Lachnospiraceae > Coprococcus > Coprococcus hominis (ex Arizal et al. 2022). Next base: position 107,403 of record NZ_JBBNHG010000034.1, read on the forward strand.
CGGTTCCTTATTCAAACCATTCTCCCAGCATGAGGGAGGACATCATGTAGTGCAGCTCTGCATAAATGGCCATCCCCACAGGATCTTTGAACATACAGCCGGACAGATAGGCATAAAACTGTGCCACCACATCGGACAGGATCTTCGCCTCTGTTCCTTCCAGAACCAGACCGCCCATGCCTTCCTTAGCACGAATGGCGCTCCAGACCTCTGCCAGACGGATCAGGCCCACCTGACCGGTCTCATTCAGTTCGGCTGCCTGATCTGCCGCCGTGCGGCACTCACTTACCGCATCAGCCATGACCGTGAGCAGCTGGCTGCGCTGGGCATTTACCGCCCTGTCAAAAAACATCAGCGGGTTTTGATTCAAAATGTTGGGGTTCATCATCATTCATCCTCCTTTTTCAGTTCTTGAGGTTTGGTGGTCATAATGCGGTAAAGCTCGGTATTCTTCGGGAAGTGATCCACGAAAGGCAGAATCGTGGAGCCATAAAACAGCAGTCCCTCGCCTTCACCGGAGTGTGTCACATAGCTAAGCTGGTGTGTGGAAATGCCCAGCTGCTTGGCAAGGATCTGACGGTCTCCACCTGCCTGGTTGAGCATATACACGAAGTCGGAGTTTTCAAAGATGTTCTCAACCTCGCGTGAAGAAAGCAGATCTTTCACATTTTGGGTAATCTGATTGTTATTAACAGATGGCTTTTTATCCATCTCTCTGGGGCTTTCGCCCATTTTCATCGGCGTGTCATTTCACGCCCAGCATAGCATATCTTTTTGCCACGGATCATACCGTACCGGCTGGTAATGCGGCCTCGTGGAGCTGTTATATTCTGCTCAAAGCAGGGTCAAGCTCTATGCGTTGCGTGTGACTGTCCTTTTACAGACAGCCTTCCACTCGGATTAGGGCGCTACCCCTTTCCCGATTTCTTCCGCATTGATAATTCTGACCTACTTGCCGGTTTCAGTCAGAACGGCGAAGTCTGCACTTTAAGCGGCTAACAAGTTGCAGACCCAATCACCAGTGGGAATACCGCCCCATTTACGGAATCGCTTCCAGATTTCCACCGTATAGGCGGCGGTCTGTTCCTCCTTCAAAAGCAGGTGCATCTCGTCGATGTAGTAACGGGTGGACTTGTGGGCGGCACGGTTGATGGTAACGCGGTTCCACACCTGATCCTGAACTACCAGCATACCGATTTTCTTGAGCTGCTTGCCCAGTTCCTTGATGTCATAGCAGACAATGCGGTTATTGATGTCCACATTGCTCTGGTGGTTGAACACATTGAGGGAGCCGGTTACATAGATTTCAAGGGCCGTAGCGATATACTGGGCTTCCTTTTCCTCCTGTTCCCGGAGCAGGTTATACAGATCCTCCAGAACCGGCATATTCTCCGGGCGCGGGTCATTCAGGTAAGTCTGATAAACCAGGCGCACACAGCGGTCGATGATGGTTTTTTGCACCGGCTGCAAGCCTTCCTTACCGCCCACGATCAGCTCACACAAGCTGAGAATAAAGTCAGACTTGAGGGACAGCGGGCTTTCATCATCCGAGTAGTCCAGATTCAGGTCCATCGGATTGATATAGTTGGTGGAGGTAGGCGAGATCTTGATGACCTGCCCATGCAGACGCTCCACCAGAGGTGCGTACTCAGCTTCCGGGTCACAGATGATGACATCATCACTGGTAAGCAAAAAACAGTTTGCAATCTCACGCTTGGCGCTGAAGGACTTACCGGAACCCGGCGTACCCAGAATCAGACCGTTTGGGTTTTTCAGCAGCTTTCTGTCCACCATGATGAGGTTGTTGGACAGGGCGTTGATGCCGTAATACAGCGCTTCTTTCCCGTTCTGGAACAGCTCCTGGGTGGTAAACGGCACGAAGATAGCCGTGGAACTGGTGGTCAGCCCCCGCTGGATCTCAATCTGGTTGAGTCCCAGAGGCAGACAGCTCATCAGCCCTTCTTCCTGCTGGAAATCCAATCTGGTCAGCTGGCAGTTATACTTCTGGGCAATAGAGCCTGCCTGAAAGATGTTGTTGCCAAGCTGCCGGGGATTGTCTGCTGTATTCAGCACCAGAAAGGTCAAAAGGAACATTCTCTCGTTTCGGCTCTGCAAATCCTGCAACAGCTTTTTCGCTTCACTGCCGTAGGTGGCAAGGTCAGAGGGAATGATGTCCATGTCGTATCCGGCACGGACTGCTTTTTTCTGTTCCTCGATCTTACTGCGGTCCAGGTCGGTAATCTTACGCTTTACCGTTTTGATGGCTTTTACTTGATCCACCGACTGAATGTGCATACTCACAATGAGCGAGCTTTCCATATCCAGAAAATCAGCCAGCAGACGGTCATTCAGCTCTGGGGCTAAAATCTGCAAAAAAGAAACAGCCCCGTATTTCTTTCCCATACGGAACTGCTTGCCGGTGCGGAACTCAAAGGAGCTTGGTGCGATGAAGTCCTTGGTAGATAGGCCGGAAGGAGCCAGCCAGTCCCATTCAAACTGAAACGGGCGCTGTTCATCCATGTGGAATACTGCATGAAGCTGGGAAAGCCTTTCCTTACCGTCCAGTGTTCTGGCGGCTACGCCAAGACGCTTGAAGTTATTGAGTATATCGGTCTCAATACGCTCCAGACGGGGCTTGGCAGCTTTGATGCTGTCAGCGTCGATACCAAAGGTCAGGTATTTGGTCTTGATGAGACCGTTGTTACCTCTGGCCAGCTGATTTTGCAGCATTGTGGTGTATTCCTCGCGGATACTGTCAAAGGCGTCCCTCTGGGGCGGGATGGAAATGGAGTTAGCAAAGGTCTCCTCCGATGCCGCAAGGTTCAAAAAAGACAGCTGGAAATGAATCGAGCTGTCAAAATAATTGAGGAAATCACACCACCCCTCAAAGATTGCCGTCTTATCTTCGTTTTGGGAGAGCTGATAGTTGATGTCCTGAAACTGGATGGTCTTTGTGTAGTGGCTGTCCGATACGCGGCAGATTCCGTCCGGCCACATCCGTTCATAAGGGATACTGTCCTGCGCAGATTTTCCTTTTTTGTCCGTGCGGTTAGCGCGGGCAATGGCCGCTTCGATCTGCTTCTTATCGGCGCGGGACAGCTTTTTCTTTGTCTTTACCGGCTGCACAGTTTTTTCCTCGGTTTTTCCGAACATCCGATGCAACCATTTTTTTATTGCGGTGAACAATGTCATACACCTCCTTATCAAGCATTTCCTGCCGCTTTAATACGGCATAAAAGTTGTTGGTCTGGTAAGGTCGCTGCTTTGGACGGATCACAGCTACTTTGAGAATGTTGCCGACGATCTTTTCCAGGGGCTGTCCATGCTTTTCATACATTGCCAGCAGGAAGAAGGGCATCATGACCAGCATCATACACATGGCGGCCATGCTGTTTCCCGCAGGCTCACGGAGCAAAAAGAACAGCGGTACGCCTACAAGCGCCCCGGCGGTAAAGCAGACCAGCTGCCTTCGGGTCAGATTGAACATGACCTTGGTTTTGACTTTGGTTAAATCTTTGGGTACGGGTACATAAGCCAATGTGGAAACCTCCTTCCGGTTTAATGCGCCTGAAAGACTGCTTTTGCGAGACTGCCGGTTTTGAACAGCGTAAAGCACAGCAGTACGGTGTAGCCCACGCAGCTCCAGATCGCCATGATGATGTCATCTTCCAGAGCGATGTTCTGCACCAGCACAGCATAAATTGCCACGCAGACGATGATGAGAAACGCCTGAAAGCCCAGCGCCAGCAGGGAGCGGAGGTAGTTCTGCCCCATACCGCCCCATTCCTTGCCCATCATCGCTGCCATCGGAAGCGGCGCAACGGATGTGACAAGTAGGGTAAGAACCCGGTGCCTTGCCATATTGCTATGGCAGGTTTCCGAGAACTTCCCTCCGAACCGGACTTACACCTCTCGATGTATCCGGCTCTCCAGATGTCAGTCTAACTTTCCAGCGTGTAACTTATCGTGACAGTAGACGCAGAGTGCCATTGTCTTACGCTTACGCCCAATCATGGCGATTTCCCATTGTTTTCTGCCACTTAAATCTTTGAGTTTTCGTATATGGTGTATTTCAAGCGGCACATTCTCTGCGCCACACCACTCACACCTGTTTGCTTGCAGTCTTTTTATAAGGCTATTACGCCCATAATTCTCAAAAATTCTTGCTACTATATCAGGATTTCCGCTTTCTACTTTAGTGTCCCGGCGGAACCCATTATTGTAAAACAATACCTTTCCGACCTTGCCGTTTTTCTTCGGATATTCCACAACAAAATCTTTTCCTTGACGGTACTTGCGGATAATTCTGCTGATTCGTGTCCGATATTTTCCAGCAAAGGTTTTGAGCATACTGTATCTCATTACATAGTAGAAGTTATTGAGTACAGACACGTTGTTTGCAAGTCGGTAGTAGTTATACAATCCACGAATTTCTGCGTTGTACTGGTTTAGGATTTCCAAATCGTCCAAGTGCAACAGGCGAGTGCGCCGGACAGGTTCCCAAACCTCTTTGTTTCCATTTTGTTTGTCGTATTTAATCTTGAGGGCATTGTAGGAGAACAGTCGTTTTACCCACTTATCATGGGGAACATAAAGTAAGACTTTTCCATTGTTTACCCGTCTGGTAGCCCCGGTTTTGGTCTTTTTGTTGTGTTCGCCTTTGGCGATTGTGACCTCATATCCCAAGAACTTCGCAGCGTCGTGTCCATGAGTAATCAATGTCTTTTCCTCGGACATTTCCAGATGGAGTTTGTCCCGGATAAAGCAGCCTACATCTTGTTTAATCTGTTCTGCGTCCTCTTTGCTGCCGATAACTCCGATTAAGAAATCATCGGCGTATCGGATATAGCAAAGCCGTTTATAGCTATCGTCCATCTGGTCGCTATACGGCATAGATTTCAGACTACGCCGCAGTTCCCGGATTTCTGCACTTAGACCTTCTTTTTCTTCCTCGCTCATTTTAGAGAGATTTCTTTTAAGCCTTTGTTCTTTCCCCCGGCAGACATCCAGCTTCTTCTTGAACGCAGGATTGATTTTACGGCGGTTTCCGCAGTTGAATTTCTCTGCATACTCTGCCATATAACTGTCCAGTTCGTTCATATAGATGTTTGCAAGGATAGGGCTGATGATGGAGCCTTGCGGAGTGCCGGAATAAGTATTGTGATAATTCCAATCCTCCATATATCCGGCTTTCAAGAACTTCCAGAGCAGACCGATGAAATGTTCGTCTGCAATCCGCTTTCGCAAAATAGCAATCAACACATGATGGTCTACGTTGTCAAAACAGCCCTTTATATCTCCCTCAACGAACCACTTTGTCCCCGTAAAATATTTCTGCACATATTTGAGTGCCGTATGACAGCTTCTGTTTATACGGAAACCGTGGGAATAGTCGCTAAAGGTTGGCTCATAAATACTCTCTAAGATGAGCCGCACCACCTCCTGTGTCAGTTTATCGTCGAATGACGGTATTCCCAGAGGACGCATTTTCCCATTGGATTTCGGGATATACGTTCTCCTTGCCGGGTTAGGCTGATAACTAAAATCCCGCATCTTTTCAATGAGGGCGTTTATCCTTGCCATTCCCATTCCGTCAATGGTTTTGCCGTCTGTTCCGGCTGTCATGTTGCCTGGTTTCGCCTGTATCCGCTGATATGCCAGCAGATAGAATTGTGGATTGTACAGGTTGCGGTATAACCGCTCGTACTTGTAACTCTTGTTACACGCCTTGGATTTTAGGCTTTCCAACACATTTTCAGGACTTCTCATAATGCCTCACGCACCTTTCCTTTTTATGAATTGGTTGACATCCTGCCTCCCTTCGCCATGTAGACGGCTTTCCCGCCCTCAGACTACTACGGAGGCTCCGTTGCCATGCCGGATATTCAGCGTCATCTTTCTTGGGTTTTTACCCCTTGAAATTTATCGCCTTGCGGCATTACGCATAGCCGGATAGTTCCGGCGTTCCGGTTTAGGCAATCTCCAGTTAGACACTTTGGGAAAAGCGTATTGTGATGTCGGTAGTGGGTTTTCGTCCTTTTCCGCTTACTGCGGCTGGCTGTCATAAGTATCGTGCGGTCTGTGTTTACCTGTCACATTCCGCTATGACATACGGCGAATACAACCATCCTGCGCCGCCGGGTCGAGTATCCCGCCTCGGACTGCCCTTAAAGCAGTTTAGCCTTGCTCCTCATTCACAATGTTGCGTCTTGCCGCTCAGTCGTGGGTAGATGGTTTTCCCAACTTGCGATTTTTCCGATACGCTATTGTCCCCCTTGTGGTTTCCCTCCGGGGTAAATCGGATGACGCTAAAGTGACGCTTTTCACGTCTTTGATACTTTTCTTTACCGGCTTGCTAAAGCCGGGTTCCCAAAATGCCCGCACACCGCCTTTGGATGAAAAGCGGCGCTTCTGGACGCGCGGTAGATCTCAATCATACGGCCATAAATGACGATAAAGATACAGATATACAGTGCCCACATAGTAATGCCGATAAAGAGGGACTGGAACCAAAGCCCGAACAGCGGTCCCAGATCCATTTCCATAAGTCTCGGCTCCATATCTGCCAAAACAGAAGAAATGTCTATGGACGCATCCGAACCGATAATTCCTGCTGCCTGTGCTACCACGCTCTGCGCCATATCAAAGACGCCCATCACAATGTTCCATGTGTTGGTAACAAGCAGGATAGCGGCAGCACTCTTGAATACCCACTTGAAAATCATCCAGGTATCCACATCATGCAGGTTGTTCTTGTCTGCAATCATCTGGATCAGGTCTACGGTCATCACAATAGCCAGGATCACGCCTGCAATCGGCACCATGATGGAGTTGGACAGGTTCTCAATCATACTGAAAATACTGCTATTCCATCCCTGCGGTGTCTGTCCTACCTGTACGGATATATCCGCGACTTGTTTGTTTACGCTGTCAAACAGCCCCGAAAGGTTACTCATAATACCGCCCACCAGCATTTCCTTGAGCCATTTGGTGAGGGCATCCAATAAGAAATCCATACGGTGTCAACCTCCTTTCCGCCGCCCCCGCAAAACTGCGGGAGCGGCAAGGATTTCATGCGGGGACGCTTAGACAGAGAACAGCCCGGAAAGCAGGGGCACAAGGACCATGCCGACTACGGCTACACCAGCGCCGGCCATGAGCTGCTTCATGCCCTGTGATTTTGCACCAGGGTTGTCGTTTCCGTAACCTTCCAGCAGGTTGATGACGCCCCAGATACCAAGACCGGCACCGAGCGCGATAACGAGGGTCTGAAGAACGGTAATTGCCTGTTCAAAAAATTCCATATAGTTTGTTAGCCGGAATCTGATTAAAAAATAGGTTTGTCATGTTTCATAGGCATACAAAAGCCGGAACAATCTGCCGCCCGGTTTCCGGGAGCATGATTCCGGCTGTCCTCCTTTTTCATTATTTTTTCTTGCGATTGTCCGCTTTGTACGCCAATGGCCCATAGAGGGCAGGTGCGGCGAATAGATAAGATCACTCCCTTCAAAAGCGGAACGAAGTTAAGCGCCCTTTGTGTCTACTTCATATACATCGCAGACCTCATTGGGCTTAAGTTTCAGCCTTGCGGACAGGAATGCTTCAATATCAAAAGCGTTCTTGTCATCCGCGTCGGCAGTGTACTTGAAATTTGGGTGCTTGGTAATGTCGTACTTATCCGAAAGGAATGGCCGCACACCGCGCAGCTGGAGGATACACTTGCCGCCGTCCATAACGGCAAGCTCATCCTGGCTCATCAGCTCTTTCCCTAATTTTTGATAGTTGAGCGAATGGGAGGTTTCCCTGCCACGGCTCTCTCCGGTGTTGTAGGTGTCGATGGTTTCCTTGCCCAGCACGGCAGCCAGCTCCTTGAGGGTGGTCGGCTCCTTACCGCCCAGAAAGATGGAAGTATCCATGTTGCCGATGATGGTATCCGCATTATCCTTATAGATCGCCTTGAGCTGACTCTGCGCCTGCAACACCAGACAGGCGGAGATCTCACGGCTTCGGATGGTTGCCACCAGCTTTTCCAGCTTAGGGATCTGCCCGATATTGGCGCACTCATCAATGAGACAGCGCACATGAACCGGGAGTCTGCCGCCATACACATCGTCAGCTTTTTCGCAAAGCAGGTTGAAAAGCTGGGTATAACACATGGAGATCAGGAAGTTAAAGCTGTCATCTGTATCACTCATAATGAGGAACAGAGCAGTTTTCCGGTCTCCCAGAGTATCCAGCTCCAACTCGTCATAAGCTGTGACCTCACGCAGCTCTGCAATGTCGAATACGGCAAGGCGCGCACCACAAGAAATAAGAATCGACTTGGCTGTTTTTCCAGCGGCCAGCTTATATTTCTTATACTGGCGCACCGCAAAGTGGTTTGGCTTCTCAGTTTCTAATGCGTCAAACATCAGGTCCACGGGGTTCTTGAACTCCTCGTCATCCTCCCGGACTTCCATGGCGTTGATGAACTCGATGAGGGTGGAAAAGTTCTGCTCCTCCACCGGAGCTTCATAGTGGATATACCCAATCAACGCGCAATACAGCAAGGTCTCTGCTTTGACCCAGAAATCGTCCCCGGCCTTGCCTTCGCCTTTGGTATTGGCAATCAGCGTTGTTACCAGCTTCAAGATGTCCTTTTCGCTGTGAATGTACGAGAAAGGATTGTAGTGCATACTTTTTTTGAAGTTGATGGTATTCAACACCTTAATCCGGTATGGCTCATAGATGACCTTTCCATGCTTGTCCTTCATGGGCTTTCCGTCCTTCCCCAGCTTGGGTGCGCCCCTTTGGAGCATTTTTCCGCACTCCACCAAAATGGTTCCTTTCGGATCGGTGACCACATAAGAACTGTGCATCTGCATCAAATTCGGTTTGAGCCAGAAGCGGGTCTTACCGGAACCGGAGCCGCCGATGACCAGCACATTTTTGTTTCTGGCGGTCTTTGGGTCCTTGGGGCGGCTGTTCATGGTCAGGCTTTCGGTTTTCGTGAGAATGACATTGTTCTGGAACACCGGGTCGATGTAGGCAGCGATGTCCTCACGGGTCCCCCAACGGGCAGAACCATACTCCAGCCCATGCCGGTACTTCTTAGCATTCTTGCTTTTGAGGTACACCGCCAGACGAAGGCCAGCGCCGCAGCACAGTCCCACCAGCAGATCCAACGGATGCAGGCTGGGCCAGAAACTTTGCAGCGCCCCAGGCAGGACAGCAAACAGAGAAAGGAATTTCTCTGAAGCATTTGCCCCCTGAGCCAACCGCCATGCTTCCCCGAAGTTAGTAGCAAACAGCCCCATCAGGAGATAGGGCAGGTTCAGCAAAACGAGCTTTTTGATGTCAAACTGCTTTTTCATCGTTCCAGCTCCTTTCGCTTGGTGCGGTCCACCACGGCATTTTTGACCATCTCTTTGAACTGACTGAGTTTTGCCAGCACAGACGGGCGTTCCGTTTTCTCGGCTTTCTTGACCTTTTTGCTGGTGTACTCGGTAAATGCAGCGGTCAGCGCATCGGCGTCACGGCCCTTGAAAAAGATCAGGTACTTGGGCGGGGAGCTGCTGCGGTCTTTCTTCACCGCATAATCCACACCATATTTCCGGGCGATCTTCTCAAATTCCTTGATGGAAGGGTCTGTGATCTCGATATTGGAGATCCCCTGATTCTGACCAATGAGCTGCTTGACGGTCTGTTTGCCGTGGGGTGTCACAGGGGCGTCACGGCTTCTCTGCTTTTGCAGCTTCTTTTCCTTGCAGTGGGCCATATACTTGCTAATGGCGGCTTTGAGCAGCCTGCCGGTGAACTTTGTTCCGCTGACAACCAGCGTTAAAGTCCTGTTTTCCACTTCTTCCTGCATTTTCATCGCCTCCTTTCCACAAAATGTGCAGGGGTGGTGCATTTATTTCTAAGGCGGGACCACCAGCCGCCGGAGAAGGTATTTCTTCATCGCTCCATCCCGCGGCCCTTTTTCTTTACCGGCTTCTTATCCGGCAGATTCCACTCTTCCCGAAACTCTGCCACACCTTTGGGGTCAAATGCCTTCAACTTCTCCAGATCAAAGGCAACAGCAGAATATTTCCCATAACCGGACTGAACCTGATAGGGAAGCACCTTCCCCAATTTGTTCTCTTTGATAAATCGCAGCAAGTCCTTGCTGATGTCACCGGAAATAAACGCCTCTCCGGGGTCCAGGGAATACCCCGGAAGGTTCACCGTCATATCTGCAAACGGCTCTGCTCCATCTTCTGTATGGGTAATCATGCCGATATAAAGCCGCTGATTATTCGCATACATCCCAAGTTGCAGTGATATGGTTTCTTCTCCATATTCCCACTTAAAGGGTACTTTCTTTTCCTCATTCATATCGGATTCCTCCTATCGTATCTGTTCTTTGTGGTCATAAAACAAATCTCCATTTCTGACCTTTGCGTGGCTGAGAATCTTGATCTGCCCCTTTGCCTGACTGTCCAGAGCTTTTTCATAGCCTATATCTGACAAAAACAGGCGGGTGCGTTCTCCTTTCCAGCCCACCGGGGAGTCATGCGTCAGCACATCAAAAATAATCATGTGCCGCGTGTTCTCCGCAAATCGCTGGAGATCCATGTAGTCATGGCCGTGGTAGTTCTGCGACCCGGCCTTCTGGCGCATTTCCTCCATCAGCTGACCGATTGTTTTGCCTTCCTGCATAAAACCCACTTCCTTTCCGTTCTTATGAGACCAGCAAGATCATCTCCCGTAACTGGGCAAAGTAGAGCTTGCCCTGGGGCGTGACCAGCGTGTAGGAACCGGTATGACCGTGATTGCAGTAGTCTTTGACGCAAAACAACCCTGTATTTTTCACATTGGCATAAGGCAGCACATTGCCGGATGCCGTGCGGTACACAAACCGCCGTTCTATCAGAAAGCGGACAAACCGGCGCTCCGGGACATCCAACTCTTTGGCGGTAGTCCTGAGATTGGTGCTGTGCTTTAAGTCGATGAACAGGTCATAGAAAGCGGCTTTGCCCTCCAGCTGTGCATTTTCCTTACGCAGAGAAATATTCGCTTCACGCTCAGCCAGCAAATCCGAGCAGAGTTTCATCAAAGCCTCTGGTGAAGTGGCTGCCTCCCACAGCTTCTCTTTTGTGAGATAGGCCCCGTGCTTGCGAATAGTAGGCAGAACCTCATCAAACACCCACTGTTCAAACCGCTCTGCCGATGGCAATTTGCTGTGAACGATCAGGCGGTATAGATCGCCTTCGGGGATAAAGAGCATTTCCTGTATCCCGCCCGTAGTAGGGGTACGCCGTTTCAGCGTACCCTTACAGTGCTTAGAAACGGCTTCGTTCGGTCTGGCATATCCCAAAGCTCTGGCTGCATCTGCACCGCAAAACAGGTATTTGCCGTTTTCTTCGACAACCCGGATACTGCCAAACTCCGGATTTTTGAAAATTTCCATCTGGTTCATGTCGTGCCTCCTTTGGCATAATAAAAGACGGCCTTACCAGCCGCCTATGTGCATATCGTGGTTGACCAATGAAGTGTAATGATTGCTCATGGTGGTAGGCGCATTGAACAGCACCGCAAGCAGATACTGCTTCATGTTGTGTACCTGGGTGGTGTTCTTTTGCAGGCAGTCCATGACAAACTCGATGTGTGAGCTGTCCAGCTTCAAAAAGCGGGAACGCACGATCTCGTGAGGGAAGTCTGCCCCGGAGATCCGGATGGTCTTTCTTCTGGCACAGACCGTTTCCACCATCAGCTCTACGATCTCATTCAGGTCATCCAGGTAGAGCGGATAACGCTGCTTCAGGCAGTCATACTCGATATTTTCCAAAATCAATTCCCGATAATTTTCTATCTCTGTGACAGACATCGCATCCCTTCCTTTCCGTTCCGGCGGTTCTGCCGCCGCTGTCTCCCGGAAGGGAATGGAATCGGTACTTGATCCATAAGTAATTGATTTTTCTGTATTTGATTTCTCTATATTTAATTCTGCGGGCTTTTCCATATCCGGTCTTACCATATCCGGGTTTTCCGTATCTGGTGAAACCACATCCGGCGGCAGCATATCCGGCTTCTTTGGCTGTGGCTGCTCATAAATGATGTACTCAGTATCAGTAATACGGCCATTTGCGCCGCGAAGCTGCCTGCGGACAATGTAGCCGGCTGTTTCCAGCTCTTTGAGCGCAGAGCCAATAGCGTCCACACCCTCCTTACAGATGGAAGCCAGCCCTCTGGTCGTGTAATTCCACTCCTCTGGAAGCGACAGGATCATGGAAAGCAGGCCCTTAGATTTTAAGGTCAGCCCTTTATCCTTCAGATGATAATTTGACATAACGGTGTAATCGCGTGTCCGTTGTACGCGGTAGACTGCCATTCACTTCACTCCTTCCTGTGGTCAGGGAATAACAAAAGCCGTTGTCAGTAAAGACACGGCTCAAACTTCATAGAAAACTCCTGGTCTCCCATCAAAGGGATAGCGGCTGATGTCCTCAAAGGCGTCGGCAACCTCCTCCGCTGGATAGTCCTGCCAGTCCCGCTCCCTGACGATATGATGGATAGTGCGGTAACAGGTGGAAAACCTTTCATATGCTGAGCGGTATTTCGTATTCACGCAGGACACCTCCACAAACCGCCCGTCCTCCAAGAGCCATAGTTCCCGGATACAGGAAGCCTCCACTTGTGTGGAATGACTCTGGATAGTTTTTTGGTAAATGCAAAATCCCCGCTGTGGAAACAACTCCGGCCCATAGTAGTTCAGGGAACACTCATGATTTCCTGCGGTCTGGTAGGCAAGAACACTTTCCCCACGATAGCGGACAGACTGCACCACAAGTTCCATGTTCAATCTGGAAAGCGCCCTTTTCCGCTCCTTTTTGTCGGGGAAAAGATAAAGATACGCCGTCCTGATGGCATTGCAGATTTCTTTTTCTCTAAACATCTTATTTCCTCCGTTTTTTCTTTACATCCAGGACATGACCCTCAATTACACGGGCGCACCTTTTGATTTTGATCTCCCTGCGCTGCTGGCTTTGCAGGGCGGCCTGATACCCGTCCTCTGTCAAAAACAGCCTCATTTCATCTCCGTGCCTTCCGTAAGTAGTGCCGGGACGCAGGATGGAAAACTCAATCATCCAGCGGGTGTTATCCCAAAATCTTTCTACGGCGAGAATGTTATGCCCTTTCAGTTCCCTAGCTGAAATATCCTTCATAAGCGGCTCCTTTCATCGTTCCTGATCTCTCTGACGCTTTTTCTGCCATTGTTCCAGCAGCTTGATAATGGTTTCCTGCATCCGAGCCGGAGTGTAGCTCTTGGGGAAATACTTCCGCAGAGTATCAGAAGTAAATGTCACACGATCCAGATCGCTTTTCTTTTCCTCACCCATAATAGCCCTCATCACATCAATAGAGAGATGCCCCTCCTGACTGAACTTCTTGAGCCGCTGGGCTTGGGAAAGAGAAGGGGTAGCCTGTTCACTGTCCATGGCATCCAGCAGGTCTACCTGTTCTTCCTTTTTGAGAAAGGACAGCTCATAGGCAGGGTTCAGGGCAATTTTCTTCTCATCGACCATATCCAGCAGTTCGGGAATTAGTTCTGTCAGACGAATATATCGCTTTACCTGTGATTTGCTATCAGGGCTGTTTTCTGCAATCTTTTCTGCCGCAGTCAACTTCGGCCCAACTTGGGCCGAAGTTAAATCGGTCCTTTCTCCCTGCCGTTTGATAGCCTCCAGCTTCATGCGATAAGCCCAGGCTTTTTCGCTGGGTAAAACATCTTCTCGCTGGATATTCGCGTCTACCATCTCGATGACAGCTTCTTCATCATTCATTTCACGGATAATGACGGGCATATCCTCCAAACCCGCCAACTCGCTGGCACGGTGCCGTCGATGGCCAGAAATAATCTCATATCCGCCCTCCGGGTCAGGACGCACAAGCCCAGGAGTGCGAACACCACGCTGTCTGACGCTATCCAGCGTTTCTAACATTTTGGGATCGTTGTCCTTGACACGGTAGGGCTGTCCAGTAAACGGCACTTCCGTCTGCATTGCCGAATACCCCTTAAAGTAATGAAGCTGCGAGAGCGGAATACGGACGACGCGCTCCTCACCAGCCTGCTGACGCTCCTGCTCGGTAGTAAATAGATCATCTACCGATGCCAGCTCTATTTTTTTCGCGCTGCTTTTCAAGTTTCAACACCTCCTTCGTCAGATTTTTGTAGCCTTCCGCCACCTTTCCGCCGGGATCATGGGCAAAAATGCTTTTTCCCTCGGCGCTGATTTCCTTAGCCCGAACAGAATGGGGGATCTCTGTGCCGAATACTTTGATCTTGCTGCCATAGGTCTCCCGCAGGAGAGCGGAGATCTCTTTGGCAAAGTTGGTTCGACTGTCCACCATCGTCAGCAGGATACCGTCTATCTGGAGCTTGGGGTTAATCTGCCGCTTTACCTTGTTTACCGTGGAGAGCAGCTGTTCCAACCCTTTGGCGGGCAGATACTCCGCCTGAACAGGAATGATAATCCTATTTGCAGCGGCCAGCGCATTGACTGTGAGCATCCCCAGGGAGGGCTGACAGTCGATGAGGATATGGGAATATTGCCCCTTCAGCGTGTCCAAATATTGCCGCAAGATAGTCTCACGGCTCATGGCATTTACCAGAGATACCTCCATACCGGATAACTGGATGTCCGCAGGCATCAGGTCTACGCCCTCTGAGTGGTGCAGGATACCCTCGCCGGGACGGAGAGGCTCATCCATCAGGATACGCTCCATTGCGTCTGACAGCGTAAAGGGCAGCTTGTCCGGCTGGGGATTGCCCAGGCTGATGGTTAGGCTCCCTTGCGGATCTCCGTCGATCAGCAGGACTTTCTTCCCGGCCTGTGCCAGCCCGATTCCCAAGTTGGCACAGGTTGTTGTCTTGCCAACACCGCCTTTCTGGTTGGCGATGGCGATGATTTGCGTGTTCATTGACTTCACCTCATTTCTGATTGTTGCTGTTGCTTCTGGAAATAGAAAAAGCCGCCACTTCAAAATTAACAGTGAAGTGACGGCTCTTTCTATCGCCGGAATACGAGTTCCTGAAATGAAAAAAGCACCCAGTCATTTATACTGCGTGCTACATCAAATTCATATTCAATTATTCAAATTAGGTCAGACTGTGCCAAACTGCCACAACCAAAAACGAGAGGAAAGAGGGACGAAAAACACCCCAAAAATCGGCTCTCGGTTGTCCTATAATTTAACCACTAACCCCTTTTTTACCCCCATTTTTGCCGGTTGTCCTATATTTAACCACTAAAAATTGGGTGAAAACGACTCTCGTTTTGCCAAATTTGGTCAAACCATATCAGCCCGTTTAGATATAGTAAAAGCCCGGAAAACCTTGATTTTCCGGGCTTTTTGAACCATTTTGATACGGTTTGAACAGCAGATTATCTCTTGCTGAACTGAGGCGCGCGACGAGCTGCCTTGAGACCGTACTTCTTTCTTTCCTTCATACGAGGATCTCTTGTAAGGTATCCTGCCTTCTTGAGTGCTGGTCTGTACTCAGCGTCTGCCTCGAGGAGTGCTCTGGAGATACCATGTCTGATAGCACCAGCCTGACCTGTAAATCCGCCACCCTTAACATTTACAAGTACATCGAACTTTCCTTCTGTACCTGTTGCTGCAAATGGCTGCTTAACGATGAGCTTCAATGTATCAAGACCGAAATACTCATCCATGTCTTTCTTATTAATAGTTACCTTACCAGTTCCTGGTACAAGGTAAACTCTTGCGATACTGCTTTTTCTTCTACCTGTTCCGTAAAATCTATTACTATTCTTAGCCACGAACGTTTCCTCCCTTATTAATACTTAATCTCTAATACTTCTGGCTTCTGAGCCTGCTGCTTGTGCTCTGGTCCAGCGTAAACATAAAGCTTCTTGATCATCTGTCTTCCGAGAGGTCCCTTTGGAAGCATGCCCTTAACTGCAAGGTAGATAACATCCTCTGGCTTCTTAGCCATCTTCTCTTTGAGAGTCTGCTCTTTCATACCGCCAACGTAATCAGAATGGTGATAGTAAACCTTCTGATCCATCTTCTTACCTGTTACTTTGATCTTATCAGCATTTACAACTACGATATAGTCACCTGTATCGATGTGTGGTGTAAATGTCGGCTTGTTCTTTCCTCTTAAAATGCTTGCGATCTCTGATGATAAACGACCTAATGTATGTCCTGTAGCATCTACTACATACCACTTTCTTTCAATGTTTGATGGGCTTGCCATAAAGCTCTTCATTGTGGTGTTCCTCCTTAAAATTATTCGAATTGTCCTGCATCATACCCATGCTTTCAAGCCGAAATGTCCGAAACAGCCTGTCCGCACAGTGCCGAATGCGTACTGTACATTGCTTCAAAAGAGTATTCCATGAATCCCGGGGCTATTGGGACGCACTTCACCTGTCTTTTGTCACATTTAGGTATTATATTATACGTGTCCGCGTGTGTCAACGTTTTTTTCAAGAAATGCGTAAATTTTCTACAAATATTCAATTCCAACCAACTGCAGTCCACACGCTTCCGCTTTCGGACCTGCTGCCGCGCGGTCCTTCGCATCGAGAATCTCCTTCACATGCTCCGGCGGATACATGTTCATCCCGCATTTAAGCAATGTACCCATAATGATCCGCACCATATTATATAGGAAACCGGTTCCGCGGATCGTCATAATGATCATCTTGCCCTCTGTGCGGAAGGAAATCTCTGTGACCGTGCGCACCGTTGACTCCACCTGTGTCCGCGGCGTGCAAAATGATTTGAAATCATGTTCTCCGACGAGATACGCTGCTGCCTGCTCCATCTTCGCTACATCAACATTGAAATAACAAAATTTCGAGTAAAGCCGTACGAGCGGGTTCGGAAACTTGTCGTTCCAGATGCGATACTCATACGTCTTGATCGTATCGCAAAACCGCGGATGAAAATCATCCGCCACCTGGCACGATTCCTGAATCCGGATATCGTCCGGCAGCCGCTGGTTCAACGCGAAGCTGATCTTCTCCGGCGGAATCCGTGTCTGCGTATCAAAGACTGCCACATTTCCAAGCGCATGCACCCCGGAATCTGTCCGGCTTGCGCCAATGATCTTGATATCCTCCTGCAACAGCTTCGACAGTTCCCGGTTCAGGACTTCCTCGATTGTAATTCCATTGTCCTGAATCTGCCAGCCACAATAATTTGTCCCGTCATACGCAACGGTTAATTTGATTCGTTTCATGGAGCGAATCTCCTTTCTCTTATATTGTGAAATACACTATTCTATCTCACCACTATATATCATTCAGTAACTATCATCTACTTATCTATCCTACGTTTTAGAACTTCACAATCAACACCACCGACGCAATAACCATCGCCAGCATGCACACATACGCGACCACATCGCGTCTCTCATACACGAGTGGATGCAGCTTCGTCCGTCCTTTGCCGCCCGTATAGCAGCGGCTGTCCATCGCATCGCCCAGATGTCCGGCACGCGAGATTGCATTCTGGAAAAGCGGCAAGATCACTGTCCGAAGCTTCTTTAAACGCACGACCGGATTTCCCTTCTTGAAGTCCGCGCCACGCGCCATCTGCGCCTTCATGATCCGGTCTAACTCTCCAAATAATATCGGTACAAATCGTAGCGCGATCGTGATTCCCATTGCCACACCGCCGCTTAAATGCATGCACTTCTCCATACCGTCCGTCAGTCTCGTCGGTGTCGTCGTATACATCAACAGGCTTGACATCAGAATCAACAACAACATCCGCCAGAACACGAATCCGGCTTTGATCAGTCCCTCCTTCGTGATCGTGAGCACGCCAAGCTTTACCAACGTCGTTCCATGCACGGTAAATGCATTTAATATACTGCAAATTAAAATGAAAATGAACACGCCCTTCGTTCCGCGTATCATCTTGCGCATCGGCACCCGGCTGCACGCCCACACACCGGCAAATACTGTCGTAAGAAACAGAAACAACGGCAGATTCCGATCCAGCAACAGCAGGATAATATATATAATTGTAAATCGAATTTTGACACGGGGATCTATCCGGTGGATCATCGAATCCACGCTATGGTACTGTCCCCATGTGATATCCTTCATCATGTTCCTACCTCTTTTAGACATTCTTATACTACAATATCTATATACGAAATCATCTTCCAACCGCATCCACGATTGCCTGCACCGTCTCCGCAAGCTGCGTATGCTTACATGATACCGGAAGTCCCATGATGCGCAGGCGGATCAACAACTGCATGCAGACCGGAAGCTCACAGAGTGCTTCTGCCAGCGTATCTTCGGATAAACGTCCAGTGCTTCTGTCTCTCATCTGTTCGCCATTCATTTTCGAATGCTTATCACTCGTCATATGCTCCATCTCGCGCAGCCACAACCGGTAAAATACATTCGACGGTGCTCCCTGCTCCAAGATTTTCCCATCCCTCAGATACAATACCTGCTCTGCGTCCTCCACGACCGCATCCGCATCGTGACTGACTACAACCACTGTAATTCCCGCATCCCGGTGTAACGCACGCAGGATCTGCAGCATCTTTTTCTTTCCAACCGGATCAAGCCCTGCCAACGGTTCATCTAAGATCAGGTAATCCGGTTGCATTGCAATCACGCCCGCCAATGCAACACGCCGCTTCTGCCCACCCGACAACTTATCCATCGGCAGATCATAGACATCCTGCGGCAACCCGACAAACTGTATCGCCTCATACGCACGTTTCTCCGCTTCAACCTCACTGATGCCGACATTCCGCGGTCCAAATACTACATCCTCATAAACATTTTTCGCAAACAACTGCTGCTCTGGATATTGGAAGATGAACCCGATTTTCTTACGCAATGCTGCAATATCCGCAGAAGTATCCGTCACTTCCATTCCATCCACATAAATGCTTCCATCCGTCGGTGAAATGAGCGCCGGAATCATCTGCAAAAGCGTCGATTTTCCAGCCCCCGAAGGTCCAATGATTGCCGTATAGCTGCCCTTCTCGATAGAACAACATACATCATTCAAAATCGATTTCTTTCCATATGATAGGTTCACATGTTGAAATACAATCGCCTGCGACAACACTTTCGCTTTCTTATCCACGGATGCAGGCTCCATTGTCTTTTCCTTCAGAAATGCATACGGATGTTCCTTGTATATGCGTTCCGCAATCGCTTCCACGGAAAATAAATCCTTCGTCCGCACGCACCCACGCTCCGCAAGAGCATGTGCAAGCAGCACGGTCATCGGCAGTTCCAATCCAAACTCACGCAGCCTCTCCGGTTGCGCGAAAAGCGCTTCCCGGCTGCCCTTCATAGCAAGCCTTCCCTGATGCATCACGTAAATCCAATCTGCCAGCAGAAGTTCCTCCATCAGATGTGTAATGAGAATAATCGTGATTCCCTGCTTCTGCAGCTCTTTCATCATCTGCAGCACATCCCGCCTGGATTTTGGATCGAGCATACTGGTTGCCTCATCAAGCACGATATACCGCGGCTTCATTGCAAGCACGCCTGCAATCGCAACCTTCTGTTTTCCACCTCCGGATAGCTCTTCGATGCGCATGGATGCCGCAAGCCCTACCTGTGCAAGTGCATCCTCCACCCGCTTCACCAGTTCCTTGTGCGGCACGCTAATATTCTCCGCACCAAAAGCGACATCCTCTTCCACTACACTACCAATCAGCTGATCGTCAGGATTTTGGAACACCATGCCAACCATCTTCCGGATCGGAATGATATTTTCCTCCTGCATTGCATCGAGTCCGCCGATGAGAACCGTACCTTCAATCGGAAGCAACAGGCGGTTTAAGATCTTTGCAAATGTGCTTTTTCCGCTTCCATTCACCCCTGCCACAACGATAAATTCACCTTCTCCTGCATCAAAATTGATTCCGCGGATGGCGTTTACCATCTCCGTCAGATTTCCTTCGTCATCCCGGTCAAAATATTCAAATGTGAGATCTCTGATTTTTATCATGATATCCTATATTCCTGATTGTTTTTCATATTCGCAATAACTATCTTATAACATATCCATTACTATACCATTTTTTCTATGTATGTCGCAATTTTTTCTCAAAAGAATAAAGAAATTTTCACATATTAACACGGAAACATCCATACAATATTTTTTCGTTAAATAAAAATGATTTTTCAGCTTTTCTATGTTATAATTTGTATGAATCTGCTATTATTGTACGAAATGTATGGAATATAGCATTTTCAGACTATTTGTCAGTTATATCTGACATTTATTTTACACACATTGGGAGGGTACATATGGATTTTTCTAATTTTACAAACATTAACGCACGAATTACCGCTTGGGGCGGTATCAAGCAGACTGCATTTAACAAGAAAAAATACGCAGCCGCTGAAGCATCATGGAATTTGCTTTCACCACAGGAGATTGCAATGCTTGACCAGCAGATTCCATATGGCGTGGAAGCGTTCTCTTTCGTTGCAACACCGACAGCAATTCTCGTCTATGAGGCGAAGACGGTGCGCGTAATTCCGATTCGCGATATCATGTGGATCTATGGAAATGTAGTTAAACAGACGATGAATTTTATTCCGACAAGCAAATTTCATACCTTATATCTGCTCGCACGAGATGGTGGAACTTATTCACTTGGCCAGATCACAACCGGTGGTTTCTCCAAGAAAGCGCCGCTTGATGAAGCAGTCGCCCAACTGCAGAACCTGTTATTCCCTTACAGAAAGGGAATTGTATATGGATATTCCGATGAAATCGCGAACTATTTCCAGGGGAACTTCGCCGGAGCTGTCCAGATGGTTGACGCGAAATCTATGGAGCCTTAGACCCACGTCAGGTATTCCATATGCCGGTCTGATTGACAGTCAATGCAATCTCACATAACAGATAAAAAAGGATTAGCTGTATCTATACAGTCAATCCTTTTTCTTTTATATTCATATATTCTCATCAATTATTGCATCGTCTGTATCGGCGGATTCGAGCAAATCACACTAATGAATCGTCGTACTTCCGACGAATTCCGTCGTATCATCCAGATAGGTATAGCCTTCGCCCGCCTCATACTGAATCAGGCAACCAGAGTTATAATACTGCGCAAACAGCACCTTTCCTTCCCCACCATACACAACAATCACGCCCGGACAACCAAATTGTCCGTAGAACGAATCACAATTCATTCCAAGCGGCTCATCCTCGTCGCCCGTAAAATTCAGGAAACGATAGTCGCTTCCATTCTCCGCATTCAATTCTTCCAACACCTTTTGTGCAAAATAATACTCCAACGCATTTGCATCGGTAATGCCATTTGCACTTTTATTCTGTGCCCGGCTGATCATATAATTCGTGAGTACACCACATCGCTGTGCATTCCCTTCGTCATCCGTATATGTCTTATCTAGATTCATCTCATGATCTTCCGCATAACTGGAAAGCATGCCTGTCTCAACCGCCGAGACAATCGTCCGAAGTTCCTCCATCGCATTTGATGCTCTGGCTTTCCTAATGTAACGAATAACCGTCAGACCGATTGCACCCGCGAGCACCGCCATGATTGCAATTGCAATAATCAATTCAACCAGTGTGAAACCTGCATTGTCTGAATTATTTCTCCATTTTTTCATACCCTTACCCCGCATATATCAAACTTTTCATAACTAAAGTCATCATATCATCATATGCACGGCAAGGCAAACGTATTTCCATAAAATGCTTGACGAAAAATTACAATTCTCCGCCTATTACAATCCCTTTGGCATCTGTCCCATGTCCGATCTGCTTCGTGACCGCAATCGGCATTGTTTTTCTCACATACTTCTTCACAAGTTGCACAATATCCGGCATGCACTGCTTTGCTTCCATCTCCGTAAATGTTCCAAGCAGGATACCCGCGATCTGCTCAAATGCACCAATCTGCTGCAACTGGCTCAGATAGGTTTCCATTCGTGCTACTGTTCCGGACCGACTCTCCAGAAGTAGAATCTTCCCATTCAGATCTGGCATATACGCCGTCCCAGACAGCTTTAAGAAACAACGGATATTTCCTCCGACAATGATTCCATGCATCTCCGTCCCCTGTACATAATGATAATCGATCCGGTACAACGCATCACCACCCTCACACAGGACATCTCGCACATCCGTCATCTGCTGCTTGCGCTCCTTATAGAGCACATTTCTTATCTGATACAACACCCCTGTCTGCCCGGTCTTCGCGTAGATTGCATTTAATATAGTCGTCAGATCACTGTATCCCCAGAACTGCTTATCCATCTTTGCAATCACGCTATAATCCAGATACGGCAGGATTCCATTCGCGATATCTCCACCGGATATGTCGCAGATTGCGTCAATCGTATCATCCAAGTAAAAATCCATTACTGCCTTCGCACGTTCTTCTGCCGTTCCACTCGCCACACCATCACGCGCATACAGAAATGGGCTGATCACACTCTCAATCCCCATGTCTGCCAGTATCCGATGCAATTCCTCAATCTCACCTTCGTATGCCCGATTGAATCCATCTGAACAGCACACAATTCCGATTTTTCTCGTCATAATTATTCTCCATGAAAAAATAAACGGGCTGCCTTTCGACAACCCGTCTGGTTTTATATAGATTAAACTAACTCAAGAATAACCTTCATAGCACCGTCACCACGACGCTCGCCAATCTTAACGATACGTGTGTAACCACCCTTGCGGCTAGCATACTTTGCAGCATACTCGTCGAAGAGCTTAGCTGTAAGGTCTACCTTCTTTGTAGCAGCTTTCTTTCCTGCAGCATCTGTAGGAACCTCAACTACCGGGTAGAGAACCTTAAGCATCTGACGTCTAGCGTGCAGTCTGGAAGGCTGATCCTTCTTAACTGTCTTCTCAACTTCGTCGTACTGTGTAACCTTCTTACCATCTACAACTTCCTTGATACGCTTGCCATCTTTGTCCTTCTTAGCAACCTTAGCAGTTACCTTGATCTCGTCGAAGTTATCCTTCTCCTTAACAGCAAGTGTGATAAGGTGCTCAGCGATCTTACGAACTTCCTTCGCTCTAGCCTCTGTTGTCTCAATCTTTCCATGATAGAGAAGCTGTGTTACCTGATTACGAAGTAATGCGATTCTCTGATCAGACTTTTTACCAAGTTTTCTATACATTGCCATTTTAATTTTCCTCCTTACCCTTTCGGGTCTTCACTTTGCTTACTAATCCTTCGGCTTAAGTGGATATTATTCATCACCAGTACGAAGCGACAAACCAAGTTCTTTTAATTTAGCATAAACTTCATCGAGAGACTTACGACCAAGGTTACGAACCTTCATCATATCGTCCGGAGTCTTATTTGTCAATTCTTCAACTGTATTAATACCTGCTCTCTTCAAGCAGTTATAAGAACGAACGGAAAGCTCCAGTTCGTCGATACTCATCTCAAGTACCTTTTCCTTCTGATCGTCTTCCTTCTCTACCATAACGTCAACAGACTTAGCATTCTCTGAAAGATCGATGAAGAGATTCAAATGCTCACTGAGCACCTTTGCTGCAAGGCTGACTGCCTCATCTGGTGCCAATGTACCATTTGTAAATACATCAAGTGTAAGCTTGTCATAATCTGTAACCTGTCCGACACGTGTGTTCTGAACTGTCAGATTTACACGCTCCACAGGTGTATAGATAGAATCAACAGCGATTGCATCAATAGATGAATCAAGACCTTTGTTCTTGTCAGATCCAACGTAACCTCTGCCGTTTGTGATCAGAAGCTCCATCTCCAACTTTGCTTCCGGACCGCTCAAATTTGCGATTACCAAATCCGGATTCAAAATCTCAAGATCTGCATCTACCTGAATATCACCAGCCGTCACAACCTTATCACCTGAAGCATCAATATATGCAACCTTAGGCTCATTTGTTGTAGAATTGTTCTTGATGCAGAGATCCTTGATATTCATCACGATCTCTGTCACATCTTCCTTTACACCTGGAAGAGATGAGAACTCATGCAGAACGCCCTTAATCTTAACCTGACTAACTGCAGTTCCCGGAAGAGATGATAACATAATTCTACGAAGAGAATTACCAAGTGTAATACCATAGCCTCTTTCCAATGGCTCTACTACAAACTTACCATATTTGTTATCGTCTGAAATCTCTGCGATTTCAATTCTAGGTTTTTCAAATTCAAACACTACTGACCCTCCTTCTGGATAACTGGTGTTACTTAGCTACAAACCCTTTACTTACGCGAATTACTTAGAGTACAACTCGACGATAAGTGTATCGTTTACAGGTACGTCAATCTGCTCTCTGAGTGGAAGCTCCTTAACAGTTCCTGTCAATGTCTCAACGTCTGACTCCATCCAAGCTGGAGTAACAACGCCTGCGTTTGCCTCTACGATATTCTTAAATCCCTGAAGAGACTTGCTCTTCTCTTTGATTTCAATCTTATCACCAGCACTGATTCTGTATGAAGGAATATTTACGCACTTGCCATTAACCAATACATGCTTGTGATCAACGATCTGTCTGGCCTCACGTCTTGTTCTTGCAAATCCCATACGGAAAACTACGTTATCCAGTCTGGACTCAAGAAGGATCATAAGGTTTGGTCCTGTAAGACCTGGCATACGCTCTGCCTTTACATACAAGTTACGGAAAGGCTTCTCAAGCATACCATAAATAAACTTAGCCTTCTGCTTCTCACGAAGCTGTAATCCGTACTCACTTACTTTTCTGTTTGCTCTAGTCAATTTTCTTCTTGACTTCTTATTTACACCGAGAACGACTGGATCCATATCTAAGGATCTACATCTCTTGAGAATAGGTGTTCTATCTACTGCCATTATCATGTACCTCCTTATTATTAGACTCTTCTTCTCTTTGGTGGACGACATCCGTTATGTGGAACTGGAGTTACGTCTCTGATACTTAATACTTCCAAACCGCAGGCTGCGAGTGCACGGATAGCTGCCTCTCTACCTGAACCTGGTCCCTTAACCATAACATCTACTGACTTCAATCCATAAGGAAGAGCTGCCTTTGTAGCTGTCTCTGCTGCCATCTGTGCAGCATATGGTGTAGACTTTCTGGAACCTCTGAATCCAAGTCCACCTGCACTTGCCCAAGATAATGCATTACCTTCGGCATCTGTCAATGTAACGATTGTATTGTTAAAAGATGACTGAATATGAGCCTGTCCACGATCAACATTCTTTCTAACACGCTTCTTAGCCACTTTCTTAGTAGTAACTTTCTTAGCCATTAACCTGAACCTCCATTACTTCTTCTTATTTGCTACTGTTTTCTTAGGACCCTTACGAGTTCTTGCATTTGTCTTTGTCTTCTGTCCACGAACAGGTAATCCTCTTCTGTGACGGATACCACGGTAGCAACCGATTTCCTGTAAACGCTTAATGTTAAGAGCTACTTCTCTACGCAGATCACCTTCTACGACCTGAGTTTCGTTGATAACTTCGCTGAGTCTCTTAACCTCATCGTCAGTCAGATCACGAACTCTAGTGTCCGGATTTACGTTTGCTTCTTTCAGAATTCTTGTAGCTGATGTTCTTCCTATACCATAGATATAGGTAAGTCCGATTTCGATTCGCTTTTCTCTTGGTAAATCAACACCTGAAATACGAGCCATTCTTGTTATACCTCCGTAAAATAACTTAATGAAACAATTTTTGACACATGCTATGTGTCCAGCCGCTTTTATCAACTCCAGCCAAGAGCTGATGTCCGTTGTCGTCCACCCGAATACCGGCGTGGCGTCAATCGAAGTTGGTATGTAATGTGGAATACCATTACACGCACAAATACAAGGCATAGTTATAGATGGGCTATCATCCTACATACCTTGTTCCAACTGTCCTGTCAGATTGTAAGACCTAATGTCTAACAATGACCCATGTTCTATCATAAATGGCATTTATGACATACGCGAACATGAATTAACCCTGACGCTGTTTGTGCTTTGGATTTTCGCAGATTATACGAATACTGCCTTTTCTTTTAATGACTTTGCACTTATCGCAAATTGGTTTAACTGATGCTCTAACCTTCATTAAAATACTCTCCTTTCCAAAAAGTCCGCTACGAAAACCTATGATACCATTTTCCATAGCGAAATGCAAGTGAAAATGTAAATTTATTTTGCTCTCCAGGTGATTCTTCCTTTTGTAAGATCATATGGAGATAAAACCACGGTTACTTTGTCGCCCGGAAGGATTTTAATGTAATTCATTCTGAGCTTTCCACTGATATGGGCAAGTACCTTCAACCCATTCTCTAATTCTACCTGAAACATTGCGTTTGGAAGCTTCTCCAATACGGTTCCTTCCATTTCGATTTCGTCTGCCTTTGGCATATCATATCCTCCTTAATTTATTGATCTATATTATAATTCCAATCCCTCTGCACGTGATAAGATCTCTGGATCTCCCTCAGTTATCAGTACTGTATTTTCATAATGTGCGGAACGTGAGCCATCCATGGTAACGACTGTCCAGTCATCATTCAGCCAGCCAACCTGATAGCTTCCAATGTTGATCATCGGTTCAATCGCTATGACCATCCCCGGTTTTAACTTCGGGCCTTTGAACAGCTTCGGGTAATTCGGCACATTTGGTTCCTCATGGAGATGTGCGCCGACACCGTGTCCAACCAGATCACGGACAGCAGAATACCCTCTTTTCGTAACATACCCAAAAACCGCTTTGGATATATCATTTATATGATTGCCCGCCCGGCACTGTGCAAGCCCTTCAAAAAAGCTTTGCTTCGTTACCTCGATCAATTGCACCGATTCGGAATCGATCGTTCCGACACCATACGTTCTTGCAGCATCCGAGTGATATCCTTTGTATATAACTCCGGCATCGAGGCTTACGATATCGCCTTCCTGCAAAATCCGTTCTTTAGACGGTATGCCGTGTACAACCTCATCATTGACTGAGACACAGATGGACGCCGGATAGCCCTGATAATTCAGGAACGATGGTTCGCATCCGCAGCTTCGGATAAAATCCTCACCGCACTTGTCTATCTCATATGTGGATATGCCCGGTTTTATAATTTTCTTCAATTCCTCATGCGTTTTGGCGAGAATCTCTCCCGCCTTACGCATAAGCTCTATCTCATGTTCTGTTTTGATTATGATCGCCATTTTGAACTCCGATACAGATATTAACCTAAAATAGCTACAATCGCATCAAATACGTCCTTCATATCCTTTGTTCCGTCTACCTCTGCGATGACGCCCTTCTTTGTATAGAAGTCGATCAGTGGCTGTGTCTGCTCATGGTAAACCTTCAAACGGTTCAGGACTGTCTCCGGCTTGTCGTCGTCACGAAGGATCAGGTCTGCACCACAAGTATCGCACTTACCCTCAACCTTAGTTGGGTTGTATACGATATGATAGGTTGCACCACATCCTACACATGCGCGTCTGCCGGACATTCTATTTACAATGTTTTCATCTGGGACTTCCACGTTGACTGCATAGTCGATCTTCTCGCCATTTGCAGCAAGAGCAGCGTCAAGTGCCTCTGCCTGCGGAATGGTTCTTGGGAATCCGTCAAGGATGTAACCGTTCTTGCAGTCATCTGCCTTGAAACGATCCATGATCAGGTCTACAACCAGCTCATCTGGAACAAGTAATCCCTTGTCCATGTATTCCTTTGCCTTTGCGCCAAGCTCTGTACCGTTCTTGATATTGGCACGGAAGATATCTCCAGTCGAAATGTGTGGAATTCCGTACTTCTCAGCTAACATCTTTGCCTGCGTTCCCTTACCTGCACCAGGTGCGCCTAACATAATAATCTTCAAATTATTGTCCCTCCATACTTTTCTTTTCTATGCTTTTTGTTTCCGCAAAATTTATTTCCCTATAACTAGGAATAGGAATGTACCCATAGGATACACTCCTGCTTCCTTTTATTGACATTAATCATTCAAGAATCCTGAATAATTTCGTACAATCATCTTAGACTCGATCTGATCAATCGTCTCAAGAACTACACCTACGATAATGATGAGTGAGGTTCCGCCGAACGATACGTCCGCACCAAACATTCCGTTGAAGAAGATTGGGATGACCGCAACGATCAACAGACCAACCGCACCGATAAATACGATGTAATTCAGTATTTTATTTAAGTAATCCTGTGTCGGCTTACCAGGACGGATACCTGGAATAAATCCACCGCTCTTCTTTAAGTTGTTCGCTACTTCCATCGGGTTAAATGTTACCGATGTATAGAAATATGCGAAGAATACAACCAACAGGATGTATATAATCAGACCTACACTTGCCCATGGATATGCAGGGTTAAACCAGTAATTCGAATTCATACCTCTTAAAATCTTTGCCCATACACCGCTGGTGTTGATATTAAACAAATTCACAACAACCATTGGTACGGAAAGAATGGAAGAAGCGAAGATAACCGGGATAACGCTTGATGTGTTGACCTTCAGAGGAATATGACTCTGCTGTCCGCCCATCATTCTTCTTCCCTGTACCTTCTGTGCATGCTGTACCGGAATCTTTCTGACTCCGCCCTGTAACAAAACAACCAAAATTGTTGTTACAAGTATAACCGCCAGAATAATCGCACCTGCGATTACCTGATCTACAATATCCTGACCCTTCATGAACTTTGTATATAAGTCCGAAAAATCACTTGGCATTCTGGATACGATGTTTATCAACAGGATAATAGAAATACCGTTGCCAACACCTTTTTCCGTCACACGCTCACCAAGCCACATAACAAAGGCACTACCTGTTGTCAATGTAATGATAACAAGCAGATATCCAAGTGGTCCGGTTACTGTCATATAATGTCCACGGTCGAAACCAATGACAAGTCCGAGACTCTCGATTACTGCTAAAAAGATTGTTACATATCTTGTGATAGCTGTAATCTTCTTTCTTCCGTCCTCACCATCCTTCTGCATCTCCTCCAATGCTGGAATCGCAATAGTAAGAAGCTGGATGATAATGGAAGAAGTAATATATGGTGTTACATTCAATGCAAAAATAGACATCTGTGTGAAGGAACCACCGGTGAACGAGCTCAGGAAGCTGTTTGCATCACCGAGCGCGCTCTCCAAATATTCCTTGATTGCGACTGTATTCAGTCCCGGTACCGGGATCAACGAACCAAAACGGATGACTATCAGGACAAAGAATGTAAAGAGTAATCCCATACGGATCTCTTTGACCTTAAAAGCGTCACGTAAGGTTTTGAACATACTAAATCACCTCTGCTTTTCCACCAAGAGCTTCGATCTTCTCTGCAGCGGCCTTACTGAATGCATTCGCCTTAACAGTAAGCTTTTTAGTCAACTCTCCATTTCCTAAAATCTTAACACCATCTCTAGGGTTCTTTACAACACCTGCCTCGATCAATGAAGCTACAGATACTTCTGCGCCATCTTCAAATCTCTCGAGAACTGAAAGGTTGATTGCAACGATTTCCTTATGATTTCTGCTTGTGAATCCTCTCTTAGGGATTCTTCTGTAAAGTGGCATCTGTCCACCTTCAAAGCCTGGTCTTGGAGCTCCAGAACGAGCCTTCTGACCCTTGTGGCCCTTACCGGCAGTCTTACCATTTCCTGAACCATGTCCACGGCCTCTTCTGAAGCTATCGCTTGATACAGCGCCTTCAGCTGGCTTTAAACTTGATAAATTCATGACTGTTCCTCCTTCTAACAAAATTAAGCTTCTTCTACTTTTACTAAGTGACGAACCTGCTGTACCATTCCCATTGTAGCATCATTGTTTGGAAGTTCAACAGTCTTATGCATCTTTGTAAGACCAAGTGCTTTCACAGTTGCTCTATGCTTAGGAATTGCACCAATTGGTGACTTTACTAATGTTACTTTTACCTTATCTGCCATCTCAAATTACCTCCTTAGTTAAGAATCTCGTCTAAAGACTTACCACGGAGTTTTGCAATCTCTTCTGGGGACTTAATTGCCTTAAGACCCTCGATTGTAGCAAGAACAACATTCTGCTTGTTGTTAGAGCCGAGAGACTTTGTACGGATGTTCTTGTATCCTGCAAGCTCCAATACCTTACGAGCAGGACCACCAGCGATGATACCAGTACCTTCTGGTGAAGACTTCAGCAGAACGCTTGCGCTGCCGAACTTACCTGTATAATCATATGGAATACTTCCATTCTCATTGATATCAACTTTTACAAGTTTCTTGATTGCATCCTCTTTTGCCTTGCGGATTGCCTCAGGGACCTCAGCTGCCTTACCTAAGCCGGCACCTACGTGTCCGTTCTTATCTCCGACAACTACAAGAGCAGCAAATCTCATGTTACGTCCACCTTTTACAACCTTGGTGACACGCTTAATGTTTACTACGCTATCTTCCAATTCTAAATTAGAAGCATCGATAATTTCACGTTTCATGTGTTGTTCTCCTCCCTATTAGAATTCAAGACCAGCTTCTCTAGCAGCATCTGCTAAAGCCTGAATCTTACCCTGATATATAAAACCGCCTCTGTCAAAGACTACTTCCTTGATGCCTGCGTCAAGTGCCTTCTGTGCAATTACCTTGCCAAGATAAGCAGCTGCTGCTACATCATTTGTCTTCTCTAACTGATCCTTTACGTCCTTCTGAACTGTTGAAGCTGACACTAAAGTGTTACCAACTGTATCGTCAATAATCTGAGCGTACATATGATTATTACTTCTGAATACAGCAAGTCTTGGTCTTTCAGCAGTGCCGCTAAAACGGTTACGAACTCTTAAATGCTTCTTAATACGAATAGCACTTCTTGATTCCTTTTTAATCATATCTTTTCACTCCCTTATTATTTCTTACCAGTCTTACCAACTTTACGTCTGATAACTTCATCAACGTACTTGATACCCTTGCCCTTATATGGTTCTGGGGCTCTCTTCTCACGGATTTCGGCAGCATACTGGCCAACCTTTTCCTTGTCGATACCGCTAACAGTGATCTTGTTACCATCAACAGTTGTTGTGATTCCATCTGGATCAACCATCTCAACTGGATGTGAGTAACCAAGTGCAAGGTTCAGCTTGTTACCCTGCTTAGCTGCTCTGTAACCAACACCATTAACTTCCAAAACCTTTGTATAACCCTCAGTTACACCGATTACCATGTTGTGAATGAGAGTTCTTGTAAGACCATGAAGTGAACGCATCTTCTTCAAGTCGTTTGGTCTGTTTACGAGGATCTCTTCGCCTTCCTGCTTGATCTCCATCTCTGCTGGAAGTACTCTCTCAAGAGTTCCCTTTGGTCCCTTTACAGTCACCTTATTATTTTCTGCTATCTCAACAGTTACGCCTGCCGGAATAGCGATAGGCATTCTTCCGATTCGTGACATTTCGCCTTGTCCTCCTTAATTATTCTCTTGTGGAAAATCCCGACTTACCATACGAAAGCCAGTACTTCTCCACCAACATTTTCTTTTCTAGCTTCCTTATCTGTTAATACACCCTTATTTGTAGAGATGATTGCTGTACCGAGGCCACCGAGTACCTTTGGAAGCTCATCCTTTGATGCATATACACGAAGACCAGGCTTAGAGATTCTCTTAAGACCTGTAAGGATCTTCTCGTTCTTGTTTGCACCATACTTAAGTGTAATCTTGATTGTCTTGAAGTTTCCTTCCTCAACAACGTCAACTGCCTTGACATAACCTTCCTTGAGGAGAATGTCTGCAATCGCCAGCTTCATCTTAGAAGCAGGTATATCTACTGTATCATGTTTTGCAGTATTTGCGTTACGGATTCTTGTAAGCATATCTGCAATTGGATCGCTCATTGACATAGCTTTGTTTCCTCCTTATTCTTCTTCACTCTTACCAGCTTGACTTCTTAACGCCTGGTATCTGTCCCTTGTATGCTAACTCACGGAAACATACTCTACAAATTCCATATTTTCTCAAAACTGAATGTGGACGACCACAAATCTTGCAACGAGTGTACTCTCTGGTAGAAAACTTCTGAGGACGCTGCTGCTTAACCTTCATAGATGTTTTAGCCATAGTTCATTTCCTCCTACTTCTTAAATGGCATACCGAACAAAGTCAATAACTCACGAGCTTCCTCATCTGTCTCAGCCGTGGTAACGAAGATGATATCCATACCTCTTACCTTATCAACCTTATCGTACTCGATTTCAGGGAAAATAAGCTGCTCCTTGATACCTAATGCGTAGTTACCTCTACCATCAAAAGCATCCGGATTTACACCTCTAAAGTCACGTACTCGTGGAAGTGCAAGGTTTACAAGTCTGTCTGTAAACTCATACATCTTCTCACCACGAAGTGTTACCTTACATCCGATTGGCATACCTTCTCTTAACTTGAAGTTCGCTACGGACTTCTTAGCACGTGTTACAACTGCCTTCTGACCTGTGATTGTCTCAAGATCCTTGATTGCAGTATCTAAAACCTTTGCGTTTTCCTTTGCTTCTCCAACGCCCATGTTGATAACGATCTTATCAAGCTTTGGAATCTGCATTACATTCTTATATCCAAACTTCTTAACCATAGCATCTTTAATTTCGTTGCTATATAAATCTTTAAGTCTGCTCAAAATCTTCTGCCTCCTTCCCTATATTAATCGATAACTTCTGTCTTGCCATCGATCTTGGCTACTCTGACCTTATCCTTCTTCTCACCCTGGAAGCCAACGCGAACTGGCTTACCCTTGTAGAGATACATAACGTTTGAAAGGTCGATAGGAGCTTCCTTATCAATGATTCCGCCCTGCTGGTTCTGCATGCTTGGCTTGCTGTGCTTGTGAACGATGTTTACGCCCTCAACAAGAACCTTGTTGTTCTTAGCATCAACAGATAATACCTTACCTTCTTTGCCCTTATCCTTACCGGCAATGACCTGAACCATATCGTCTTTTTTAATCTTCATAGTTGCCATCGTCGCTACCTCCTATAATACTTCTGGTGCAAGAGACACGATCTTCATGAACTTCTTGTCTCTCAATTCTCTAGCGACAGGTCCAAAAATACGTGTTCCTCTTGGATTACCGTCATCCTTAATAATAACTGCTGCGTTCTCATCAAACTTGATGTAGGAACCGTCCTTACGACGAGCACCCTTCTTAGAACGTACAACTACGGCTTTCACAACATCACCTTTTTTTACAACTCCGCCTGGTGTTGCGTCTTTAACTGAGGCAACGATGACATCACCGATATTTGCATATCTTCTTGTAGAACCGCCTAATACACGAATGCAGAGGATTTCCTTAGCACCTGTGTTATCAGCAACTCTAAGTCTTGTTTCCTGCTGTACCATTTTGTCTGCGCCTCCTTACTTAGCCTTCTCGATAATCTCGACAAGTCTCCATCTCTTATCCTTTGACAAAGGTCTTGTCTCCATTACTCTTACTCTATCGCCAACTTTACACTCATTATTCTCATCATGTGCCTTGAGCTTGTAAGTTCTCTTTACAATCTTACCGTAAAGAGGATGCTTTACATTATCAACGATTGACACAACGATTGTCTTGTCCATCTTATCACTTGTAACTAAACCTACACGTGTTTTTCTCAGATTTCTGTCCACAATATGTTCCTCCTTTTACGATAATTATGCGTTCGCCTTCTGAGCGATCACTGTCTGAATTCTGGCAATGTTCTTACGAACAACCTTAATTCTGCTTGTATTCTCAAGCTGGTTAGTGGCGTTCTGGAATCTCAAGTTGAATAATTCCTTCTTAGCAGCTACTAACTCGCTCTGCAACTCTTCCAGAGACTTTGCGTTTAATTCGTTCTTATAATCCTTAAGCTTCACCGCCATTAACCTCCTTGTCTAAATCTGCTTTTGATACGATCTTACACTTTACAGGCAGCTTGTGTGTAGCGAGACGAAGGGCTTCCTTTGCTGTCTCTTCTGGCACACCAGCGATCTCAAACATAACTCTGCCTGGCTTAACAACTGCTACCCAGTACTCCAGAGCACCCTTACCAGAACCCATACGAGTTTCAGCAGGCTTTGCTGTTACCGGCTTATCTGGGAAAATCTTGATCCAGACTTTACCATTACGCTTTACATATCTTGTCATAGCGATACGGGCAGCCTCGATCTGGTTGGATTTGATCCAAGCAGGCTCAAGAGCTACGATACCATATTCACCGTTTGTAATCTTATTTCCACGAAGCGCCTTACCAGCCATAGTGCCTCTGAACTGCTTACGACGCTTTACTCTCTTAGGCATTAACATTATTTATCGCTCCCTTCCTTGTTTCCTTTAGTAGGAAGTACTTCACCGTGGTAAACCCATACCTTAACACCAACTTTACCATAAGTTGTGTTTGCCTCAGCAAAACCATAATCGATGTTAGCACGAAGAGTCTGAAGAGGAATCTTACCCTCTGTATAGAACTCTGTTCTAGCCATATCTGCACCGCCAAGACGTCCTGAACAGCAAGCCTTGATACCAAGTGCGCCCATCTTCATTGTTCTGCTCATGCAAGACTTCATAGCACGTCTGAATGAGATACGGTTCTCAAGCTGCTGTGCAATGTTCTCTGCTACTAACTGTGCATCAAGATCCGGCTTCTTAATCTCCTTGATGTCGATGAAAAGCTTCTTAGAAGTAAGCTTCTGAAGCTTAGCCTTGATCTCGTTGATTCCAGCGCCGCCCTTTCCGATTACTACACCAGGCTTAGCTGTATATAAGTTTACTCTTACCTTATCAGCTGTTCTCTCGATCTCGATCTTAGAGATGTTTGCTGAATAAAGCTCTTTCTTTAAAAACTCACGAATCTTATAGTCCTCAACAAGGTTATCTGAGAATTCTCCGTCCTTGGTATCAGCATACCACTTTGAATCCCAATCCTTGATGATTCCGACTCTTAAACCATGTGGATTAACTTTCTGTCCCATTGCTTACCTCCTATCTTGCATCCAGCACAACAGTGATGTGGCTTGTTCTCTTCTCGATTCTGTAAGCTCTACCCTGTGCTCTCGGCTGAATTCTCTTCATTGTTGGTCCTTTGTTTGCATAACACTCAGCGATGTAAAGGTCTTCTACCTTCATACCGTTGTTGTTCTCTGCATTCGCAATAGCGGACTTCAATAACTTCTCAATTACCTTTGATGCATAACGATTGTTGTAAGCAAGAATACCAAGTGCTGAAGTTACATCCTTGCCTCTGATCGCATCTAATACGAAACATGCCTTTGTTACTGATACTCTAGCGTATGAAACAGTAGCCTTAGGTCTTGTATCCTTATTCTCATTTCTGAGTCTCTTAATCTGGGATCTATGTCCTTTTGCCATGAATGTGTCCTCCTTTCGACTTATCTCTTCTTACCCTTCTTCTCATCCTTGCCATGTCCTCTGTATGTTCTTGTTGCAACGAACTCACCGAGCTTATGGCCAACCATATCCTCAGTTACATATACAGGCACATGCTTTCTTCCATCATATACAGCGATTGTATGACCAACGAATGATGGGAAGATTGTTGAACGACGTGACCATGTCTTAATGACGTCCTTCTTGTTGTCAGCGTTCATAGCATCTATCTTCTTTAACAAATAACCATCTGCAAATGGTCCTTTCTTTAATGAACGAGCCATAACTTACCTCCTTACTTAACGTTCTTACCGTCTCTTGTTCTTACAATGTACTTGTTAGACTGCTTGTTCTTCTTTCTGGTCTTAAGTCCCAGTGCCGGCTTACCCCAAGGAGTAGATGGGCCAGAACGACCGATCGGTGCTCTACCTTCACCACCACCATGTGGGTGATCGTTCGGGTTCATAACAGAACCACGTACTGTTGGGCGGACACCCATGTGACGCTTACGTCCTGCTTTACCGATGTTAACAAGTCCGTGCTCGATATTACCAACCTGACCGATTGTTGCACGGCAAACGATAGGAACCATTCTCATTTCGCCGGATGGAAGTCTGAGTGTTGCATACTTGCCTTCCTTTGCCATGAGCTGAGCGGAGTTACCTGCGGAACGTACAAACTGTGCGCCCTTTCCAGGATAAAGCTCAATGTTGTGAATCTCAGTACCAACTGGGATGTTCTCAAGTGGTAAGCAGTTACCAATCTTGATTTCTGCATTTGCACCATTCATAAGCTCGTCGCCAACCTTAAGTCCAACTGGAGCAATGATATATGCCTTCTCACCGTCTGCATAGTGAAGCAGTGCGATGTTTGCTGTTCTATTTGGATCGTACTCGATTGCAGCTACCTTAGCAGGGATATCATCTTTTCTTCTCTTGAAGTCGATCATTCTGTACTTCTGTCTGTTTCCGCCGCCGTGATGTCTTACTGTAATCTTACCCTGATTGTTACGTCCTGCAGTCTTATCCTTCTTTGCAAGAAGTGATTTCTCTGGAGTGCTCTTTGTGATCTCCACGAAATCAAGACCTGTCATATTCCTTCTGGAAGGTGTATATGGGTTATATGTCTTAATTCCCATTTTAGTTCTCCTTTCGAATCTCAATTTATTATCGTGCTTTTATTGCACATAGCTTTTAATCTTAAAGACCTTCGAACAATTCGATATCTGCGCTCTCAGCTGTAAGCTGAACGATTGCCTTCTTAGTCTTTGCTGTCTTGCCGTAAGTCATACCACGTCTCTTAGTCTTACCATCCTGATTCAATGTGTTGAC
Organism: Coprococcus hominis (ex Arizal et al. 2022); assembly: GCF_040094675.1. Classification (NCBI taxonomy): domain Bacteria; kingdom Bacillati; phylum Bacillota; class Clostridia; order Lachnospirales; family Lachnospiraceae; genus Coprococcus; species Coprococcus hominis (ex Arizal et al. 2022). The sequence continues at coordinate 144,058 of NZ_JBBNHG010000034.1, forward strand.
CTTAGCAACCTTTGCTCCCTCGAACATCTTCTCTACAGCTTCCTTAACCTGAGCCTTGGTAGCTTCTGGATGAACAAGGAAAGTGTACTTCTTCTCAGCCATAGCGTTCATACTCTTCTCTGTAAGAACCGGCTTAAGGATAACGTCATAATATTTGATATCTGCCATTATGCATACACCTCCTCGATTGCTGCTACTGCATCCTTTGTGATTACGAGTGAATCATACTTAAGAATGTCATATACGTTGATTGAGTTTGTCATAGTTGTCTTAACTGTTGGGATGTTTCTAGCTGAAAGAACAACCTTCTCATCCTTATCCTTTGTTACAACCAAAGCCTTAGGTGCTTTTAAGTTGTCAAGGATCTGAGCAAACTTAGATGTCTTGATCTCATCAAGCTTGAACTCATCAACTACGATAAGCTTAGAATCCTGAACCTTTGATGTGAGTGCAGACTTGATAGCGATCTGCTTCTCTCTCTTGTTCATCTTCATAGAGTAATCTCTTGGCTTTGGTGCAAATACAACACCACCGCCTGTCCACTGTGGAGATCTTGTAGAACCCTGTCTTGCATGACCTGTTCCCTTCTGTCTCCAAGGCTTTCTTCCGCCACCAGATACTTCAGAACGTGTCTTTGCGCTCTGTGTACCCTGACGACCGTTTGCTAACTGGCTTACAACTGCCAGATGTACTAAATGCTCATTTATCTCAACACCGAATACGTTGTCGTTAAGCTCAAGCTTATCTACTTCTTTACCTTCGATGTTATAAACTGCTACTGTTGCCATCTAATGATCCTCCTTCCTGAAAGCCCGGCTTATTTGCCAGTCTTTACTGTTTCCTTAATCATTACTAATGATTTCTTTGGTCCAGGTACGGCACCCTTCACCAAAATTACGTTGTTCTCTACATCTATCTTAACAATCTCAAGGTTCTGTACTGTAACTCTTACATTACCCATATGTCCAGGCATCTTCTTACCCTTGAATACTCTACCTGGTGTAGTTGCAGAACCGTTGGAACCTGCATGACGATGATACTTAGAACCATGAGCGGAAGGACCAGACTTCATACCGAATCTCTTGATACCGCCTGCGTATCCCTTACCCTTTGACTTTGCAGTAACATCAATCTTGTCACCCTCTGCAAAGATATCAGCCTTGATCTCATCACCTGCGTTGTAATCAGCTACGTTCTCAAGTCTGAACTCACGAACGAACTTCTTAGGTGTTGTGCCAGCCTTCTTGAAGTGGCCAACCTCTGCCTTACCAGCGCCATGTGGGTTTCTGATTACTTTCTTTCCAGAAACATCCTTTGTTGTTACTCTTTCTTTCTTTTCGCCGAAACCAACCTGTACTGCATCGTAACCGTCGTTATCAACTGTTTTTACCTGAGTTACAACACATGGTCCAGCCTGTAAAACTGTTACTGGTGTTAAAACACCGTCTTCGTTGAAGATTTGAGTCATTCCGACTTTTGTTGCTAAAATAGCCTTCTTCATGAAATTTTTCCTCCTAATTTTAATTCACAGCGGATTGCCGGAGCAATCATTCTAAATTCGCTTTCGCGTAATTAGGTACTGCAATAAACATTTTGATTGATGAATTACTTCATCTTTACATTAACATATACACCAGCTGAAACATCAAGCTTCTGAAGAGCATCGATTGTCTTCTGTGATGGTGTAAGTACATCAATGAGTCTCTTGTGAGTTCTCTGCTCGAACTGTTCTCTGGAATCCTTATACTTATGAACAGCTCTGAGGATTGTGATCTTCTCAACCTTTGTAGGCATTGGAACAGGACCTGAAACCTTTGCTCCTGTACTCTTGATCGTCTCGATGATCTGCTTTGCAGCCTGATCGATTAACTTGTGATCGTACGCCTTCAATGTGATTCTCATTACTTGACTTGCCATAAAAAAAGCCGCCTCCTTTTCGCACTTTTTGTAGTACGACAAGTGGTGACTGTACAACTTTCCCGTGTGTTTCTTATCTTATCTCACACCAAGGTGTTTCAGATATCTTCACACGTCATCTCTGGCATTGCCAGATGGTTATTGAGTACAGTGACTTGTCGCCAGTTATCGTTAATTGACATTCGCTCCACGAAAAACCTATGTCATGCATAGCAACCTTCGCTTCTACGCTATCAATGTCACAGCAAGGGTTATTATACTCAATACCACCTGTAAATGCAAGAGTTTTTTTTATTTTTTTGTATTTTTTTCGATACGCTGGTATTGTCTGCCAGATTCCGTATCTTTTTGATATTTTTGTGTGTTTCTTCTATAATAATGTCTGTTATGAATACGGATTGTTGTCTGTATTCTGTCCCGGTGTATATGGAACACTTGGTGCACCATCCGGTGTCTGGTTGTAAGTCTGATTTGGTGCCTGTCCATATCCTGCATCCGGTGTCTGGTTATATGCCTGTCCAGTGACTGGATTTACCACACCTGCATCATATGGCTGTCCGGTTACCGGATTCACATACGGATTGCCCGGCTGTCCCATCGCCGGTGTTGCATTTGTATAAGCAAGATTCTTCTCATTCTTAATCTGTTTGTTAATCTTTGCGAATGCAATTATACAGAGCACGCCGATTGCCAGAGCGCCAAGCACGATCATCCAGCCAAAAAATCTTGTCTGCGTAGCATCGACTGCAACCGTATAATAATCGCAGTAATCTGCAATGCCGGATGACGCCAGTGCATCTCTGTAATAGCCTTCGATTTCCGGATCCAGTGTACGAATCTGTCCTTCGATTGCAATTGCATCGCTGAAGTTTGCATTATCATCATTTGCAAGCTCGTCTAACTTCTTAATCGTTTTCTTGTTCTTCACGGTAAGTACGATAATCTTCGCATCCGTAATATCATCCATGTTATCATCACCAAGTACGATCGCGTAATGCTGTTCCTTGCCTGCCGGGATAATGCCATTGATGTAATGCTTTGTCTCTGCGAAGTTACCAAGTACAAGGTAACTGTCTGTTCTTACGTGATCGTCCTTCTGCGGGCGGACATTGGCTGCAATCTCATTCAAATCTTTTGCTTTGCCTCCAAGCAGATAATCCATGTCCCCGATGAAGCACATGATTGCCAGCAGCACGAAAATAATTCCGACGATCAGGCTGACGATTGCACCGCCTTTTTTGTTCTCTTTCTTTGGTTTCATAATTTTTCCTCCTCTTCCCTCTCTTTTACTTTAGTAGATTATATATAGAAGGAACGATGTGCATCTCCTCGCACATGCGTTCAACTTCCTGTAAACTGCGCTCCCGTTTTTCTTTCGGGATTGCAGATTTTACAGCACGTATCAACAGATTCTTCGGTGAATGTGCAAAATCCACAAACTCCAGAATCTGTGTCTTGTACCCACGGTACGTTAGCATATTGGCACGTATCGCATCCGTCGCAAGTGCCGCCATACGTTCTTTGATGATGCCATATTCCATCATCGGTGCCAGCAATTCGCTTTCGATCTGTCCGTTTACTTCATGCTGGCAGCACGGCACAGATAAAATATATTTTGCATTCCACTGTACAGCGTTGAACAACGCATAATCAGTCGCCGTATCGCACGCATGCAATGTCACAACCATGTCAACCGGCATTTTCGTCTTATAGCCGTTGATATCTCCAAGTTCAAAATGCAGATGGTCATAGCCGTACTTCTCCGCCGTCTCATTGCAGTGTTTTATCACATCCGCTTTCAGATCCAGTCCGATGATTTCCGCCTTTTTCTTTCGGATTTCTACTATATAATAATAGAGGACAAAGGTGAGATAGGATTTGCCGCATCCGAAATCAAGAATATAGATTTCATCCTTTGTTTCATTTTTCAGCACATCATCAACAAGCTCCACGAAGCGATTGATCTGTTTGTACTTGTCATACATGGAACGGACAACCTTTCCCTCTTTCGTGAATATCCCCATATCCACAAGTGGCGGAACTGTCATGCCCTCCTGTAAAATATAATTCTTCTTCCGGTTGTGTTCGCCCCGGCGGCTGTTCATCTTATCTGCCAGGTCCGCTACATCGCTGCCGCTTGTCTTCGCCAGTTTTGATGTTCCCGACTGTTTTGCCGGAAGTCTGGTTGCGTTCGTCAGCAGTTTGCCTTTCTTCGTCATCTTAAAACTATATTCTTTTTCTTCTGTGAATATATTCATCTGGCACAGATGCTCCGGGAAATGCACAAGCAGCTTGTCTGCAAGTTCCTCTACATCAACATTTTCCTGAAAGACCTGCTTTTCCGTGTACGCCGCAATCTGGCAAAGTTCTTTCCCACGCACAGTCGTCCATGTGACTTCCACTTTTCGATATTGATATGTCTTATCCAGCCGGTTACTCACGATGATCCGCGTCATCTGCGGAAGCAGCCGCTCGATCTGTTCTTTTATTTTCTCCATAGCAAGCCTCTTTTTCCCATATATGGCTTTATTATATCCGACCACTCTACATGTTTCAACTGTATTTTTCTTTAAATACAAGAAAACGCGCCGGCTTGTGCCGACGCGTTTTGCGGGGGAGAAGAATTGGTTGTTGAAACCAATGTATATTACTCAGCAGCTATAGCTGCTGTCTTGATAATGAATTTTGTCACACCGGCTGTGTTGTCTGACTTTCCACCGAAGCTGTCATACTCGGTTGCTGCTTCCATTGCTGCCTGCAGTCTCTCAACAGAATCCTTCACATCGCCGTTGTATGCGCTGATCATCTTCTTGATTGCCTCATTGTTCAAAGTTACAAGGCTCTCATTCAAGGTACCTGCGCCATCTGCTACCTGTGATGCGCCATCTGCCAGTGTCACAGCACCATCCTTCAACTGTCCGGCACCACTTGCCAATGCATTTGCGCCACTTACCAACTGGCTGATACCATTCTTCAATGCTGGTATCGAGCCTGCCAGAGTTGATGTTCCCTGTGCCAGTGCATTTGCGCCGCTTACTAAGCTGTAACCATTTGCCTGTGTTGCTTCGATCTGGGAAGCAATCGTTGCCTTTGCTGTCTCAGCGCCCTGTACGGCTGCCTGACCGGCTGCCTGAGAAGCTGCCTGTGTGGCTGCTGACTTACATGCATCTACAACGGACTGACCGATGGCTGCCTTGCCGCCTTCTGCAAGAGATGTGGTTGTTTGCTGCGCCATCTGCTTGAATGCGCCCTGTACACTTGCAGCAACTCCTGCTTGCAGTTCTGCATTCTGAAGCGCACCATTATATGCCTGATTAAACGCCGTCTGATAATCCAGATTATATGCCTGCATCAATTTTGGAGCATTCTCCGTAGCATATTCCATCGCCTTGGATGAAAGTGCTGCATTATAAAATGCTGTATATGCGTCAGAATTAATGTATGCCTGCGCAATCTGATCCGTTGCATTACTCATACTTGTTGTGTAATTGTTTACTGCTGAATTATAAATATAATTGTATGTGTCCGTTCCTGCTGCGAACTGTGCTTCCACGCTTGCAGAAACCTGTGAAGCTGCCTGCTTTGCGACAGCAGCCTGCTCTTCTTCTGTCATCTTTGTGTTAACGGCTGTATCCAGTGTATTGACACCTGCTGCGATTGCCTGTGCACTCTGGTTGATTACGCTGACGCCATTTGAAAGATCTCCAGAGGAACTTGACAGGCTTTCCATACCTGCCTTCAGGCTTCCGGCACCGGATGTCAGATCACCCATCTTATCTGCCAATGTACCTGCGCCATCGGATACCTGTGTTGCTCCATCGGAAAGCTCACCAGAACCATCTGCTAACTGATCACCAGCACTGCTCAGGCTGTCTGTCAGCTTATCGAGGTCTGTCAGATCCACGCCGCCGGAGAAATTCATCTCAGAGCCATTGACAAGCAGTGTCACTGTCATATCCAGTGAGAAGTCTGTCACATCTGCACTCACCTCTACATATTCCGGAATCTCTGTATCCAGATCTGCGGCTGCATCCTTTACGCCATCATCCAGTCCAGGAATTGCATAACCGACAACGATATTGCTCTCACCCTGTGCGAGGTATTTACCATTTGTAACCTGAATATTCTTGAAGTTGTCGCCAAGCACCATGCCGGATACTGCAACGAATGGTACGGAGATATCCTCGTCCTTGCCATTTACTTCCTTCGTTACTGTTTCGTTGCTTGTATAATCCAGACGAATCTTTACCTTACCACTCTTACCTGCCAGGTCTTCTGGAGAAATTTCATTTCCATCCAGATAATAAGTTGCCTTCACAGAGACCGGAAGCTCCTTATCCGTTGTTCCCTGATAGCTGATCTCATTTCCGGCAGCATCCCATGTGATCTTGTTGCCGTTCTGTGTAAATGTCTCGTCGCCCTTGACATTTACGATATCCTTCAGATCGGTTGTATCTTCAATCTTGTCGCTCTTGTCACGGTTCTTCAATGTCTCATTGACTAAGATGTTATCGACATCGCCATTTGCCTTAGCAAATACATAAACGGTCTCGTCCTTGTCGACATCCTTCTCTGTCATATTTACATTTTCAGCGAGCGTATCTGCCAGCTCATCCGTATTCATGACTGTCGTTGCGTCGGTATCGCTTGCCTTATCATCTCCGGCAAGGTATTCCTTGTCATACTTTGTCACATCTGTACTGCCTGTGATTCCGGCTACGCAGGAAGCCACTGCCAGTGAAACAGCTCCGGCAGAACCTGCGATATACTTTGTCGTTTTCTTCCATTCTTTCTTATTTAAACGCTTCATAACGTATTCTCCTTTCGAAATGCTTTCCAACCTGATTACTGTTCGATCTGTTTTTCTTTGTTTCGGAAGCCTGCGCTTGTATGAATGATGACCTTATCGAAGATCATAAACATCGTTGGCAGCAACAGAATAACAACTACCATACTGATTAACGCACCGCGTGCCATCAATGTACACAGAGAGCTGATCATATCAATATTTGAATAAAGGCCAACACCGAATGTCGCTGCAAAGAAGCTCAACGCACTGACAACGATTGACTGTACAGAACCCTGCATTGCCTCGATCACTGCTTCCTTCTTCTCTGCGCCATGATATCTCGCACGTTTATATTTGTTCGTCATCAGGATCGCATAGTCAACGGTCGCACCAAGCTGTATCGTTCCGATTACGATTGACGCGATAAACGGAAGTGTCGTCTTGGTATACGTTGGAATACCCATGTTGATGAAAATCGCAAACTCAATGACGGATACCAATATAATTGGAAGCGTAATAGACTTGAATACGATTGCGATAATAATGAAGATCACGCCGATGGATACCGCACTAACCATCTTGAAATCCTCATCGGTAATATCAATCAGATCCTTTGTACAAGGTGCTTCACCGATCAGCATACCAGTCTCATCATATTCCTTTACAATCTTCTTTAATGTATCACACTGTGCATTGACCTCATCCGAAGCAACTGCATATTCGGACATGATCAACATCATCTTATAGTCGCCACTCTCAAATACATCTACGATATCACTTGGAAGCATAGACTTTGGAATCGTCGTTCCGATCACGCTGTCCAGACTCAGTACCGCATTGACACCGTCGACCTGTTCCATCTCTTTTGTCATCTTCACAACATCTTTGCTTGAAGTATCCTTATTTAAAAGTACCATGTGAGTTGCACCCATGTGATACTGTTCTTCCAGCTTGTCGTTCGCTGTGATACTCTCCAAGCTCTTCGGCAGTGTACCTGCCAGATCATAATATACGGTATTATGTGTATATCCATAAATGGCTGGGCCAATCAGGATAAAGAACAGGATAATAAATATGTAGAAATGATTTACTACCCATTTCGATATTCTGGAGAGATCCGGCAAAATAACCTTATGCTTTGTCTTCTCGATTGCCTTGTCGAAAATCAAAACCATAGATGGCAATACGGTTACACAACAGATAACTCCAAATACAACACCCTTTGCCATAACCACACCAAGATCCATACCAAGTGTGAAGCTCATGAAGCAAAGTGCGATAAATCCGGCTACGGTTGTGATGGAACTACCAACAACAGATGAAATCGTGTTGGAAATTGCATGTGCCATCGCACGGTTCTTATCACCCGGATATACCTGCTGCTTCTCTTCGTAGCTGTGCCACAGGAAGATCGAGTAATCCATCGTAACGCCTAACTGCAAAACCGCCGCCAGTGCCTGTGTCACGTAGGAGATTTCTCCCTTGATCACGTTCGTACCTAAGTTATAAACAATCGCCATACCTATACTCAACAGGAAGAAAACCGGGATGATAGCGGAATCCATCGCAAGCGCCAGAACGATCGTCGAAAGAATAACCGCGATCAATACATAGATCGGTGTTTCTTTGTTGGAGAGGTTCTTCGTATCTGTAACGACTGCAGACATACCTGAGAGGAAGCACTGCTTGTTCATAACCTTACGCAGGCTTTCGATCGCTTCCATTGTCTCATCTGCAGAAATGGAATTCGGATACAAGACAAACATGATTGTCGAATCTGCATCCTTATTTACAAATACATCCTTGATGCTGTCCGGAAGTAAATCGATCGGAACGGACAAGTCCATGAAGGAGTCATACCATAAAACATCCTTGACTCCCTCGACCTTGCACATTTCCTTACGCATAGCAGATATGTCTTTGTCTGACATACCTTCTACCACGCACACGGAAAATGCACCGGTACCAAATTCGTCCACCATGATCTCCTGACCTTTCATCGTCTCGATGTCGTCCGGAAGATAATTTAAAATGTCGTAGTTTACACGAGTGTGAAAATATCCAAATGCTGACGGAATCAAAAGCAGGACTGCTATCACCAGAATCAGTACTTTGTGTTTCACTACCCATTTACCAAAATGAATCACGAGTCATCCACCTTTCTTTCTTCTTTTTATTCTCTCATCTTCATTGCACCCCTATAATAAAAAAAGGATTGAATATATTGAATATTCAATCCAAGTTGTTTGTTTGTGTTTTCTATACATAAATCTAAATGTGTTTATTTTGCTATACATTCATAAATTTTATGTATAGACTATACTAACTCATTCAAGACATCCATCATCGAAGACTTTGTCAGATACTTGTAAACCTCTGACAGATCCTTCGGCGAGATCATATAATCACGTTTAATCCACGCAATCGCTACATAGCACATCGAGTTCGCGTAGTATTCTGCAATAATCTGACGATCAAGCCATGTGTATTTGTGGCTTTTGCCCTGTTTCTTCTGATCGATAATCTCTAACAGAAGCTTCGACACTTCGCTACGCGCAATACTCTCAAAAGAGTTCTGTCCATCGATACACACCGCCCGCTCATAAAAAGCACGCTCATTCTGCATGCTTGAAAAAAGCAATGTCAAACCTTCCTGTATCATATCGTTTAACAGGAGCGGCTTGATTGGTTCGAGCAGATCATGCCGTACAATGTATTCAAGCAGTGCATATTTGTCTGCAAAATGATTGTAAAATGTCGGTCGGATCACACCTGCCTTGTCTGTGATATCCTTGATGGTGATCTTCTCCATCGGTGCCTTGCACAGAAGCTCCTTGAAGCTTGCTGCAAGCAGATCGTCGGTATTTCCTTTTTTTCCTCTTTGCTGCATAACGTTCCTTCTTTCTTCACAGCTACATCAACGGGGCTACTAACCGGAGCAGGCTCTGTCCGAACAATTTCAGGCGGCTCGTCTCCCGGATCTTCTCCTTTGTCACTTCATCACACTTCGCCAGTGTGTCCATATAATCTTCCTTGATCTCATAAATTGAGCTGCAATTAAACATCCATACACCACACTCAAAATGCAGATACAGACTCCGGTAATCGAAGTTGATCGTACCGACCGTTGCCACCTTATCGTCCACAACGACAGTCTTCGCATGGATAAAGCCCGGCGTATACTGGAAGATCCGCACTCCTGCTTCGATCAACTGGTAGTAATATGACTGGGTTACCAGATACACCAGCTTCTTATCCGGGATACCCGGCGTAATGATGCGCACATCAATTCCGCTTTTTGCCGCAAGTGTCAACGCTGTCACCATCTCATTATCAATAATCAGATACGGTGTTGTGATATAGACATAATGCTTTGCCTTGTTGATCATGTTCAGATAGATATTCTCTCCGACAATCTCATTATCCACCGGCGTGTCGCCATACGGCTGAATGTATCCATCCGAGAAGAATGCCATATCCTGATATTTCTCTGGTGAATACGACGAATAATCATCTTTCTCGCCGGTCAGCATCAACCATGTCTGCAAGAACATCAGCGTCAGGTTCCAGACAGCCTCGCCCTTCAGCATGATACCGGTATCCTTCCAATGTCCAAACCGTGATTTCTTGTTGATATATTCATCCGCCAGATTGATACCGCCGGTAAATCCGACATAACCATCAATGACCGTAATCTTCCGGTGGTCACGGTTGTTCTGTCTCAAGTTAAAGACTGGACCAATCGGGTTAAACGCTGCAACCTTGATTCCCTTCTCCTTCATATCCTTGATGAATCGGGAAGGAATCCACATAGAGCATCCAAAATCATCATAGATCAGACGCACATCCACGCCCTCTTTTGCTTTCCGCTCCATGATTTCCAAGATCGTATCCCACATCTCGCCCTGCTTGATGATAAAATACTCCATAAATATAAAATGATTTGCATTGTTTAATTCTTCCACAAGCTTCGCAAAATTATCCTCGCCAAGCGGGAAATAACGCACAGCGGTATTCTTATACACCGGATAACCTGCAGTCTTGGAAATATACGTCGACTGCACACTCGCACTCTGACTCAGCTTCCGGATCTCCCGCTGCCGGCTCTTATCACTCGGCATATACTGAAATGTATCGAGATGATTCTTCTGCGCATCCCGGATAAACTTCATACGGGTTCGGTTACCAGCAATCGCGATATACAGCACACCGCCTAAGATCGGCGTTACCATCATAAGCAGAATCCACGTCAGCTTATACGCGGGGTTTTCTGGCTTATTGACGATATATAGCACAACCGTCGCCGAAATCAAAATCGCCAGCGTTTTCCAGTAAAACATGTAGTTCTTGGCAATTCCATATAGAAATACCCAGAAAAGGATCTGCAGGATCAGGGTAAATACAACAATCGCGATCTTCGTGATATAAATGGATTTAGATTTGTTCTGTCGTCCATATCGCGGTTTGTCATGTTCATGTTCATGTCCGCTACACGTCGTTTCCTGAACCGTTTCCTGTTCTGTTTTCTCTTCCATTGTCTTCTCTGTCTCCTGCAATCTGTCTTTTCCTTCTTTCTCTCTATGTTGACAGTACATGTCAACGAATCGTTACAATGGTTGTTTACATCACATTCTAACTACTCTGCACTCCAGCGTCCTGACGCGCCACAAGGAAGGATCAGTCCTGTCTCTTTCACCGGAAGTCCAATCTCCTGCGACTCCACATGTCCGCCGAATTTCTTTCCTACCTCGGTAGAAATCATATAAGTAAGCACCGCCGGAGCCAGTCCGGTTGTATATGAATTCACTAAAAAGAATAACGGATTATCCGACAAAAGCTGACTTGCCAGTGCGATAAATGGATGGATTTTCTCCTCCAGCTTCCAGATCTCACCCTTTGGTCCTCTGCCATAAGATGGCGGGTCCATGATGATGCCGTCATAATGATTGCCACGGCGGATCTCCCGCTCCACGAACTTCACACAATCATCAACCAGCCAGCGGATTGGTGCATCTTCAAGTCCGGATGCCACCGCATTTTCCTTGCCCCATGTCACCATACCCTTTGATGCATCGACATGTGTGACCTTAGCGCCCGCCTTCGCTGCTGCCAGTGTCGCACCGCCGGTATAGGCAAACAGATTCAGCACCTTGATCTCACGGTTTGCATTTCGTATCTTCTCACTAAACCAGTCCCAGTTCACCGCCTGCTCTGGGAAAAGTCCAGTATGTTTGAAGGTAAATGGTTTCAAATGAAAGGTCAGATCTTTGTAATTGATGCTCCACTGCTTCGGCAGATCGAAGAATTCCCATTCTCCACCGCCCTTGTTACTGCGGTGATAATGTCCATTCAGCTTTTTCCATGCCGGGTTCTTTCTTGGAAGATCCCACAACACCTGCGGGTCCGGACGAAGCAAAATATAATCGCCCCATCGTTCCAGTTTTTCTCCCTTTGAACAATCTATAATCTCATATTCTTTCCACTGATCGGCTACCCACATATACTTTTAGTCCCTTTCGTCTATTTTCTTATACATTGCGTTCTAATTTTATACAAGCAATACTAACACACCCAACTTTCCAACGCAAGAATGAAAGTCCCGTTTTTGTCATGAAATACAGATAAAAAAAGACAGTTTGCACATTTTGTACATGCAAACTGTCGTAATTTTCTTACCAATCACGCTTCTCGATTGGAATATATTCTTTGTGATGACCAACGAATTTGTACGCTGGACGGATAATCTTGCCCTTATTTACCAACTCCTCGATCCGGTGTGCAGACCAGCCAGAGATACGGGAGATTGCAAAGATCGGTGTAAAGATCTCGATTGGCAGCTTCAACATTGTATAAACAAATCCGCTGTAGAAATCAACATTCGCGCAAACCGTCTTGAATGTACGGCGATGCTCGCTGATCAGCTTCGCTGCGATACGCTCAACTCTGTCATACAGTGCAAACTCATCCTGCAAGCCTTTCTCCTCGGAAAGCTTCTTCGCATACTTCTTCAGGATTACCGCTCTTGGATCGGACTCACTATAAACCGCGTGTCCCATACCATAGATCAGTCCAGAATGGTCGAAGCCCTTCTTGTCAAGGAGTCCCTGCAGATACTCGGAAATCTCATCCTCGTTCTCCCAATCCTTGACATGCATCTTCATATCATCGAACATCTGCTGTACCTTGATGTTCGCGCCACCATGCTTCGGTCCCTTCAGAGAGCCAAGGGAAGCAGCGACGGTCGAATACGTATCCGTTCCTGTCGATGTCAATACATGTGTCGTAAAGGTTGAGTTGTTACCACCACCATGCTCCGCATGGATAACCAGACAGACATCCAGAACCTTTGCTTCCAGTGCGGTGTATTTACCATCGGTACGAAGCAGACGCAGGATGTTCTCTGCGGTTGAAAGTTCTTTCTTCGGTCTGTGGATAACTAAGCTCTTATCAAGATAATAGTGTCTGTATGCCTGATAACCGTACGCCGCCATAACCGGAAACTGTGCGATCAGCTGCAGACACTGCATCAGTACATTTTTGATATCCAGATTGTTCGGATCTGGATCGTAAGTATATAAGGTCAGAACACACTTCTGCAGGACATTCATCATGTCACGGCTCGGTGCCTTCATGATAACGTCACGGTTGAAGCTCTCTGGCAGCTGGCGAAGCTCACCAAGCACCTCCTTGAAACAGTCAAGCTGTTCCTGACTTGGCAGATCACCAAACAAAAGCAGATATGTCGTCTCTTCAAAACCATACTGGCTGTTGCGGAAGCCCTGTACGAGCTGCTGTACTTCATATCCTTGGAAATAAAGCTCTCCAGGAATTGGCACACGGTGTCCATCCACAACGCTAAATCCCATAACGTCGGACACTTCTGTAAGTCCGGTCAGTACGCCTCGTCCGTTGGAGTCTCGAAGTCCCCGCTTTACGTTGTACTCTTCGTAGAGATTTAAGTCAATCTTTCCGGAGTCATTACAAAAACGTACATATTCATCTAGTATCTGGTCAAATTTCAAATCTGACATAACCTCAACTCCTATCTTATTCGATCTCTTTGCTCATAGTAAAAGTGTAGTCTGTTATCTTTCCTGTATCCGGATCCGCATAAGCACTTATGCTGATATAATGATCGCCCTCATAGTAATATACATAGTAGGAAATGAAATATGTATATTCGTCCTTAGAGAAATCATCGCCCAGATCGCCATACACCGACTCAATCTTACTTCCATCATCGCCCATCGAAATACCGCCTGGGAACGTGATGTTACTTGTATAATAATCCGCTTCTACTCCGATTTCAGAGATATATCCATACTTTGGCAGAATGGCATTGCCGGTGAAGTTCTCCAGCTTGATGCTGAGCTTCTCGCCGTTTTTCTCCATGTAAGTGCTCTCGTAGTTCTTACCACCGATATAGTCGGAAACGGAAGTATCCAGTGTCCATCCGTCTTTCTCCAGTTCCGTAAATGGAACCGGAAGTACATAATTTTTGTCTCCAATTGTAATAATACCATCAAATCGGTCAGCACTTGCACCACCCGGTGCCACATACTGATCGTTGATTGCCGGTGCATCCATACTCAGATCTGCAACCGAAGTTGCGCCCTCTGGCATTTTGGAATTGATCAACCGGATGGAGATCAGATTTTTCTCCGGTGTCACATCAAAATCCATACCATCTTTCTCGTCATCTCCTGCATAATCAATGGATACATAAGTTCCGCTTCCATCAGAATACTCATTTTCACTCCGGTATTCCGGTGCACCATATGCAGTCTTGATATCACTCTCTGTCGATTCAAACAGCTTGATTCCATTTGCTAACTCGATTGTAAAGTCATCTTTATATTTTCCGGATTTGGAGCTAAATGAGAATCCAACAACATAACAGTCATTGATCTCCGCCTCATTGACACCCGGATTGGCTACGATCACCGTCAGCTGTGCACGATCCGTATAACTTGTGATATAATCCCAGTCACCCGATGCCACCTTCACAGTCGCGCTGTCTGTCTGCCAGCCCTTTGATTTCCACTCTGAATATGGAAGTGGAAACTGGTAGATCGTACCATCGATGTTCGCAGTATAATCTCTCCATGAATCAGACAGTTCCGTCGGCCATACATAGTCGCCTACACCACTTACATCTGTCTCCGTCGTCGCTTCCGTTGTGTTCTCTGTCGTCGCATCTGTCGCACTGGCTGCTTCTGTTGTCTCAGCCGGCTGTTCTGTCGTCGTTGCATCGTTATCTTTTTTCTTTCCTCCGCCTAGGATCAGAACCAACCCTACAATCAGTGCCACAACTGCTGCCGCAATCCCTGCGATCAACCCAATCTTCTTTTTATTTTTTCCAGATGCGGTATCGTTCTGTCCCGGTGCCAGATGCATCGACTGCATCGATGCAGACATCGAACTATTTCCGTTTCCAGATGCGGTATATGGATTTGCCTGCGGCATTGCATTGCCCGCTGTAACCGGTCCACTTCCATACAGATCTGTGAGCAACTGTCCAATATCCTGATAACGTTCCGGTGCCTTTACCGCAAGTCCTTTTCGAAGCACTGTCTCTGTCCGCTCGGATACGGAGATGCCTTTCTTCGAAGGATCTACATAAGTGTCCTCCTCCATACGTTCCACGCCGTTTGGTGGAACCTCACCGGTGAGCATCTTATACATCGTCGCACAGAGACTGTAGATATCCGTCCAAGGTCCCTGTTTTCCCTTCGCATAATACTGCTCTGGTGGTGCGTAACCATGCTTTAAAATCACAGTATAGGTCTTGTCAGTCTCTGCGGACTGTCCGCGTACCGAACCAAAATCAATCAGCTTGATCTTGCCTTCGTTATCAACCATGATATTATCCGGGCTGATATCCCGGTGTACCAATCCATTTTTATGTACTTCATACAGAGATTCAAATACCGGTTTCATCAAAGCAAGTACGGTCGCTTCATCCAGCTTTCCGCCCATGCCCTTAAGATAATGCTTCAGATCCACACCATTGATATATTCCATAACGATATATCCGGTGCCATTTTCATAGAAGAAATCCTTCACGGATACGATACCCTGTAACTGATAGAACTTCGAGAGATTCCGTGCCTCTTCTACATATCGTTTTAAACCCTTGTCATATATTTCTTTCTTACTATCCAGTGTTGATACGATCGTTGTCGTCATCGCATCTCTCTGTGCAAAGCTTTCCGGATAATACTCCTTGATCGCGATATACGTCTGCAGATTCAAATCCCAGCCAATGTATGTAATCCCAAAACCGCCCATGCCAATCACACGGCCGATCATATATTTCCCCTGTAAAACTGTAAACGGACGCAAGCAGTTTGGCTTTTCTTCATAGCCACTCACATCGAACCCGCAATATGGACAGACATCTTCTCCCTGTCCAAGGGCTTGCATACAATTCGGGCACTTATCATATCTATTCTGCATCGTATCCCTCTCCCTAATCTCTGTTAATCTGTGTCATTTTTTACACATATGTTAGAATTATACCAAAAATACTACTTTCCTACAAGTTTTTTCAGATTTCTATGATGTATTTTTCAAACGCATTGACAACTTTTGTATTCTTATATTCTGAAATCCGTTTGAAATCTCTTCCATAATTGATATGCACGTGTCCATGTGCAAACAACAGTGGCTCATACTCATCCAAAATCTGATAAAACGCCTGAAAGCCAGTGTGTGGCAGATCCGTGCTGTCATTCAGTTCAAATGCCGGTGAATGCGTGATCAGAATATCCAGACCACCAGCCTTCTTGATCTTCCTTCGCAACTTGCGCACACGTTTCTTCATTTCATCCTCGGTGAACTGATACATCCCGAAATTATAGCACATACTTCCACCAAGTCCCGCGATCCGAACACCCTCATGCACATATACATCATCATCGATACAGATGCAGCCATCCGGTGGCGTCTCGTCATAGCAGGCATCATGATTGCCATGCACATACAGAATTGGCACCTTCGCAAATGTCGCCATGAAAGACAGGAACTGCGGAGCCAGATCGCCACAGGAAATAATCAGATCGATCCCCTCTAATTTACTTTTCTCAAAATAATCCCAATAATACTTGGACTCTTCGTCTGCAAGTAACAAAATCTTCATTTATCTTAGTCCTCGTCCTTTACCTCTTTTTGTTCGGCATCTGCTTTCGCCTCATCCTTGACACCCTTCTGCTCGACAATGGATTTCGCCTCATCCTTCATATCCTCGACATCTGGAATCTCGCCCTCTACGTTATCCACCAGCCAGTTCATCAACATGATCTCCTCCGGTGTCATGATCTCCTCGTCCTCGTTCTTGATCGTATGATCCTGCGCCCGGAGCACACCATAGAACGGATGGAAGCTGTTCTCACGGATCAGTTTGCCGATAATTCCGACTAACTGTTTCGTGCCTTCAGGCACCTTGTTCGAACAAATGATATCAACGACCTCTGCAGAAAGGCCCCACCAATAATTGATTGCCTTTGTCTTCACAGCATCATCCTGCTTGATTGCACCATTTACCACACTCTCAATCAGTTTCGCATAAAATTCGCCCCACTGATATAGCGGGAATGCGAGGTTGATTGTTTCATCCCCTTCGATATGATATAAGCCATACCGGCGGTTATGTGAATTCGGCTTGATCATAACCTGATCGGAAATGTATTCGATTCCATTTTCCTCGAATTCACGAAGTACATTCTCCCGCGTATTTCCCTTCACGGTCGTCCATTCGAGATAGACCTTCGCATATGGATTCACCATGCGCGCACCAAGCGCAAATGCATTGATGTTCGCAGTCATACCGACGATCGGATAGTCCGCCACATAGCCGATCTTTCCATTCTTTGACAATGCACCCGCGATCATGCCCGCGAGGAATTTCACTTCATAAAGTCTCGCGTAATAGGTGCTGATAACCTTATGAGACGTGTTCAGTGAGCAGTTCATAATCGTGGCTTCCGGATGATTGACCGCCACCTTCACGCTCGCACTGATGAGCTGTGGTGTCGTTGTGAAAATGATTGACACGCCCATCGCGATCAGGTCCTCCATCGCCGATATCGCCTCTTCCTCGGATGCGATATTGTGCACCTTCAGTGTTTTGATCGTATCCGGATAATGCTCATCCAAATATAATCGTCCAAGCTCGTGTCCATACAGCCATTCGGATTCCTGTGGATCCTTGTTGAAAACGAACGCTACCATCACCTTCTTCGGTGTCGAGCTTCGGAAATAATCCATCAGCTTCTTACGTCCGAGCTTCGTCGGCTCCATATGCAGTTCCACTTCCCTGCCTTTGGACTCAATCAGGAACTCATCCCACAGGAGCTTAATCTTCTCCTTCATCTCCGCTTCGGTCATATTCTTTACAGCTTCGTATCCGTAGATGTCAATAAAGATCAGCAATGTGTCGCTGTTGGTCAGCGGCAGCTTATCGCCGCCAAGTGCCTTGAATGACACACAGAACCGATGGTTCGCAGAGCCAAAATCAAGCTTCTGCTCATCTGTCCATTCCGCATCAGGATCTGGACTCGTCAGCTCCAACAGACGGCGGAAACATCCTTCCTGTGAAAACCAGATATAGTTGATTTCTGTCAGCTTGTAAAAATCCATGAATTCATAATAGATCTTCACCTGCAGATCATCCGTTTTCTTCGGAATCTTCCGTGTCACCTGTGCCGGGATTGTAACCGCATCAAAATATTTCATCACGGATACACGCTTATTTCCCTCTACGACATAGAATTTATTCATATATTCGTAAACCTTGATCGGATCACGAATTCCCTCTTCGATCTGGCTGTCACACAGTGCCGACCATTTGGCACCAAATTCTGTCTTATAATCAAGCAGTGGCATGAAGTTGTTCGCAAATGCGTATGTTCTTCCGACATTGCTCGTTCCAACGATACGGTCAAGTGGAATCTGAACGATACCCAGTGACATCTCGCCCACGATATCCACGCCCTCTAATATTTCATCCAAAACCGGAAGGTATTCATTCTCGCCCTTGGAAACCGCATTTTTAAATGCTTTCAGTCCTAATTTCTGTGCTTTTTCGTATTCTACATATGACATAATCGATTCACCTCGTCTCTCATATTACAACGTAATTGTTTTCGTCTCTTAAGTCTTTGTTTGCATACTTGGTTATTATTATATGCGGTTTCTGCATATTATACAAGAGATTTTCCCCTGACAGCGGGGATATTCGACACGGACGCTTTCTGTGGGGTGATGGTTCTGTTCCGGGACCGCTTCCGCTTAGTTGCTCCGAGTAGCGGTACTAAATTCGCGCACGCGCTCATTAAGTACCGACTGTCGCAAATGTCCCTGCACAGAATCCATCATCCCACACAGAAAGCTGTGCATGATCCGCGAAAAGCCCCGCTGTCCTCGCCACGCCCGAAGCCAATTGGGGCTTTGTGGCTGATTTCCCAGCTTTTCGCCCAATTCACTTGCTTCCCTTTAGCTTCCGGTTGGGGGATTCTTCCGGTTTTACGACTTTTCCCCAAAAAAGACATAAAAAAGGGCTGCCTAAAAGGGCAGCCCTGAAAAGTTCTTATAGAGTTTTCTAAGAATTAGCAAACACCCTGTGCAAGCATAGCGTTTACAACCTTCTCGAAACCAGCGATGTTAGCACCGGCTACATAGTCAGCGTTTCCGCCAACGGTTGCATTGTATCTCTTAGCAGCATCAGAAATGTTAGCGTAGATTGTCTCCATGATTCCCTTAAGCTTTCCATCAACTTCCTCGAATGTCCAAGAAAGTCTCTCAGAGTTCTGGCTCATCTCAAGTGCAGAGGTAGCAACACCACCTGCATTTGCAGCCTTACCACCTACGAAGAGAACACCATTCTCCTGAAGGTACTTTGTAGCTTCCAATGTTGTAGGCATGTTAGCACCCTCTGTTACAGAGATAACGCCGTTTGCTACAAGCATCTTAGCATCGTCAAGGTTCAACTCGTTCTGAGTTGCACATGGAAGAGCAAGGTCACACTTAACAGACCATACACCATGATCATCTGCGTTCTTCTTCTCATGATACTGAGCAGATGGACGAGCTGCAGCGTACTCTGTAAGACGTGCTCTCTTAACTTCCTTAACCTCCTTCAGAAGGTCAACGTCGATTCCTTCTGGATCGTAGATCCAACCTGTAGAATCAGAACATGTTACACACTTCGCACCAAGCTGATGTGCCTTCTGGATTGCGTAGATTGCTACGTTACCAGCACCAGATACTGCACAAGTCTTGCCAGCGATATCGATATCGTGATCCTTCAGAAGTGCACTTGTAAGGTATAATAAACCATATCCTGTAGCTTCTGTACGAGCAAGTGAACCACCATATGTAAGTCCCTTACCTGTAAGAACGCCTTCGAACATTCCACGGATTCTCTTGTACTGACCGAACATGAAGCCGATCTCTCTTGCGCCTGTTCCGATGTCACCGGCAGGTACATCGACATCAGCACCGATATATTTGCAAAGCTCTGTCATAAAGCTCTGGCAGAATGCCATGATCTCACGGTCTGACTTGCCCTTTGGATCAAAGTCAGAACCACCCTTACCACCACCGATTGGAAGTGTTGTAAGTGAGTTCTTTAATACCTGCTCAAAACCTAAGAACTTGATGATACCAAGGTTTACGGATGGGTGAAGTCTAATACCACCCTTGTAAGGTCCGATTGCATTGTTGAACTGTACACGGAAACCTCTATTTACCTGAACCTGACCATTGTCATCTACCCATGGAACACGGAACATGAGCTGTCTGTCTGGCTCTGTAATTCTCTCAAGAATTGCATTCTTCTTGTATAATTCCTCGTTCGCATCGATACATGGTCTAAGAGACTCAAGTACTTCTGTTACTGCCTGTAAAAATTCTGGCTGATCTGCATTTTTCTTTCGTACTACCTCGAGTACCTCGTCAACATATGACATAGTAAATTTCCCCCTAGGAATTAAATATTTCGGCTTTTTTCAACCGATAGGCACATTATAATACTAAAGCAAAGGATTGTAAAGAAAAAACTTTAGATTCTTTCGTGAAATTTTTTTTCACTTAAAAATCCTTTGTCTATTTGCCTATTTATCGGTTTTCTCAGATTCCGGATTTTCTGATGCCTTGGCATGAGACTCGAAATCTCTGCCATCCACCTTCCAGTACCGGCATCTGTGCTTCACGCATGTTGAGAATACAATCTGTGTCTTTGTCTTACCAAACTTCTGCAACTCGCCTACGAAATGATCCAGCTCGGTTGTTGTTGGGAAACGGACCTCGATCAGCATAGAGAAATCGCCTGTCACGCAGTTACATTCTACGACATTCAATACGCCGTCAATGTACTCGTTGAACTCTTCACGCTGCTCCGGCTGTACCTCCAGATTGATAAATGCTTTGATATAATGTCCCATGGCTTCTGGGTTCAGTCTCGTTGTAAATCCTTCCAGCACGCCCTCCTGCAACATACGGTCAATACGTGCGCCAACGGCTGTCGGAGACAGAAATACCTGCTCTGCAATTTCCTTCAAAGATGCTCTTGCATTTCCCTGCAGGATATCTAAGATCTTACCGTCAATCTTATCCAGTCGATAATATACCAACTCTCTTTTTTCCATTTTTGTAATCCTCCTAATTCAGGCACGCAGAATTTCCTCTGACCGCCATATGCTGTACATTATACCACTTATTTCGCAACTTGAGAATCCTTTGTGAAATATTATTTTTGATTTTAATTGTCAAGTGTTACACTTTTTTCGTGTAGGCGAGACAAATCCATCCAGCACCACTTTTCAGTTTTCCCCATTTCTGCCCGGATACTGTCTTTTCAGCCACGATCGTGTACACGCCCTTGTCACGGATTACCCCGGTTACTGTATGTGCGACTCCCGCATCCTTGCGGATATTCAAGCCGTTCGCCGTTACCTTCACCTTATAACCGCTTGTGTTTCCAGTAGCCGGTGCAGGCGTCTTCGTTCCAGATGCACCATTTGGTTTGCTTGTTGTGTCTGTTTTCCCAGCCGTATCCGCAATTCCGAGTGTTGCAAGGATTCCACGGGCATACGCCTCACCAAATGCGAGGCATTCTGCATCGGTATCTGCCTGCGCCGCATCCGCTTTGTTATCTACAAATACACCCTCGCAGATGACTGCCGGACATATCGTACTCCGGATAAATCCGAAATAGTCGCGTCCATAAGAATTCTTCTTTGTCTTCAAGCCCCGACTGTTCTGCCCGATCTTCACAACTTCTTTCTCAATGTTCTGTGCAAGCTCCTTTCCTTTGCCGCCGACTACACTGTGGAAGATCTCGAAGCCATCCCCACCACCAGCGTTATTGTGGATATCCAGCGCGAGATCCGGTGCAAATGCATTACAGCGGTCGATCTTTGATACCAGCTTATCGGTCACATCCCCCGTTCGTGAAATGCGGGTGTCAATGCCCCTTGCCTGCAGGTAATCGTAGCAGGCTCTCGCCATCTTCAGATTCACGTCCTTCTCCACGAGATAGCCGACGGCACCGGGGTCGGTACCGCCATGTCCTACACCAATAAATACGCGTGCCATATTGTTCCCTCCAAATATTTTTTTGAAACTTCGAATTTTATCGCAACTTCCGTTGGATATATGTATTTTCATCGCAGACGCGCTCTCGCTCACTTCCGCATGTAACGGTACTAAATTCGCAGGATCAGTCAACAAATTGACTTCCCTGCTTATTAAGTACCGACATGCTCCAATGGTCTGCTTATGAATAATACATATACCCAACTCACATTGCGAAATATCTGGTCGAAGTTTCTAATATACTATATGCAAGTACGGGAACATTGGCACGCAAACCTTGTGTAGCGCGGGCGCATTTATAAATAAGATAAACTGAAAAAAGACTGCAGCGCAGATACGCTGCAGTCTTTGAATTGATGTTTTTGTTTTAAGTTAGAATTGTGGTTCTTACAGTTCCTCGCCGTTTGTCTCGATCACATGCTTATACCAGTCGAAGGAGTCCTTCTTGTAGCGGTTGAGTGTTCCGCTGTTTTCGTCCTCCTCGCGGTCAACATAGACAAATCCGTACCGCTTCTGGTAACCATTCAGCCAGCTCAGCAGGTCGGTATAAGACCATGTACAGTAAGCAAGTACGCGGCAGCCGTCATCGCAAGCTTTTTTAAGTTCTTCGATATGACGCTTCAGGTAATCGATACGATATGGATCATGAATCTTTCCATCCTCGAACTTATCGAACGCACCCAGACCATTTTCAGAAATCACGATTGGGAGATCATAACGGGAAGTAATCTCACGGCAGCACATACGGATGCCCATCGGATCGATCGTCCAATCCCAATCTGTAGTAGGAAGGAACTGATTGGAAGGATTCTTGAAGAGTCCAGGCACGCCCTGTACCTTTGCAGTTCCCTTCTTTCCGGTCGTATTCATCTCGTGCGATGCGCCAACACCATCGATTGGGTTGTATTCTACAACCGTAGTCTGATAATAATTTACACCCATAAAATCAACCTTGGCTGCAGCTTCCTTCAGGATTTCTGCATCTCCCGCTTCCATCTGTGGAGCAACATCTCTACTTTCCAGATATGCCATTGCAGCGCGCGGATATCTACCATATGCGTATACATCCATCCAGTAATAGTTCTTCAGATCATCATAATCTGCTTTTGCCATCGCATTTTCCGGATGACAGTCAATCGCGTAAGATGGTCCATATGCAAATGAAGATCCAACCAATGCTTCCGGATGTAATTTCTTCAAAGCAAGTACACTCTTAGCATGTGCCATAAATGCATGATGATTTACCTGATAGAACAGCTTCTCCTCATCGATCTTTCCTGGTGGGTGCATACCTCCCATCCAGCCCAGACCGGTAAATACATTCTGCTCATTCATGATGATCCAATGCTTTACACGATCGCCAAAATGCTCAAACAAGATTGTTGCATAGCGAACAAAGTCATCTACAATCTGGCGGCTTTCCCAACCATGATACTGGTCTTCCAGTGCCTGTGGCATATCCCAATGATAGACTGTAACCATAGGAACAATGTTATTTGCCAAAAGCTCATTGATCAAATCATCGTAGAACTTCAAGCCTTTCTCATTCACCTCACCATTTCCATCCGGGATAATACGTGACCACGCGATGGAAAAACGATAGGTTTTAAGCCCCATCTCTGCCATCAGCCTGACATCCTCTTTATACATATGATAATGATCAACCGCCTTGTCACCGGTTGTACCCTGGAAAGTCTTACCCGGAATACGTACAAACTTGTCCCAGTTTGACATTCCCTTTCCATCTTCATTCCAGGCACCCTCTACCTGATATGCAGCAGATGCACTGCCCCATAAGAAATCAGCAGGGAAGCCTTTTGATTTTTCAAAATACATTGCGTTCCTCCTTGTCGATTTATAATTTGAATATATTCATACCGTCATCCAGTTCCTGCGCTGCCTGACGCATCGCTGTTGATTTGCCGGAAATATCTTCCATGATTGCACCAACCTCTGTTGCGGATGCAGATGTCTGCTCGGTTCCGGCTGCATTTGCCTCTGCAATGGATGTCAGGTTCTGCACGATTCCTACAACCTTTTCTCTTGCATCATTCAGTCGGGTTGTATGCTCCGAAATGCGGTTGATTCCTTCGATTGACTGTTCAACCCCTGACTGTACCTGTTCAAATGCGCTCTCCGTCTGTTCCACATGGTCACTCTGTGTATGCATGATTTCCTTCACGCCATACATCGTCTCCACTGCCTTTTCTGCATCACGCAGCAGTTCCTGTACGATTTCTTCGATATGCGTCGCTGACTCATTTGTCTGCTCCGCAAGCTTCTGGATTTCACTTGCAACAACACCAAAGCCCTTGCCCT
This sequence comes from Coprococcus hominis (ex Arizal et al. 2022), assembly GCF_040094675.1. Classification (NCBI taxonomy): domain Bacteria; kingdom Bacillati; phylum Bacillota; class Clostridia; order Lachnospirales; family Lachnospiraceae; genus Coprococcus; species Coprococcus hominis (ex Arizal et al. 2022). The sequence continues at coordinate 168,680 of NZ_JBBNHG010000034.1, forward strand.
GCTCACCGGCTCTCGCCGCCTCAATACTGGCATTTAATGCAAGCAGATTCGTCTCCTCCGCAATGGATGTGATCAGATGTGTTGCCTCACTAATCTTCATGGCTGCTTCATTCGTTGTATTCGTCTGTTCCGCAATTATGTCAATATGCTCCTCAGCACGTGCATTGACCTTCTCTAATGCCTGCAAAATGTCGGAAGCCTGCGAAGTACATTCCTGCATCTCCTGTGCAAATGCAAGCAGCTTCTCCACCTCGTCGCTCGTCTCCTGCACCATGTTGCCCATCTCCACAACATGCTCTTCTGCGCGCTGTGTCTCACCTGCCTGTGTCGTTGCACCTTCCGCAATATCATTGACCGCCTGTTCCACCTGTTCCATCGTCGTCGATGTCTCCGTGGCATCTGAGTCCAGTACATTAGCAGCGTCCATGACCTGCGCGCTCTTCTCCTTGATATTCTCTACCACACCCTTCAAAGACTGTGTCAGATAGTCAAGGCTTCGTCCCATGCGTCCGATCTCATCCCTACGGTTTGCCAGTCTGGTCTGAATCTCATTCTTCGTCAGATCCATATCTCCGACCTTCACCGTCAGTTCAGAAACCTCATTCATAGGCTTGACAATAATATGCGCAAATACAGATCCGATCGTTGCAACAATCAACAGCTCAAGTAATACGATAATTCCGATTTTTCCTTCTACCTTCCGGATACTGCTGAATACATCGTCATAATCGGCAGTTACTACCATGATAAAATCCTGTGTATCATTCACATAGATACCGGCATACTTGTCTGCACCCTTAAATTCATATTTAACAACTTCATTTTCAACCTTCTCACCTTTGGCAATCTTGGCAACCGCATCACTGACCACCTTGTTCTCCACCGGCTTGCCGATCTTATCTGCAGTTGGATGATACAACATCGTACCATCGCCGCTGACTACATATATGTAGCTGCTTTCGACTCCTTCCACCTGAACGCCTGCAAGTATCGAAGCCAGATGCTCGCCGGAAAGCGCGTCATCACCATCCGTGTCCAGCTCATTGTCCAGCATAACGCCATAAGCTCTGGAAAGATCACGCATATATCCACGTGTGACTGAACCGATTTCCTCTTTCGTAGAAGAAATAAACAGTGCGCAAGCAAATCCTCCCGTTACGAAAGCAAAAAATGCCATCGCCAATAACATCTTCAGACGCACAGAATGTAAAAAATTAACCTTTTTGTGTTCCATATACCGAAACCTCCTGTAACAAAAATACTATTTATATTTTACCACTTTTTGCGTCAGGATTCAATCATAAGAACACGAAAGACCGCTCATTCGATCCGCGGTCTTTCTGTCTTTTTATATTCATTTATTCTTTCATTGGAAGTCGCTCGTTTCCAATCACAACCAGCTCCACCTGTGAGATATCAATCGGCATAGTAAACTCTATTACAAAGTCGATCTGTTGCCGTTCCTGATCGTAATCCTGCGATCCTCCTGCCTCAAAATCAAATCCTCCAATATACGTTCCATCTTTCATCTTGATTTTGATGTACTCATGCAGAGAGAAATCTCCAACACTTGTAAATTTCAGCATCCGTTCACTTAACGTTGCTTCCACAATCTTCGCAGAATTGCTGCAATCCAGCGTGCCCGGTTCAAATTTGCTTTCCTGCAATGCGAATTCCAGTGTCCAGTCTGCTTCCTCAATCAAAACAGTATCGGAATACAGTGCCTCCAGATCCGCCTCATTCCGGTCTGCGTATTTTGGATCGTTTTTATCAATGTGCGTCGTCTCACCATTTAAACCATCAAATTTCATTGTAAGCACATCCCCCTCCTCGAGCTCCATGCCATCCGGAATCAGGTAAATGCTGTCGTACATCCGCTGATTTTCTTTCAGATCACTTTCTTCTCCGAGAATCAGAGACGATGTCTCTTCCAGTTTCTGATCTCCGTAATAGAGGTCGCCCCCTCGCATCCGGAAATCCACATCATACATTTCTGCGTCATAATCCGGGTAGGTCACAGTCCAGATCACATCCACCATATCGCCGGTTGTGATCGCCTTCTCAATCTCAAATGTCAATTTCGTCTCTGCATTTGTAATAACCTTCAATCCATTCGGATAATCCTCTTCAATATATTCCCGTTCCACGTACTGTTCTGGCACTTCTTCCGTCTGCTCATTATGGAAGAATTTATCTAGCAAGCCTTCTGAGTTTGCGTAAGCAATTCCCCCGGATAATACCACTCCTCCAATCAGAGCCGCCGCAATTGTCCGCCATACATGTTTTTTTCGATTGTCATGAAGCTTCGTCCGTACCCTCCGGATACATGCAGCTGTTTCCATCTCTGGAAATTCCATATATTCTTCCTCTGAATGAACCTGATTTAAAACCTCGTATATCTCCATCATACATGTTCCTCCAATCTTCCATGATTTTTTCGCACTTTCTTCTTTGCTCTGGAAACTTTGCTGTAAATCGTAGAGCTGGACACACCATATTCCTTCGCCAATACATCCACATCATCTTCCTCTGCATAATAGCGTAACAATATCTGACGCTCTTCTTCCTTCAGTCCTTCCAGAAGCTTTTCTGTCTCCGTGGATATTTCCTGTTCCAGCGTATCAATTCGGTCGTTTCTCGCTAACTTGCTCTCGTAATTCGATACATCCTCTTCCATACATGTCCGGCTGTATCTGCGCAGATAATCAATCGAACGGAACCGCGCAATGGAAATAATCCAGTTTCTGAAACTTCCCTTTGCCGCATCAAACCGCTCAATATGCTCCCACACATCCAGAAAGACATCGTCCATGCACTCTTCCATTTCCTCTGGAAGTCCCGCAAGGTTATGATTCACCGCAGCTTTCACATAGCCGCCATATTCACGGATGACATACTCCAGAGCCTTTTCATTTCGTCTTTTTAATTTCTCTACAAAATTCTTTTGCGTAATAATTTGTTTCACCCCCGTATCAGTCTGAAGATATCTTCACTTTATTATCCGATCGTTTCTCCTGTTTTCTTGCAAAGAATAAGTAATTTCTGCACACCTTTTGCACACCTAGACGATTTTCGAGCAACAAAAAACGGTGGAACCCTTAATTCTACAAGGTTTCCACCGTTTAAGTTATATGCCGGCAACCGGAATCGAACCGGTACGGGAGATTAGTCCCGCAGGATTTTAAGTCCTGTGCGTCTGCCAGTTCCGCCATGCCGGCAAATTTGAACAACGCTTATGCAGTTGTAAGCGACCCGGATGGGGTTCGAACCCACGACCTCCGCCGTGACAGGGCGGCGCTCTAACCAGCTGAGCCACCAGGCCAAAAGTGGACGTTCAGGGACTCGAACCCGGGACCGATCGGTTATGAGCCGATTGCTCTAACCAGCTGAGCTAAACGTCCGTATTGTCGATATACCTGTATACCCACAACATACATCAATATGAAACTTTATAGCTTCGTATCTAATGTACAAAGCCGATGATCGGACTCGAACCGATAACCTGCTGATTACAAATCAGCTGCTCTGCCAATTGAGCCACATCGGCGTATATATTTATCAGCTGATTTGTAATCAGCTGCTCTGCATGCGACCAACTCACTTCGTTCGTTGATCTTAGTGAATTGAGCCACATCGGCGTATATTATATATACCTATCTGATTATTCAGATAAAAGGACCCTCTTTTGAGAATCCTTTTCAGTGACCCCAACGGGAATCGAACCCGTGTTACCGCCGTGAAAGGGCGATGTCTTAACCGCTTGACCATGGGGCCTTAAAAAAACTCCCCGAGTAGGGCTCGAACCTACAACAACTCGGTTAACAGCCGAGTGCTCTACCATTGAGCTATCGAGGATTATATAAGATACAATATAGCATGTACCTTCAGAACTTCATACAAAGATCTTATATCTAACCTCTTAACAAATCATCTTTCCGTTCTCAAAACCTCT
>NZ_JBBNHG010000035.1:0-2308 GCF_040094675.1 Coprococcus hominis (ex Arizal et al. 2022)
TGTACCTTGAGAACTTCATACAGAGAGATAATTATAAATAGCCATTTATAATTAACAAGACATCCGAATATATAAATATTCAAATATCAAGTTACTTTGATACATCGAAAGATGTATTAGAAGAGAACAAAGAGTTATCGAAAGATAACGCCCGTTCAAAAGACCACATCATACGACGCTACGATATGATGGAAGGTTAAGCAAGAAAGGGCGCAGGGTGGATGCCTTGGCACTGAGAGCCGATGAAAGACGTGATAAGCTGCGATAAGCAGCGGTGAGGAGCAAATATCCGATGACCCGCTGATTTCTGAATGGGGAAACCCGGCTGAGCAACCCTCAGTCACCATATGCTGAATACATAGGCATATGGAGGGAACCCGCTGAACTGAAACATCTAAGTAGGCGGAGGAAGAGAAAGAAACATCGATTCTGTGAGTAGCGGCGAGCGAAAACGGAAGAGCCTAAACCGGAGCGCGTGCGTTCCGGGGTTCGGACTGCGACATGTGAGCAATAGGATAACAGAACAGTCTGGGAAGTCAGACCAGAGAGGGTGAAAGTCCCGTATGTGAAATCCGAGTTGCAGCTAGCAGGATCCAGAGTACCACGAGACACGAGAAACCTTGTGGGAAGGCAGGGAGACCACTCCCTAAGGCTAAATACTACTCAGTGACCGATAGCGCATAGTACTGTGAAGGAAAGGTGAAAAGGACCCCGGGAGGGGAGTGAAAGAGAACCTGAAACCCTGTGTCTACAAGCTGTGGAAGATCTTTACATGATCAACCGCGTACTTTTTGTAGAACGGTCCGGCGAGTTGCCATGTCTGGCAAGGTTAAGTACTTAAGGTACGGAGCCGAAGTGAAAGCAAGTGTTAACAGCACGTAAAGTCAGACCGGGCAGACCCGAAACCGGGTGATCTACCCATGTCCAGGTTGAAGTTGCCGTAAAAGGCAATGGAGGACCGAACGCACATCCGTTGAAAAGGGTGGCGATGAGGTGTGGGTAGGGGAGAAATTCCAATCGAACCCGGAGATAGCTGGTTCTCCTCGAAATAGCTTTAGGGCTAGCCTCATATTAGTCTTGCGGAGGTAGAGCACTGAATATCCTAGGGGGCGTCAAAGCTTACCGAAGATTATCAAACTCCGAATGCCGTAAAGATGATGTATGGGAGTCAGACTGCACGAGATAAGTTGGGTAGTCAAAAGGGAAAGAGCCCAGACCTACAGCTAAGGTCCCAAAGTACGTGTTAAGTGGAAAAGGATGTGGGATTTCGAAGACAACTAGGATGTTGGCTCAGAAGCAGCCATACATTCAAAGAGTGCGTAATAGCTCACTAGTCGAGAGGTCCTGCGCCGAAAATGTCCGGGGCTGAAACACGACACCGAAGCTTAGGAATCGAAAGATTGGTAGAGGAGCATTGAATACGGAACGAAGCAGTACCGGAAGGAGCTGTGGACTGTATTGAAGAGAGAATGCCGGAATGAGTAGCGAGATTTAAGTGAGAATCTTAAAGGCCGAATATCTAAGGTTTCCAGGGTAAAGCTGATCTTCCCTGGGTAAGTCGGGGCCTAAGGCGAGGACGAAAGTCGTAGTCGATGGATAACAGGTTGAAATTCCTGTACCGCATATATTCAGAAATGTGGGGACACAGATGGAGAGTACAGCCCGGGAATGGATAGACCGGGGCAAGCGAGGTAGGAGAATGGCAGGCAAATCCACCATTCAATCTGAAGACGTGACGCGTACCGAACAAGAGTAGGGAAGTGTATGAGCCAGCTGTCGAGAAAAGCCGCTATTGTGATATATGTGCCCGTACCGTAAACCGACACAGGTGGATGAGGAGAGAATCCTAAGGCCGGCGGGAGAAGTGTTGTTAAGGAACTCGGCAAAATGACCCCGTAACTTCGGGAGAAGGGGTGCCTCGGAAGAGGCCGCAGAGAAATGGCCCAAGCAACTGTTTAGCAAAAACATAGGTCTATGCAAAACCGAAAGGTGAGGTATATGGGCTGACGCCTGCCCGGTGCTGGAAGGTTAAGAGGAGAGCTTAGCGCAAGCGAAGGTTTGAATTTAAGCCCCAGTAAACGGCGGCCGTAACTATAACGGTCCTAAGGTAGCGAAATTCCTTGTCGGGTAAGTTCCGACCCGCACGAAAGGCGTAATGATTTGGGCACTGTCTCAACAACACACCCGGTGAAATTGAAATACCAGTGAAGATGCTGGTTACCTGCGCCAGGACGGAAAGACCCCATGGAGCTTTACTCCAGCTTGATACTGGGATTCGGTACTACCTGTACAGGATAGGTGGGAGGCT
>NZ_JBBNHG010000036.1:0-131826 GCF_040094675.1 Coprococcus hominis (ex Arizal et al. 2022)
TAAAGAGAAGCAAGCAGGTTGGGTAGAAAATGGCAGAGCGGGAGAAAATCCCCAACCGGAAGGTAAAGAGAAGCAAGTAGGTTGGGTAGAAAATGGCGGAACGGGAGAAAATCCCCAACCGGAAGCTACAGAGAAGCAAGCAGGTTGGGTAGAAAGTGGTAGAGCGAGAGAAACTCCCCAACCGGAAGCTACGAGAAGTAGTGCTCGATGATATGTAGGACAAGTTCAGAATCAAGTGGCGTTTGAAGCGACTCATATGTAAGAATCAAATTGCCGTCAGGATAGATATTGTTCCGGCAATAACGTCGGATTTTCGTTAAGGCATTGTCGAGATAGTCTTCCTCCCCCATCATTCCTAAGTGCTCCCAATAATATATTTTCTTTGTGACAGGATGTCGGATCGTGAAGTCCGGATAGACAGTATGAGATCCAAGTTGCAAACATGCTTCATATCGAAAAGGAATTTGCTTTGAAAATAGGGCATTGGCAATAAGAACTTCTGATTTGGAACGTACCAGAATCCCCGCATAAGTATTATGAATTAATTTTTCTGGATAGTTATTGGATCTTTGATAGTCGGTTGTTGACCATGAAACTTCATCATTGAAAACTGCTGAAAGTAGAAGATTGTGATAGGAAGAATCTGGAGATAGAAGTTTGTCAATTCTTCGTGTGTGTGGTGGTGCAATTTTCAAGCATTTTTTTAGAAATGTAATTTCATCCAAATCATCTTTTAGACGGGCGAGATAGTATTTTTTCTGCATTAATTTATTGGCTAATTTCTCTTGTGAGCGTGGCAGATAGTTTCGTTTCCCTTCAGATATTAAGTACCATCGAATGTATTGTTTGTCGCGTTCACAAGATATGTTTTCCTCTGGTAGATTCTTTAGCTTTTGCTGTATCCAGTGTACTTCAGCTAATAAATGTTCGAGTTCCTTTTGCATTTTTTGTACGTCCATAAAAACCTCCGTTGTTAAATAAAATAATTATAGTTTTTGAAATTGACTAGGAACATGACAGGAAACTGATAGAAAATGTCCCTAGTCAGAAAGAAAAATATGGGACCGGGGGAAGTAGAATCCGGGTCAGAAAAAGTGTTATGACATGACATAGTTTGATACAATTATGCCTGTTTCGTTATAATGTTCATTATGTAATAAAATAATGGGTAAAAATAAGAACATGTAGATAAATTCACTTTAGAAATTAAATGAATTAACCATATAGACAATAGCATGGATTATGATTGCTTGTAAAGAACTTTTTGAGTAAAAAATGCAAGTTTAGGAGATTTGCACAAATTCAAGTGGGAATATGCTGGGGGAAAATGGAGAAAATATAAGATTTGCACTAAACGAAGAACGAGTGATGAGGTTGCAACAGAGAAAAATCAAAAATATGTGATGAAGTTACAATATAGTAAATCCCAAAAGTATGTGACAGAGTAGTGGTAAAGTAAACCAAAAGGGAAAAAGCTCCAAATTGTAAGGAGTTTAATTAGGTTTATTAAAGTAGGTAATCTGTCAGAAACAAACTTAATTCCTTAAAATGGAACGCTCAATTATTCGGATAGAATTGGTTTCATGGACGCCGACATCATGCAATATCCAGATATATTACAATCGTATAACATGGAAACATTTGCATCTGAAATTCCACCGATGGCGTACACTGGAATAGAAACAGCATTGCAGATTGACTTCAGCCAGTCAATACCTCTTCCCGGAAGCCCTTTTTTACAATCCGTTGTAAAGATATGTCCGGCGGTGATGTAATCTGCACCATGTGATTCTGCAAAGACTGCGTCCTCTACACTGTGGATAGAGGTTCCGATCCTTTTGATGTGCGGATATTTTCTTCGGAAGCCGTCAGAAGATGTTGTTGCGGATGTAGTATTCTCATGGGACAGACCATTATCTGAAGTTATAACAGAGGTACCATGAGTCAGATCGTTATTTGAAGTTATAACAGAGGTACCAGAAGCATCAGAAGCCAGGACAGAACTATTAGATAGGGAATTCTGAAAATTATTTTGTCCTGAATTGCCTGATTGACAAAGTAAATTCGTAAACATGAAAAATGGCAGATGCAGATCTGTACCAAATTCTTCGGCAACCGCTGGAAAATTGTGTACAATGATGCGGGAGGACATTATGTTGAATCCATCGGAGCATATTGATTTTGTGAGGGTAGAATTATCTGATCTTGAGTTAATGGTGAGCGGATTCTTTGGAGATGTACAGTTATTGGAGGTCAAGTTAGTTGCGGAGCGATAGGAATGTTGGGCAGAGAAAATATCAGCGATAAATTCATGGTATTCCTCTACGCTTAGATCCTTTTCACGAACTAGAATTTTATCGTAAGAATTATTGTTTAGAAGCACACGAATCTGGCGGGATAAGCAAGTGAGCGGTGTGTCCTCTGCACTTGCTAAGCCTGCCTGTTTGTATAATTCATAACATATAGTCCGGTTTGTTACTGCGATTCGTGTTTGTGTCATCATATTCTGTAATCCTTTCGAAAATATCATTTGATAATTGTAAATATTCCCTAGTCTTGATATGTCCGCTATGGCGTAGGTTGGATAAAAATCCGGACTGTAGGAAAATTCCCCAACAAGTAGGCGATTCGGTCATGACGAATTGGGTGAAAAATTCATCTTGTAGAAAAATTCCCCAACAAATCGGTGATTCGATCATGGTAAATTGGGTAAAAAAATGAATAGTGCAAAAATTCCCCAACAAAGAGGCAATCAAGCCATGTCAAGTTGGGTGAAAAAATGAATAGTACAAAATTCCCCCAATAAATAGGTAATTAGAATATGGCAAGTTGGGGAGAAAATCCGTATTGTAGGAAATCTCCCCAACAAAGAGGCAATCAAGCCATGTCAAGTTGGGTGAAAAATGGAAATAGCCCAAATTCCCCCAACAAACTGGTAATTAGACCATAGCGAAAACATGCTACCAGTCTAAATTAGAATCCCCACAACCTAATTATGATACTCCTCCGTGTACAAGTAGTCGTTCAATACCGGCTGCATGCCCTGGGCGCGGATGGCATCGTAGATTTCCTCGAAGCTGCGGCTGTCAGCAATCTCAAACTGCTCATCACCAGCATCTGTCGCTGTCTCATCCACTGATTTGGAGCTATTCTCACATGCCTGACCAGCATCAGTCTTTGCCCCGTCGTGTGCTTCGTATTTCTCCTTGTGGTCACCGATACCGGTCGATACACCTGCGGAAATCTTAGTTGCGGCGATGCGGATGATGCCATCGCGGAAACGCGCTTCCTCGCGGGAAGAAACCGTGATTGCTGCAAATGGAAGGAACAACCGGTAAGCACATAATATCTGGCAGAGGACATTTTCATGGACATCCTTTGGATTGATCTTGTCGTTGTTGATGATCGGGCGCAGACGCGGACAGGAAATAGACATTTCTGCATGCGGGTATTTGCGCTGTAAATAATATACGTGCAGAGCTGTTGCAAGAGCATCTGTGTGGTAATCATCGAGCCCCAGCAAAGCGGAGAATCCGACACCGCGCATGCCACCGCGAAGTGCGCGTTCCTGCGCGTCAAAACGGTATGGCCATACACGCTTGTGCCCCATCAGATGAAGCGTCTCATACTTGTCTGGGTTGTAAGTCTCCTGGAAGACAGTGATGTAGTCGGCACCGCACTCATGCAGATAGTGGTATTCGTCAGTATTGACCGGGTAGATCTCCAGACCGATATTCCGGAAATATTTCCGCGCCAGCTTGCACGCTTCGCCGATGTATTTCACGTCACTTACGGCGCGGCTCTCGCCGGTCAGCATCAGGATTTCCTCAATGCCGGAATCTGCGATGACCTTCATCTCTGCTTCCATTTCTGCTTCGGAAAGCTTCTTTCTGTGAATGTGGTTGTAGCAGTTGAAACCGCAGTACACACAGTAATTCTCGCAATAGTTCGCAATGTATAGCGGGGTGAAAATGTATACACAGTCGCCGAAATGTGCCAACCGCTCCTTCTGTGCCAGAGCAGCCATTTCCTCCAAATGTGGAAGTGCGGCAGGGGATAAAAGTGCTTTGAAATCTTCAATGCCACAGTGTCCCTGCTTCGCATTTGCAAGGGCTGTGCGGACATCCGCATCAGTGTAAGCGTTGTAATCATAGGACTGCATGGCTGCGCGCACCTTGTCCTTGATATCAGAATCCAGCACTTCCATGCCGTCCATATATTCCATATGGTTGGTACGGGATGCCGGGTTTTCCTCCAAGTCCTTCTTGCGCTTCTGCGCTTCCGGAGAGAGGTAGGAATTATCTATTGTATATTCTTGTTCCATTCGTTATTTTCCTCCTATCGCAAAAATCCGGTCAGAGGATCGGAAGCTGCGCCGCCCTTGTCGAGTACGCGCCCAGGTCCTGCCAGATAAGCTTTACGACCGGCGATGATCGCATCCTTAAATGCGCTTGCCATCATCGGGATATCACCGGCAGTTGCAATCGCGGTATTTGCCATGATGGCAGCGGCCCCCATTTCCATTGCTTCACAAGCCTGTGAAGGGCGTCCGATACCGGCATCGACGATGATCGGGAGGTCGATCTCATCAATCAGAATCTGGATGAAATCTTTCGTTGCAAGACCCTTGTTGGAACCAATCGGCGATGCGAGCGGCATGATACAGGCGGCGCCTGCATTTGCCAGATCACGGGCAACATTCAGGTCTGGATACATGTAAGGCATAACGACAAAGCCTTCGTTCGCGAGGACTTCTGTCGCTTTGATCGTCTCCTGATTGTCAGGAAGCAGGTATTTGGAATCGCGCATGATCTCGACCTTGACGAAATCAGTGCCAGCCATTTTACGGGCGAGGCGGGCGATACGGATTGCTTCCTCTGCATTTCTTGCGCCGGATGTGTTCGGCAGCAGCGTTACGTTCTTCGGGATAAAGTCCAGAATATTCTCTTCTGGTCTGGTATTGGCACGGCGCAGGGCGAGCGTGACGATCTCGGCATCGGCATATTCGACTGCCGCACGGATCAGGTGGGAATTGTATTTTCCAGAACCTAAGATAAAGCGGGAATGAAACTCATGTCCGCCAAGCATGAAAACATCGTTGTTATTCTCCATATTTGAAACCTCCGTTTATAAAATATCAAAAAAGCCACGCGAAAAAACCACACCCGTGGTGGTGTGCCCCTTCGCGCAGCCATATATGACAAACACTCTGCTATTATTATAGACATTATACGGAATATGTCAAGCCGGAAGCAATCGCGAGCACACATACAAAAATACAGCATGCTGCTCCGCGTTTGTACATATAATAAAACGAGCAAGAAAAGGGTTGTTGTATATGAAAGTATTTCCATATATTTTAGTGGCGGTTGTTTGTGCAATCGTGGTGCCGTGTCTCGTCACATTCTGCGTGAATGGAAAGCAGGGGGACGGGACTGCCTCGCTGGAACGCATTTCAACCGGGAGAGATGTGCTGGTGCAGACGAAAGCGGGAAATGAGCTGGTGGATGTGGAAAAATATGTAGCGCATATCATGCCGGGAATCGTGGATGCAAGCGCGGATGACAGCTATTTGCAGGCACAGGCGGTCGCGCTTCGGACGAAGGTGTATTATGCGATGGGAGACGCGACCGTAATACAGGCGTCAGATCTGGAATTTCAATATTATACGGAAGAAGATTATATCGCAAAATGGGGCAGGGAGAATTACAAATCCGTCAAGGCGCGTTATGAGCGTGCGGTGATCGCCACCAAAGGAAAAATAATCGAGCAAAAAGAAAATAATTGAATAAAAGGAAAATAATGTGTCCATACTAGCATTAGCAAATCAAAAGGAGGCAGAGTATGGACCGATTCAAAGAATTTTTGCGGACAAAGGGACTGTATATTGCGATAGGCACAGGCGTTCTGGCGTTCGTTGGTCTGATGGTAATCTATAATTACAATACTTACAAAAGCGAGTTTGGAGTAGACAAGCAGACGGTGGATCTGAATGCACCGGAGGTAACAGAAACAACGGAACAGGTTGCTGAGACAAAGGTGGAGATGCCGGAAACCGCGGAGGCAAATTCCGATGAAGCAGTTGCTGGTGATACCGATGCGGACAATCAGACAGCACAGGAAATAGCTGCAAATGAAGATGCACAAAGTGTGGATACAGAAAACAGCGCAAATGAAAGCGCACAAAATACAGATGAAAGTACAAGTGACAGCAATGCATCATCTGAAGAGACTGCAGAGACAAGCAGTGATGGCGTGATCGTCAATGAAGATGGTGTGGTTGTTGCGAATGCCTACAACGAAGGTGGCACGCTCGTATGGCCAGTAGATGGAAAGGTCATCTTGCCATACAGCATGGACACAACCGTATACTTCAAGACACTTCGTTCTTATCGTTGCAATCCGGGTATCCTGATCGCTGCAGATGAGGGAGAAAATGTATTGGCAGCCTATGAGGGCGTTGTCGAGTCTGTCAGCGAGGACAAAGAGCATGGAACGACGGTGACTGTAATCATGGGAAATGGATTCAAAGCAATCTACGGACAGTTGATGAATGTCACTGTCGCCGAGGGTGATACGATTACAACCGCGCAGAATATCGGCGAGGTTGCTTCTCCAAGCAGTTACTATACCGAGGAAGGTACACATGTATTTTTCGAGCTGATGAAGAATGGCGTGCCAATCAACCCAATGATTCTGATGCAGTAGTACTGATTATTGGGTGACTGTTGGGTAAAAAATGCAGTAGAATAAAAATTCCCCAGTTGGAAGCTGGCTAGAAAGTGGCTGATTGGGGAATAAATTCATATAACAAAAAATTCCCCAACCGGAAGCTGCTTGAGAGCGTAAATGGTTGGGGATTTTTTGTTTTTACGTATAATTTACCCAGTAAAACAGACACAGAAGTCAAATATTGGGGAAATTGTTATGAACCGGCGATTTTTCATCAATTACAGTTCAACACCAATTATGATTTATCACCCATCAAAGTTCATCGTCGACACAGTCTGCGCACTCTTCACACAAACCGGTAAACAATACAGATACGCCATCCACGCGGCATGGTGAGATTTCTGCAGCCTGTGCAATCAGATCATCCTCGAAATTCATATGGATATCACGCACGGCACCGCATTTCGTACATAAAAGGTGGGCATGTGGGTCGGTGCAGGCGTCGTAGTGATCGGTTTTTCCGTCTACATGCAGACGCAGAATCCTGCCGGACGCTGCCATCTGGTTTAAGTTCCGGTAGACCGTACCGAGACTGATCGTTGGGAGGTCGTTCCGCAAATACTGGTAGACAGCATCCGCAGTCGGGTGATCGGTTCTGCCCGTCAGAAAGTTTATAATTGATTCTCGTTGATGACTATATTTGCTTGTTGCCATAGATACCTCCGTTACTATATATACTAATACACTGTATGCACAATATATGAGCTAACACACTCTGAACAATATATGAGTTAACGTACTCTGCACATTATCTGTATACGAATAGTATTGATACTATATCATAAAATAGTAATAATTCTTATTATTTAGTATAGTGAATAATACACATTCTGTCAACCAAAAAATTATATAACACGAGGAAAAGAATCTAGTAAAAACATAGAAAATCACAAGTATTTGTAAGTATTTGACTGATTTCGATTGACATAAAATTCCATCATTGTTATAGTAAATCTGTGTTGTTTACTAAATAAATATTTACCTGATAAAAGGAAGCGAATATATGAATTTCGGTATGATAACCGATGAATTAAACATGCAGGAGACGAAGCAGGTCATTCACTCCATTTTAAATGCCGGATGTGAGGCAAGCATCGTCATTGACCGTTCCAGCTTTGAGATTCTGTATCAGAATGACAAGGCGATTGAATTGATGGGAAATCGTGTCGGCATGATTTGTCATGAGGTGCTTTGTACGAAGGAAACTCCGTGTATGGACTGCCCGATGCAGCATATCAAGACACAGGCACCGCTGGTGCGGGAGCGTTATGAGGAGCTGCTTGATGGCGTGGCAACGTGGCGTTATCATGATATTGCATGGTTTGACGGTAGAGACGCTGTGCTTGCAACATTGGTCGCACTTGGCGACAATGAGCAGGTAGTTATGCAGAATATGATGGAGCAGGCAGTCAAGCTGATAAACCATACACCAGACGAGGTGGACAAGCTGACTGGCATTTCGAACCGGATTCGGTTTTATGATCAGACGCAGGTTGCGATTCAGGATTTATACAATAATTATGCAATTGTGTTGTTAGACATTGAGCGTTTTAAGAATATTAACGATATCCACGGTATTGCGGAGGGCGATCAGGTGCTCCGTTTTGTAGCGCGGGTATTGCAGGAGACATATGGCAATCAGAACAATTACGCAAGATTGCATTCGGATATGTTCGTCTTTTATATGAGCTATGATAAAAAGGGCGAGATCATCAAAGAGATTGAGAAGCTGCGCAAGAAGATCAGCAACAATCCATTCCAGTATGATATCGTGACAAAGTTCGGTATTTATCTGGTGAACGACCGAAGTATTCCGGTGAATCTGATGTGCGACCGTGCGATGATGGCAGAGCGTACCGTAAAGGGTAATATCATGAAGTTCTGTGCATTTTATGATGAGCATTACCGCGAGGAGATGCTACGTGCCGGACAGATCGAGCAGGATATGGAGAAGGCGCTGACCGAGCATCAATATCAGATGTATCTGCAGCCGAAGTATCGTTTGAAGGACAACTCCCTGTGTGGTGCCGAAGTGCTTTGCAGATGGCAGCATCCAGAGAAGGGCTTGATCCCGCCGAACGATTTCATTCCGTTATTTGAGAAGAACGGCTTTATTTTGAAGTTGGATGAATACATGTGGGAAGAGGCGTGTAAGAATATCCGCCGCTGGTTGGATCAGGGACGTTCGGTTGTGCCGATATCCGTGAATATATCGAGATATCATATTCAGCACAACGATCTGGAAAAGGCGTTGATGGAGCTGATCCACAAATACGATCTCACACCGGATATGCTGAATCTGGAGATCACAGAATCTCTGTTTTTAGACAAGCCGGAGGAGCTGAATCGTGTGCTTGACCGTCTTCAGAAGCTGGGATTTAAGCTGGAGGTGGACGATTTTGGTTCCGGATTCTCCTCATTGAATCTGATTCGAAATATCTCGGTCGATACGATCAAGATTGACAAGGAATTCCTTGATAGTGAGATCGCTTCGGAGAAGGGCAAGATTGTGGTAAATCACACCATCGGTATGGCGAAGGATCTGCATTTGCAGGTAATCGCGGAAGGCGTCGAGACAAAGGCACATGTGGATTTCCTGAAGAATTCTAACTGTGATATCGCGCAGGGATTTTATTTTGCAAAGCCAATGCCTGTACCAGAGTTTGAGCGGATTGCCTTTTAACCCCGCTTATTAAAAATACGAATACTAGCTTGACATATAGTATAGGGCTGTTGTATATTTTCTGTATGAGAGTCACTTAGCCGATATGCAAGTGCAGTTATAAAATGAAATGTAAAAGGAGACTAATAGTATGTTAGAAAAGTTAAAGGAAATTATTGCAGACCAGCTTAGCGTTGACGAGAGCGAAATCGAACTCTCAACATCTTTCAAGGATGATCTTGGCGCAGATTCTTTGGATCTTTATGAGCTTGTTATGGCTTTGGAAGAGGAGTATGGTTGTGAGATCCCTGCAGATGACGTAGCTGCTATGGCAACTGTAGAGGATGTTGTTAATTACCTTAAGAACAACGGTATCGAGGACTAATCGGGACTTAGGACCGAATTTCTACATATGAGGGCATCACCTGTCGGGTGGTGCCTTTTTTATGTGGTGACTGCATACAAAAACAGCGGCTGCACGATGTGCAGCCGCTGCTATTTTTATCTGTGAATTGTCTCGTTAGTTATCAATTAACCAAGAACAACCTCAACCTTATGAGCCTTGCCATCACCAGCAACAGGGATTACATTTCCGTCGATTGCCTTGCCATCAACAGTCATGCTCTTAACACCCTTGCATACGTGATCTGGGTTCTTAACCTCGATATCATATGTGTCGCCACGGAACTGACGGGAAGCCTTCAAACCATCCCAAGCAGAAGGGATAGAAGGATCAATCTTCAAACCGTCGAAGTCAGGCTGTACACCAAGGATGTACTGGGAGATAGCTACCATGTTCCAAGCAGCTGTACCTGTCAGCCATGAGTTCTTACCCTGACCGAAGTTCTTGCCTGTCTGACCGATATCAGAACCAGCATCCTTACCACCGATCATCTGTCCATATACATATGGCTCTGTCTTGTGGATATCAGATGTCTCTTCTGTAAATGCAGGAGCGATCTCTGAGTAGTACTTGAATGCCTGATCACCCTGACCAGCGTAAGCAGCAGCACAGATGATCCATGCATTGTTGTGTGTGAAGATACCAGCGTTCTCTTTGTATCCGCCCGGATATGTAGAGATCTCACCGTACTGGATGTAGTACTTTGTATAAGCAGGGTTGTTCAGTACAAGACCATGCTTTGTATTCAGTCTCTCATCGATGGCTGCAAGTGTCTTCATATCACAGCCCTGATCCTTACCAATCTCAGACATGATTGCGAAGCCCTGTGGCTCGATGAAGATCTTACCTTCTTCACATTCCTTAGAACCCATCTTCTCGCCGTTTGCATCGTATGCACGGATGAACCAGTCGCCATCCCAAGCGGATTCCATGATGTTTGCTTTCATCTTATCGATTTCAGCCTGAGCAGCTGTTGCCTCGTCATCCTTGCCAAGGTGCTTCAGGATAGATACATAGTTTGGACCTGCATATGTGAAGAGTGTAGCAACCATAACAGACTCAGCAACCTTAGAGTAACCGCCTTCAGCAGCGAACTTAGGGTTTGTATATGTCTGGAAGCTCTCACCTGGTGTGTCAGAGTAGCATGACAGGTTGATACAGTCATTCCAGTCTGCACGCATTGCAAGTGGAAGTCCGTGAGGTCCAAGATTATTTACGATCTTGTAGAAGGAAACCTTCAAGTGATCAAGCATTGGCTTTGCCTTAGACTCGTCGTTATCATAAGGAACCATCTCATCGAGGATACCCCAGTCACCTGTCTCCTTGATGTAAGCGGAAACAGAAAGGATCATCCACAATGGATCATCGGAGAAGTCACCACCGATATCGGAGTTACCCTTCTTGGTCAGTGGCTGATACTGATGGTAGCAACCGCCATCCTCAAGCTGAGTTGAAGCGATATCAATAATTCTCTCTCTTGCACGGTCTGGAATCTGGTGAACGAAACCGAGGATATCCTGGTTTGAATCACGGAATCCCATACCACGACCGATACCTGATTCGAAGTAGGAAGCAGAACGTGAAAGGTTGAATGTAACCATACACTGATACTGGTTCCAGATATTAACCATACGGTTAACCTTGTCATCTGGTGTGTCAACATTTAAGATTCCAAGGAGATTATCCCAAGTAGCCTTCAGCTCTGCAAGACCAGCAGCAACCTTCTCAGGTGTGTTGTACTTGTCCATCATAGCAAGAGCCTTTACCTTATTAATAGTCTTACCATCTGCTTCGAACTTCTCCTCAACTGGCATCTCTACATAACCAAGGATGAAGATGAGTGTCTTAGACTCGCCCGGAGCAAGTGTGATCTCTTTATAATGAGAAGCGATTGGTGACCAGCCATCTGCAAAGGAGTTGTTAGCCTTACCAGCTTCAACTGCCTGTGGATTGTGGAAACCATTGTACAAACCGATGAATGCATCACGGTCTGTATCGTAACCATCGATGGTGTCATTTACAGAATAGAATGCGTAATGATCACGTCTGTCTCTGTACTCAGTCTTGTGGTAGATGGTAGAATCCTTTACCTCTACACGACCAGTACTGAAGTTTCTCTGGAAGTTTGTGCAGTCGTCCTGTGCATCCCACAGACACCACTCAGCAAATGAGAAGAAGGAGAATGTCTTAGCTTTGTCGCTCTCATTTGTCAAAACTACCTGCTGTACTTCTCCGTCGTAATTCTGTGGTACGAAGAATGTTACTTCAGCCTTCAGGTCGTTCTTCTTACCTGTGATTACTGTGTAACCCATACCATGACGGCACTCATAAGCATCCAGCTCTGTCTTCACTGGAGACCAGCCCGGGTTCCAGATCGTACCGTTCTCATTGATATAGAAATAACGTCCACCCATATCAATAGGTACGTTGTTGTAACGGTAACGAGTGATTCTTCTAAGACGAGCGTCTTTGTAGAAGGAATATCCTCCGGCAGTGTTGGAAATCAGGGAGAAGAACCCCTGTGTGCCTAAGTAATTGATCCATGGATATGGAGTTCTAGGCGAAGTAATGACGTACTCACGATTTGCGTCATCAAAGTAACCAAATTTCATGTATAATACCTTCCTTTCATAAAACACTGCCCTCATTATATAATAAAAATAGTCAAAGCACAACAAAAATTCTCGCATTCAGGCAACAAATTGCACAAACGAAAAATGCAGAAAGTATGCCAGAAAACTCCCTATTTACAAGGACGAATACCAATTATGACAGATTAAGTGTCAATTTTGCAAGGTCTATTGCAATTCACAAATTGCTATACTATATTTTTGGAGATGAATGGTAACAAAAGATAAAATTTCCGGGCGTGGCGTCCGGTGACAGGGAGAAATGGGAAACATGGCAGAGAAAAAGTTCAAAATTCAGCACTGGCATATTGTCGCAGTGATGCTTATGGTGTACGATACAGTTGTAGTTAATTTTGCGTATGCGGTTGCATTGTGGCTGCGGTTTGACTGCCGGTTCTCAGCAATCGATATCAAATATCTGGAAGCGTGGATTATATATATACCGGTTCGAATGGTTATCACGCTGACAGTCTTCTGGCTCACAAGTATGTACAAACGAATATGGCGGTTCCTTGGCATCCGTGAATTACTGCCAATGACGAACGCGACATTGATCGCAGGACTGATCAATCTGTGTGGAATCACGATCTTCCTGCAGCGTATGCCGATTTCCTACTATATATTAGGATTTGTTCTGGAATATGTATGTGTGATCGGACTGCGGTATTCGTATCGTATCTTTGTCACAGAACGAAACCGGGCACATGGCAAGCAGGTGGACAATGTCATGGTTATTGGAGCCGGTGCGGCAGGACAGACGCTGATGCGAGAAATCCAGCGGTCATCCAAGCTCAACAACATGCGTGTGAAATGTTTTATTGATGATAATAAGAACAAGAATGGACGTTTTATCGAGGGTGTTCCGGTAGCAGGAACAAGAGACGATATATTTGCTGCATAAGATCGATCAAATCATCTTTGCTATTCCAACGGCAACAAAGGATGAGCGTCGGGAGATACTTAATATATGTAACGAGACGGATTGTGTTGTGAAGACCGTGCCAGGTATCTACCAGATTGTGGATGGTGATGTGAAGCTGAGTAAGCTCCGGCCGATCTCTATGGAAGATCTGCTCGGAAGAGAACCGATCAAGACAGATCTTGCTAGTATAACCGGCTATATCGAGGGCAAACGTGTGCTGGTAACCGGTGGAGGCGGCTCGATCGGAAGTGAGCTTTGCAGACAGATCGCGGCAAGCCGGCCGGAACGACTTATCATCTTTGATGTATATGAGAACAATGCATACGAGATTGAACAGGAATTACGACATAACTTCCCGAAACTGAATCTGACTGTACTGATTGGATCGGTACGTGACAGCTGCAGAATCGAGCGTGTGTTTGAAGAGTATAAACCGCAGATCGTCTACCATGCGGCGGCACACAAGCATGTGCCACTCATGGAGGGAAGTCCTTGCGAGGCGATCAAAAACAACGTATTTGGCACTTATAAAACCGCACTTGCGGCAATCCGAAATCACTGCGACCGTTTTGTGCTGATCAGTACAGATAAAGCAGTCAATCCGACAAATGTCATGGGTGCGAGCAAGCGTATGTGTGAGAAGATCAATCATCACATAAGTCCGATTCAGGATGAATATATTGGGAAGTATCTGGCAGAGAAAACGTTAAATCTGACAGCTACATTGGATGCAGAGGAGGCTTATGCGGGGGCAGATTTTGTTGTGATTGCGGCACCGACGAATTATGACAGTCAGAAGAATTTCTTCGATACATCTGCAGTAGAATCGGTCATTGAATTGGTAATGAAGTATAATCCATCTGCAATTATGGTAATTAAGTCCACAATTCCGGTGGGATATACGAAATCCATCCGGAAGAAATATTGTTGTGAAAACATTATTTTCAGTCCGGAATTTCTGCGGGAATCAAAGGCGTTGTATGATAATTTATACCCAAGCCGTATCATTGTTGGAACGGATATGGATGATGAGAGACTGGTTGCGGCGGCACATACATATGCGGGGCTGTTGCAGGAAGGCGCAATCAAGGAGAATATTGACACGCTGATCATGGGGTATACGGAAGCAGAGGCGGTCAAGCTTTTTGCAAATACATATCTGGCACTGCGTGTATCGTATTTCAACGAGCTCGACACATATGCGGAGATGAAGGGCTTTGATACGCAGCAAATCATCAATGGTGTGTGTTTGGATCCGCGAATCGGCACACATTACAATAACCCAAGTTTTGGTTATGGAGGATATTGCCTGCCGAAGGACACAAAGCAGTTGTTGGCGAACTATCAGGATGTGCCGGAGAACCTGATTGAAGCGATTGTGGAATCAAACCGGACGAGGAAGGATTATATTGCGGATCGAGTGCTGGAGATTGCTGGAGCGTATGGACCGAATGAAGACTACGATGCTTCGAAGGAAAAGGAAGTTGTCGTTGGTGTGTACCGCTTGACGATGAAAAGTAATTCGGATAATTTCCGGCAGAGTTCCATCTAGGGAGTCATGAAGCGGATCAAGGCGAAAGGCGCAACCGTGATCGTGTATGAGCCGACTTTGGAGGATGGTAGCACATTCTTTGGCGGCAGAGTTGTGAATGATCTGGCGCAGTTCAATGATCTGTCGCAGGCGATCATTGCGAACCGGTATGATGCTTGTCTGGATGATGTGGCGGACAAGGTGTATACGAGAGATATATTTAGGAGAGATTAGGGATGGGAGACCGTCGGGAGCGTAGTGCTTTCGGCGGTTTTTTTACGTTTTTAAAATTTATTTTCGCCTGTACCCCGCATTCTTGCGTGCTTTTCCTAAATGTTCCAAACTTACGCTTTACAATGTATTTTCACCTGTGATATGGTTTTTGTGTCGACAAGGTTGGATGGATGAACCATCACCCCGGGGCAATACAGGAGGAGTGTATGGCGAAGATGGAGTTGAACAGGCAGGAAGAGTATCTGAATCGGATTGACAGACTGAAGCTGATGGATGATGACTTCTTTTCCGAGGCGCTGGATGGAAAGGTTGAAGCGGTAGAATTTATTTTGCAGGTGGTGCTGGAAAAAATTGTAGATTTGTGTAGAATAATGGTTATAAGACATGTGTGGGAGCATGACTTATAGGGGTGAGGGGAATTCTATATAGTTATCGTTCTTATTGCAAATTCTTTTTTCTAGAAAAAATGTCGATAGTTGAGAACCTCTGAAAAATTCCCATGTACGAAAGTGAGACAAAATTCGCATTTAAAATTGTGATGATGATTTGTCTGTCGTATGCAGCACAGTAGTTGTTACTTTTGTTTGATACACGGCGGGAATAGTAGAGCTGAATAGTTTTGAAGATTATACAAGGGGGATAAAATGACTTTATTTTTGATTGGAAATGGTTTTGATTTAATTGTGGTATGAATACGAGATTCTCGGATGGTTAATTCAGATTCGAAATCTCCTATTATTGAGGCATTCAAAAGAGAAATATCATTGGATATAGATCGTTGGGGTGATTTCGAGATGGAGATGTGTGATTATGCGCAATCCCTAAAAACGGAAAAAGAGTTTGTTGAATGTGTCAGGGATTTTTCTGTATATATGAGAGAATATCTAGATAGAGAACAGAAACTTTTTTTCAAAAGGATAAATGATGAAGCAAAAGAAAAAATAATTCATGATGAGATGGTGGATTCGTTTTCTGGGTTTTACAAAGGAATATCTCATAATGTGAATTCTACAATGAGTATAAGAGATGCAGGGCTGCGTAGAAATATCCAGGCGATTTCGTTTAATTACACAGAGGTTTTTGATTATGCTATGGAGAAAGCGTTTGATCAATATTCATATCGGGCACCTCAGATAATCCATATTCATGGTAAATTAGGGGATGATCCAACGTTAGGAATTGACAATGAAAATCAATGGAAAGCAGCATATCCTCTATCAAGAAATGGAAAAAGAGCGTTTGTTAAACCTTTTTTTAATGAAGAATATGACAGGATGCGGGTTGTTGAGGCGGTGAATATAATCAATTCTGCGGATACGATTTGTACATATGGTTTGGCGCTGGGAGAGTCGGATTTAACATGGAGAAATGTGTTGATTGATTGGCTTCAGAGAAACACGAAAAATCATTTATTTGTTTATAGATATGGGATATCTCAGAAAACTTATTTATTAGGAAATGTGGAGAAATGTATTCTTTGTCACAGGATAGTTTGTTAACGCAGGCAAATCTTGTTATGGTAAAGTGTGAGGAGGCGAGTAGAGAAAGTTTATCAAATTGAATATAAAATAAAGTTTTGAATATAATAAATATAAAAAACTGTTGAAAATATTACTTATAAGTTATATTATAACAATACGAAGGAGGAGACTTGGGGTGTGGAATTAGAACAATTACTTATTGAAGAATTAGAAGAGACAATTTCAAGTGTAAAGAAAGAGTTTCGAAAAGCAGTTGATGAGGCGTGGAGGGAAAATGCGCCTTGGCAGAGATATCAGAAAAAGTTGATTGCAGATCTGGCAGTTTTAGAACAGGAAAAAGATCGAGCGATTGATTTGCCGCAATTTGAAAAGTTAACGGGATTTGACAAACTATATAGTATTAGACATCCAGAATCCAGGAAAAATGTAAGAGTACTTTATACGATTGAAGATGATACCATAATACTGCTTACGGCCTTTTTAGAGAAAAGTGCTGGAGATTATCAGAGAGCGATTGAAACTGCTCAAAAGAGGCTAAAATGGTTGTTTAGTTAACTTAATAGGATTATAGATGGAGGATATGAAAATGGGAATTGCAGAAAAGATTGCAAATGCAAAGAAGTCAAATTGGGTTTCAGAAGGTATTTCTAAGTCTGAAGTAAAAACGATTGTTGAGTTAGCAAAGATTTCTGCGCAGATTGAAAGATGCAGACTTGACATGGGCATGACACAACAAAAGTTTGCTGAATATATGGGCGTAACGCAGGCAATGGTTTCTAAGTGGGAAAGTAGGGAATATAATTTCACGATAAGAACATTAAATGAAATTTGTCAAAAGACAAACTTGAAATTATTTGTTAGTTTGGATAAACCATGTGTAAAATCTGATTATAATATTGTGGAATGGGAGAGCGAAAAGGTAGGAAAGAAAAGACGGGATAATGGTTATTTACGACTTGTATATGATAAGGGGGCGATTGCATAATGGAGTTAAATCGAATTGCAACAGGAATAAAGTTAGTTGGTACAACGATTAAAGAGATTTCTGTTGAAAATAACATAGTGAATGTTCAAAAAGAGGCAAAAAGAAGTTTTGGTCTTAATATTAATGAGCCTAGTTTTGAAAATATTGACGAAGGCCTTTTTTCGCAAATGGCTATAGATTTTGAAGTAGAGATAGAGCAGGCAGAAGATCGAAATTTTAAATTAGAACTATCTTTAGAAGGAGCATTCCTATCAGAAAAAAATACTGAGGAAGAAGATTTTAAACAGCTTGTAATCATAAATGGAGCTGCAGCTCTGATTAGCATTGCAAGAGGAAAAATAGAATCGATAACATCTAATATTTTTGACAGCGGAAAAGTTGTTATTCCGTTTGTAAACGTAATTGATTACTATAAAGGTTTGTCAGAATAATATTTGACTAAGCTATAGGTCAAAACACATCAAATTAAAACAGTAACGCAAAATACCGTGTGGATTCCCCAATCCACACGGTATTTCTATATAAAACACACATCTGAGCTGCTTCCGAACATCAGCAACTCATCCTCTCCCCAAGATGTCCAAAGGTGTTTGCTTTGAACACATTTATCGTAACATAAGTGGAAGAAAAAACAAGGGGGGTGGCACAATTGACGCGCTGGAGAGCATATTTTTTCACTTTCGTGCATTTTCTGCTATATTTCATGCAGAATCGTCAAGCCAGGTTTTTGTAATTTTGATAAAAAATACAGGTTATATCTGAGGATAAAAACTTGTGCTATACTACACAAGGAAAGGGGAAACATATGGATCTCAATCAGATATTTATAAAATATTATCCAGAGTGGACCGCGTTTGAAGCGGTTGTATTTTTCTCGGTTTTGATAGGAGTAACAGCCATTTTATTGATACAAGTGCTACGCAAGCATATTCGTTGGGTGCAGGCGGTTTCAGTGTTATTGCTTGTGACATATCTGATGCTTGTATTTGGTTCGACTGTGTTTATGCGGCAGCCAGGGACAAGGCAGGCGGAGTATGAATGGTTCTGGTCGTGGAAGGTAGTGTATCATGCCTTTGAAGAGGGATATACACATAGCTTGTTTTGGGAGATTCTGCTGAATATTGCGTTGTTTGTTCCGATTGGTGCATTGCTGCCGCTTGCGAGTGGACGGAAACGAGGTATTTGGCGGGCGTTGGTTACTGGAATTCTGATTTCTACAAGTATTGAAGGCTTGCAGCTTTGGCTGTGCCGGGGCTTGTTTGAATTTGATGATATCTTTGATAATACACTTGGGTGTGTGTTGGGACAAGCAATGATTGGAAATCCTGTTACATATCTTCTTATGAAAATTTCCGCCCCACCCAAATGTAAAAATTAAATTATTCCAATCAAGTACCCCCTGCTATTTTATTGTAGCTTCACGTATTCCAATGGATCAACAACCTCATCATTCACCCGCATTTCAAAATGCAGATGTGGTCCGGTGCTGTTTCCGGTGTTGCCGGAGAGTCCGAGCAGATCGCCTTGTGCGACCGTCTGTCCGACTTCGACAGAAGTTTCAGACAGATGTCCGTAACGGATGACCATGCCATCGCCGCAGTCCACATAGACACTGATGCCGTAGCCGCCGTTCCAACCGGATTGTATGACGGTTCCGGCGGTGCTGCTCTTGACAGGCGTGCCGACATTGACCGCGAGGTCGATTCCGTTGTGCGTTCTGCCCCAGCGCGGACCGACGTAAGAAGTGATGACGTAATCATCGACCGGAATCAGAAAGTCCGGTCGCTCCTTTGTTCCGACATGTACCTCGCGGGCAATCGCGGGCGTGATGACGCGGGAATCGATGATCTCCTCGGACACAGCGTGTCCATTTAAATAGGTGATCAAAGCAGTTGTTTCCTGCTTGCCAGCGGTGCCTTCCTGTGTGACGACGATCTCGCCCTGATAGAGGGAATCATCGTAGACGGTGTTGCAGGAATCATAATAAGGAACGATTTCCTTTACACTTTGCAGGGATGTTCCGGTTAGTCTGTATTCTTTTTGCGGTAATTTGATCGATGGAAATTCGCGTGCCTGACTCATCAGACAGACGAGCAGACTGCTTCCCACCAAAGTAAATGTCAGTAATTTTTGTCTTTTGTAGGAAAACTGAAATTTATGTTTCATGATTTGCTCTCCTACGGAATATGTACTTGCAGTCAGTGTTCCCATATATGGCATACGCTATTCAAATATATGGAAAATGTGACGATATATTGAAATGTACGATAACAAATTCGTAACAATTTTATTGTAGTGTTACAAATCTGTGATGTAAAGAAAATGCGTGTACAAAATTCTGACAGACAGCGGCAAAATTCTTGTTCGCGCATGCGCTTTGTGATAAACTAAAACATGAGTGAGTACAGAAGATGGATGCTGGAAATGCGGCATTGGATTACGACAGAGGGAGTTGCAAATGGCAAAAAATTTGATTGATATAGAAGATATTCCACCACAGCTTGCGAACAAGGTCAAGCAGGATCTGCGTTTTAAGACGGGGAATTTTGTGTGGCGCGTGCGGTTCAATATTCCGCTGGACCCGCATACGGTGAACAAGGATACGATGTATGTGACGAATTCGCAGAACCAGAAGCTGCGATCCTATATCCGTTATGATACGAAAAATGAGATTATCGAGGTGGAACCGCTGGAGCCGTATTCGACGAACGAATACTATTTCCTGACGATCACAAAAAATGTGAAGTCGAGAGGCGGACAGTCGTTGAAGGAGCCAGTGCAGATCAAATTCAAATTATAAAAGTACAGATAATAAATTACAGGGACCGAAACAAATCGGTCCCTTTTTATAAAAATGCAACCGCGCGGGTGGTATCTTAGCAAGGGGGAGAAATGGATGGTAAAACTCGAAAAGACTTGTGAATAATCGGTTGCATGCGTGCCTATCCATATCATACGCAAAAAGCATGTCTTGTGTTCTTTTTTCCTAGACATAGTATGGTCGATGTGCTATTATTTTATGTGATTTGAAATGAAATTTTTTGAGTGAAACTGCACGAAAGGTGCAGTCTTGAAAAGGAGGAAAAAACAATGAGTTATTCCGCAGAGATTATTGATTATAAAGGGAAAGAGGCAGTTGCACTGACAGCAGGAAAGTACAAAGCAATCGTGGCACCTTTTTTAGGCAGTAATGTCATCCGTATGCAGGATGTTGAAAATGACATTGAGATTTTCCGTTATGACGAATCCCTTTCTGTTGAGGATCTGAAGAAGAGCCCGGAGGTGTATGGACTTCCGACCCTGTATCTTCCAAACCGCCTTGCAAATGGCGTGCTGAAGGTAAGCGATGCAACCTATCATTTTCCATTGAATGATCCGCTTGGCAACCATATTCATGGTTTCCTGCATAAGCGTGAGCATACACTTGTGAGTGCAGCCGTGGACGGCAAGAAGGCAATCGCAAAGACAGAGTACATATATGACAAGAACGATGAATTTTTCGAGACATACCCAGTCAGCTTCAAGGCAGAGTTCACATTTACTTTGTCCGATGACGGTCTGGAGTATGCATTTACAATGACAAATACATCTGACAAGCAGATGCCATATGGTATGTGCAACCATACAACGATTAACGGACCTTTCACAAAGGATGGAAATGGTCTGGATATGCGTCTGTATATCCCGGTTGGCGAGAAGTGGGAGCTTTCAAAGTCCTGCATTCCGACAGGTGACATGCTCGTACAGACAAATCACGACAGACAGTATCTGACTGGTTCACAGGTTCCAGTGCTGCATGATATTGACAATGACGTATTCTTTGCAGAGGAAGGAAGTCTGGATGGCAAGCCATTCTATGGCGCAGTGGCAACGGATGCTGCAACAGGCAAGCGTATCTGCTATGAAGTATGTAAGGACTTCAAATTCTGGGTTGTATGGAACGATCATGGAGACAAAGGATACTTCTGTCCAGAGCCTTGCACATGGATCATCGATGCACCAAACCAGCCAATCCCAGCAGAGGAATCTGGTTACAAGGAGCTTGCACCGGGTGAATCTCATACGGTGACGGAGAAGATCTATACCGCGTAAGCGTGTGGTGACAAGGGAGGGTTATTTATGAATAAGAGAAGAGTATGGGCACTTGTGCTTTCAATCGTGATGGTGCTGTCTGTATTTGCATATGTCCCGGTTCAAAATGTGGAAGCCGCAGGGGTTTCGGTACAATACAAATCACACGTTCAGACATTTGGTTGGGAATCTGCATGGAAGCGTGATGGAGAAGCCTCCGGAACAAGCGGAAAAGCAAAACGGCTGGAAGGAATCCGGATCACAGTCTCCGGAGATAATCTGGGGGTCCGTTATACAACACATTGCCAGACATATGGCTGGCTCCCGTGGGTTTCGAATGGTGAGATGAGCGGAACACAGGGCGAAGCAAAGCGTCTGGAAGCGATTAAAATTGAGTTAACCGGTGCAAATGCACAGAATTACGATATTTATTATCGTGTGCATGCACAGTCATATGGCTGGCTTGCCTGGGCAAAAAATGGACAGGCAGCCGGAACAGCAGGGCTTGCTAAGCGGTTGGAGGCAATTCAGATTGTTGTTGTCGCAAGGGGAACAACGGTTCAGAATAATGTCAATGGTATCGTAAGCAGGTATGGGAGAAACTACGTATCGCTCAATGGCGCCTCTGATGTGAATGTCGGAGGTCGGGAGACGACCAACATTACATATCGTACGCATGTACAAAGCTATGGCTGGCAGGGATGGAAGAACAACGGAGTGATGGCAGGTACAAGCGGACGTGCAAAACGCCTGGAAGGTATAGAGATAAAACTTACCAATCAACAATATACGGGAAATATTGTGTATCGCACACATGTACAAAGCTATGGCTGGGAGTCCCGCTGGAGAATGAATGGCGAGATGTCCGGAACAAGCGGGCAGGCAAAACGGCTGGAGGCAATCCAGATTTACCTTACTGGAGAACTTGCCAATCACTATGATGTTTATTACCGCGTACATGCACAGTCGTATGGCTGGCTTGGATGGACAAGAAATGGAGCAGCTGCTGGAACGGCCGGATATGCAAAAAGGTTAGAGGCAATCCAGATCGTTCTTGTTCAAAAGAACGGGGCGGCTCCGGGAAATGTTGCAGGTATCGTATCTACAGTTGGAACGGGTTTTGTGAACCGGCCTGAAATTGCTTTGCCGGAAAATCCGGTATCAAACGGAAGCACCGGTTCAAACGGAACATCGGGTTCAACGGGCTCAACCGGAGCAAACAAGAACGATGTTACCAGATATTCATATGAAATCGTTCCTCTGCTGGAGCCTTTCAATGAGTATTTCTATGTGAAGACGAATAATCCGGATGTTTCCTATGTTCGTTTTGAGGATAAAAACAGTAAGTATAAGGCCGGAAAAGGAGCTTATCTTATCCCGACGACCCGGAGATTTTTCGATGTCAAATACGAGAATAAAGAAACCGGACGTGTGAAGGGCGGATATATATTCGAGATGTCTGAATCGGGTTCCGATGGCGGAGCATATACATTGCAGCAGGCTGATCGTGCCTATAAAGTCACTTATTCGGGAAATGTGTCGTATTCAACAATGCCGGTTTATACGGATACACCGGTTCAGGTTTCCTGCAAATCGGTGGAGAGTCTGACCGATTATCTGATTAACAATTACACGGATAAATCAAAAGGCTTGTTCGACAATCTGCAAAGTGTGAACTCAGCGTTGGGGCGGCTTTCTGTCTATCCGAAAAACATCGTTGACACATCGAAGCCGGATCCGAATCGCCCGTATCCGCTGCTGGCAACATCTCCATACCCGGAATTGTCTTTGAATGAACACTATTCGATGTGGCAGTCGGCGGATGAGATGATGTTCCTGGAATACCTTCATCCGATGGTGTTGTCATCCGTAGGAGTTCCGGGCGTTATGGCGAATGTAGCGAAAGCGTTGCAGCCGGATTGTACGGTTTCGTCAGGCTCGGCGCATTATCTGGTCGATGTAACATGGAACGGAACAACGAAATCATATGGTGGTGCCGGAAACGGAAATACGGATCCGGTTATGTCCAAATATATTGAAAGTTTATTTACCTTTGACGGTGGAGCGAATGATTACGCATTTTCTTCGTCCCTCGATAAACTGGAAAGGAAAATTCATCAATATGAGAAACAATCGACCGATGAGTTACAGACATATCGGAATCAGTTGTCCGGAGATGAATTTGAGAAAAAGATTGGCGCAGGCAATTGGCTGAAGGTTGCTGCTGAGGGCTGGGGATATGGAACGGCATATACGTATGTGAGTGCATATACAGGTGTTGGAAACGGCGTCCACCATATGGAGGATGTATGGGTGGACGGAAGATATGTCAATAAGAATAACTGTATTGACCTGAAGGCAACTTATGCACAGCATCCGACTTCGGATATTCTTGTCCGGAATAAAACATTTACAAATGCATCCGGCAAAACCGTCACACAGGATGTCCTGTATGAATATGATGCGCAACGAGGTGGCTGGTATGCAGTGAAGTCGTATTACGGAAGAAACTGGTGGTATTCAGATTCATATGATAAGCTTCCGGCTGACATGAAACTATCCAAAGAACAGGTCGCAAATATGCGGGTTGATAGTAACGCAGGGAAGTTGCCGGAAACCGGTCTGATCTATGATGGGACGGTAGCACCCGGGACACCATTTTTCAATTAAATGATGAAATATTATACATGTGCTTGTACCGGTAAGCAGTGACAGATGCGCATGAGATAGTAATGAAAAAGCATGGTTGGTTCATAATGAGCCGTCCATGCTTTTTGCATTTAATCTTCATGCAAACACCAAGCATTGCGTCTTGGACATTGCGTTTCAGACATTGTGCTTCAGGCATTGCGTCTTGGACATTGTGCTTCAGACACCATGCAGCTTCTTAATGATTGGGCGGACTGTGCCGATATAAAAGACAGAGAACCAGTTCGGGCAACCGGAACGCAGGATCGGAACGATGCAAGATAGGAATAATATCATACAAATTAATGATGCAAGGAGCATTTTATGCAGAATATCAATATCAAAAATTCACAGGATGCCATCAAAGCGTATAGTGACAGTGCAAATGCTTACAGTGGAACAAAGATGAAGACTGCTTCGGTCGATCAGCTCGATGCCTTCGAGAAGGTCGGGCAGGTGCAGTACGACAGGAATTCTTCGGTCGACACGAATGCGCAGACGGTCATGGATAATTTCAATGAGTACCGCAAGGACATGCAGGAGAAGGCGAAGCAGGAACAGCAGGAAGAGACAAGCGACGAAGAACAGGCGCGTGCAGATGCACGGGAGATTGCGCGTTCCCTTACTTCCGAGGAGATAAAGAAGCTTCGTATGATGGGCGTGGATGTCGCTTCGGCATCGCTTTCGGACATAGAAGGGCTGGTTACTTCCATGCGTGCAGATGCGCGTAAGGACGCGCTTGTAAATGTGCTCGCGCAGGCGCAGATCGAGGAGGGAGACGCCTCGAATCTGGTTTTTACAAGTAGCGGGGCGCAGATAGCCGGGACAGATGTGAAGCTGCAGGTGGGGAACAAGGACATTCTGTACCTGTTGAAGAATCGGCAGCCACTCACGCAGGAGACACTCTACAAGGCGCATTACAGTGGACAAAGAGAGATTGCCGCGGTGGATGAATTGGGAGGAGACACCGCATATGCGGCGAAACAGGTTGCACAACAGACAATATCCAGGCCGCAGCAGAGCGCTGGACAATCGGTGTATGCTTCGGGTGAAGATGGAAATGCAGATTCCGGCTTGCAGGCGCAGCTCGCACATGTGATCATGCAGGCTGGATTTGTCGTGGATGAAACAAGTATGGCCGGGGCAAATCTGCTTCTGGCAAATGATATTCCGGTCACGACGGATTCCGTGCGGGCTTATATGCAGATGCAGGCGCAGATCGGGAAGGATATCGGTGAACTGCCGACGGCACAGCAGGCAGAGAAGCGGCAGACACAGGAGCTTGAGACGAGAGCGGCAAAGCTCAGACAGGATGCAGCTTCGATTACAGCAGAGGATGTGGCACAGGCAGTACGTACAGAGCGGCCGCTTACAATCGCTGCGCTGGTGGCGGCGCATTATGATGGGGTACGGGATGGACAGACCGGTGGACAGCCGGTGGGAGCATACGACGAAACCGCGGATAAGGGTACACAGTTACAGGATGGCCGGAGCGCAGGTTCCGACATACAGAATCAGACGCTGCGGGAGGTAACGGCACTGCGGCAGTTAGAGGAGATCCGGCTCTCCATGACACAGAGTGTTGCGGTACGGATGCTCTCCGTGGATATCAATATTGATACTCGTGAACTGGCGCAGGTGGTGGCGAAGCTGCGAAATGCAGAGGCACAGCTTACGCAGGAGATGTTTGCGAAGCAGGGTGTTGCGCCAACCGAAGAAAACAAGGCAATCTATCAGCAGATGCAGGCAGATCTGCAGACGATTGGCACGGCACCGGCAACAAGGCTTGGCGTGTTGGCGGGTACGGACGCGCTGCAGTCGGTGACGGTACATGGATTTGCGAAGCTTGTACAGGAAGAACACCAGATCGGTGGACAGGCGGGTGATATGCAACGCCGGATGTCCGATAACAATGTGTCGGATGGGGTGGCAGATATATCGACACAGACGATCCGGCGTTCCGTTGATTTCGCAGCGATGGAGCGCGGATATGAGGCACTTGGTACAGCCCCGCGTGCGGATATGGGAGATAGTATCCGCAAAGCATTTTCAAATATCGAAGATATACTGACAGATATGGAGCTGCCGGTGGATGAGGAACATACACGAGCGGTACAGATTCTCGGGTATAACCGCATGGAAATCACGGAGGAAAATATCGCACAGATCATAGAGTATGACAGAGCGGTCAATGATATGCTTGCCGCATGCCATCCGAATGCGGTGCTGTCTATGATCCGGGATGGTATCAACCCGCTTGATATGACAGTCGATGAACTCAATCAGACACTGCGGGACAAAAATTACAAAGCAGGTGTGAAGGAGACAGACGATTTTGCAACGTATCTGCGTGATGTAGAGAAGCGTGGACAGATCAGCAGCGAGGAACGCGCAGGATATATCGGGTTGTACCGGGTATTTAAGCAGTTAGAGAAATCCGGCGACCGGGAAGCCGGGTATCTGTTCGCGAACAACAGCCGGCTTACCGTGCGTAATCTGATTACTGCGATGCGAAGCCGGAAGGCCGCCGGGATGGAGGCTGTGGTCGATGATTCGTTCGGTATGCTTGCGGATCTGCAGACACGTGGGGAGAAGATGGATGATCAGATCGCGCGTGCATATGCGGGACGGGTTGGTGCGGATGGTAACTGGACCGGACAGCTCCGCATGGGAGAGAAAGATGAATATATGAGCCGAAATGAACCGATGGCTGCGCAGGAAGAATATAAAAACCCATGGGAGAAAATCTCTGATTCTCCGATGCTTGCACAGGCAGAACAGCTTCTGCAGGCAAATGATATTGAAGAGAGCGCACAAAATCTGGAAGCGGCGGATTATATACTGCAGGGAATGTCGGTAGGACCGGAAGCAGAAGCTGTCAATTATCAGGCGTCCATGAATTTCTATACATTTGCATCACAGGTATGGAAGCAGATTGGATGGCAGGACCATACGAAGGAGGATGCAGTTGACGCAGAGACGGATGCTATGGCGAAGTCCCTCACAGGAGAGGAGATTGCGTTGCCGTTTGAATCGGAGATGCTGCTGAAACAGATCGAAGCAGACGCAGATCTGGCGCAGATGTATGCGGATATCCGGCAACAGATGGTAGAGCAGATGTATGATCAGGCAGAAGAAGGAAATATAACATCAGATCAGCTGCAGGGCATGAAGGTCGTGCAGGCAGGATTCCGAATATTGGGAGCCATGGCGGGCAGAAGGCAGTATCAGCTCCCGGTTGAGACAGAGTCAGGTATGAAGGTAGTGAATCTGACGATGCAGACGGGCGGAGTAGAAGCCCGCGGCATCACGATCCGGATGGCGGCAGGGGTGCATGGTATGCTGCAGGCGCAGATCCGGATGGACGAAGCGGGAACATGCACGGGTGAGATTCTTGGCGGTTCCTCGGAGGCGAATACATGGCTTGCTGGACAGACGGATGCGTTCCGGGAACTGCTTGCCGGAAGTGAATATGCGGATGCGGCAGTTGCGCTTGGAGAAAGCCGTACAGCGGCGCGTGGAACGAACGGGGGAGCGGACACACAAAAACTGTGTCGGGCGGCAATATTCTTCGTTAAGGCTATGGCGAAACTTACCGATATATAACATAGTAAAACCGGGATGCGGACGTATAATGTGCCGCGGACATGATGCCGGATAAGAAGCAGACATTTGGATAGCTGAAGCATAACGAACGAGTTTAAGGAGGCAGACCATGAGAATTAATTATAATGCGCTGGCGATGAATGCCACGACTAATTTCGGTAAAATAAATAATAAAGTTGCAAAGTCGATGTCCAGACTTTCTTCTGGTTATAAGATTACAAGCCCGGCAGATGATGCGGCAGGACTTGCGATTTCAAAGAAGATGAGTGCACAGATCCGGGGACTTGACCGCGCGGCTTTGAATTCTAACGATGGTATCTCTGTGATCCAGTCCGCAGAGGGCGGCATGGAGGAGATGCACAGCATTTTAGGACGTATGCGGGAACTGGCTGTGCAGGCGGCAAACGATGTCAATGATGAGGTCGATCGTGATGCGATTCAGGAGGAGATTGATTCCCTGGCGGCTGAGCTGACACAGATTTCCGATACGACCGCATTTAACGGACAGACACTGCTGAATGGGGATCTGACGAGACGTTCTCTGTCCAGCGTCAATGGTGTGAAAGCAACATACATTTCATCAGAGGTAAGCACGGGTGTTTATTCGATCAATGTCACAGCCGATGCAGAGCAGGCATCTATGACGACAGGATTTACCTATTCTACAGCCGTGATCACAAAAGAGCAGGCAGGAACTTTGAAGGTAAATGGATTTGCAATCGAGATCGAGGAAGGCATGACGATGGAGGATGTATATGGAAAGATCCAGACCAGCCTTGCCAAGATCAATATTGATGTCTTTGCGTCGAATGACGGAACGACAGAGGAGAGCTTTGACAGTGGAGC
Organism: Coprococcus hominis (ex Arizal et al. 2022); assembly: GCF_040094675.1. Classification (NCBI taxonomy): domain Bacteria; kingdom Bacillati; phylum Bacillota; class Clostridia; order Lachnospirales; family Lachnospiraceae; genus Coprococcus; species Coprococcus hominis (ex Arizal et al. 2022). Next base: position 28,792 of record NZ_JBBNHG010000036.1, read on the forward strand.
ACCGGTGGTGTTCCGCACAAAGGGATATGGCAGCAGTGAGAAAATCAGCATCTCTGTGGGAAATCCGGAGCTGGCAGCGGTGTTTGGAGTGACAGATGGCACGATGATGCAGGGCAAGGATTGTCAGGCAGCTTTGAACATCACAGAAGATGGATTTTCTACGACTGCAACTTTGAAGGCAAATGGAAATAAGATTGAAGTCACAGACCGAAGCGGCTTCTCTATGACGATTGAAGCAGATCCGGGCGCTGTTGCCGAAAATGGTGGAGCTGTAACAGCAGAGATCGAAGTGCTGTCGGCTGGAACGATGGTAATACAGACAGGTTCCAACGAGGGTGAGCAGTTAGCCATCGACATTCCAGAGCTGAATGCAAAATCACTTGGCGTGGATGAGTTGATCATGTACACACATGAATATGCAAGTCAGGCAGTTGATATCATTGATGAGGCAGTGAAGAAAGTTTCGGCTGCACGTTCGAAGCTGGGTGCGTATGAGAACCGGCTGGATGATGTGCATTCGAATCTCGAAGTGCAAAGTGAGAGTATCACGGAGGCTTATTCGCGGATCATGGATACGGATATGGCTGAGGAGATGACAGAATATACGCAGCAGGAGGTTTTGTCGCAGGCGGCAATCTCCATGATGCAGAAGGCGAACGACAGACCGGAATCGCTGTTACAGCTGCTGCAGTAGGCGGCGCAGACCGGATTGGGATAATATGTATAAGACAGGAATATGAGGAAACCACCATGACACAGGAACAAAAACAGGAATTTACACGACGCATCAGTCAGGAGAACCACAGCGGTCTGATTCTGGTGCTATGTGATATATTTCATACATACGGCATGGATGCGATGGCAGCGTACGAAGCGGAGAATATGACCACATACCTGCAAACGATTGGGCAGGCGCGGCGTGCGATGCAGGAGCTGATTGAATGTTTCTCGAAGGAAGATCCGCTTGGAAGAAATGTGATTGCCATTTTGCGATTTATCTATGGGAAGCTTGTGCGCTCGGAAGTACGCAGACAGCCGGATGAACTGGATCGATGTGTGCAGATGGTCGATGACTTACGTGTCGGATTTGTACATTTACACGAACTTGACAACGAGGGCGCTGTGATGCAGAATGTACATCAGGTGTACGCTGGACTTACCTATGGGAAAGGAACCCTGAACGAGAGTATACAGGGTGTAAACTACGAAAAACGTGGATACCAGGTCTAAGAGCAAAACGATGCCATGCTTTATCAGAAATGGTAAAGTATAAGTAGTTAAAATAAAAAGGAGTAAGTAAAGATGAAAAAAGATGATTGTATTTTCTGCAAGATCGCAAATGGAGAGATTCCATCTGCAACGGTATATGAGACACCAGAGTGCCGTGTAATTCTGGATCTGGCACCAGCCAATCAGGGACATGCGCTGATTCTGACGAAGGAGCACTACGATAATATCTACCAGCTTGATGAGGAGACTGCAGGCAAGGTATTTTCGCTTGCAACCCACGTTGCGAAAGCGGTACAGGAAGAGACTGGCTGCGAGGGCCTGAATATCGTGCAGAACAATGGCGAAGTAGCCGGTCAGACCGTGCATCATTTCCATATGCATGTGATTCCACGTCACGCAGGGGATGACGTACAGGTGACATGGAAGCAGGGCGAGACAGAATCAGAATCCTTGAAGGCACTGGCAGATGCAATCAAGAAGCATATCTAAGGATAAACAGACGCAGTCGGGGAGGCTGTCGAAACGGCAGATTGTGTTTCTTGTATTGTCGGTACTGTTCGCGATTATGATCTTCTGTTTCTCTGCCAGAAATGGCGAGGAATCGACGGAGGACAGTTATACGGTCGGTATGGAGTTTGGACGCATTGTACATCCGGATTTTAAGAACTGGTCGGAGGAAGCACAGCTTGCGTTTGCAGCGAAGGTCGATCATCCGATCCGAAAATTGGCACATGCGACGGAATATGCCGTCTTTGCAATGCTGCTCTGTGGTGTATGGCTGGATGTCCGAAGAAAACGAAAGGTGTCTGCGTTATTCGCGTGGGGAACTGCGACGGTGTATGCGGCGACGGATGAGTTTCATCAGTTGTTTGTTCCTGGACGGAGCGGACAGGTAAAGGACGTGCTACTCGATAGCTGTGGCGCAGCAGTAGGCGTGCTGATTCTGATGCTTGTTGCGGCGCTGATTCGATTTATCCGTAAAAAGCATGGCACACAGGAATGAAAATCGCCAGAATATGCGCAAATACAACGAGATTAGCAAATAAAACCATTGACAATTAGAAATATATGATATATGTTAAACATGTCTCTCTTATTCAGAGTGGTGGAGTCATAAGGGACGAAGAAGCCACGGCAACCCCGGAGACGGAAGGTGCCGACCTGAGCGATACTTAGATTAAGTTGTCGAGCAATAAGAAGATTTGATAACGACTTTCAAATCCGGTTGCTTGCAGCCGGATTTATTTTTTATGAATTGCCGCTGAAAAAGAGACAAAGAACCATAGACAAATGCATTCCAAAGGAGGAACAAATGGAGAAGTTATTATTTACTTCAGAATCAGTAACCGAAGGCCATCCTGACAAAATCTGTGACCAGATCAGTGATGCCGTATTAGATGCGCTTTTAGCGCAGGATCCTATGAGCCGTGTTGCCTGTGAGACAGCCGTAACAACCGGACTGGTACTTGTTATGGGTGAGATCACAACAAAGGCACAGATCGATATTCAGACAATCGTACGTGAGACAATTCGTGAGATCGGTTATGACCGTGCAAAGTACGGATTTGACTGTGATACCTGTGGTGTGATCGTTGCACTTGACAAGCAGTCAACCGATATCGCAATGGGTGTTGACAAGGCACTCGAAGCAAAGGAAAATCATATGTCCGATGAGGAGATTGAGGCAATCGGCGCTGGCGATCAGGGTATGATGTTCGGCTATGCAACAAACGAGACACCAGAGCTTATGCCATATCCAATCTCATTGGCACACAAGCTTGCAAGAAAGCTGACAGAAGTTCGTAAGAACGGCACACTTCCTTATTTAAGACCAGATGGTAAGACACAGGTATCGGTAGAGTATGACGAGAACGGAAAGCCTTGCAGATTAGAGGCAGTTGTACTTTCTACCCAGCATGACGAGAATGTATCGCAGGAGCAGATCCATGCGGATATCAAGAAATATGTATTTGATCCAGTCCTTCCACAGGATATGATCGACGATGAGACGAAGTTCTTCATCAACCCAACCGGACGTTTTGTTATCGGTGGACCAAACGGTGACTCTGGTGTAACCGGACGTAAGATTATCGTAGACACTTACGGTGGATATGCACGTCACGGCGGCGGAGCATTCTCTGGAAAGGACTGCACAAAGGTAGACCGTTCCGCAGCGTATGCCGCACGTTATGTAGCAAAGAATATCGTGGCAGCCGGACTGGCTGAGAAGTGTGAGATCCAGCTTTCTTATGCGATCGGTGTTGCAAGACCAACTTCCATCATGGTAGATACATTTGGCACAGGTAAGCTTGCAGATGATAAGCTCGTAGAGATCATCCGTGAGAACTTCGACCTGCGTCCGGCTGGTATCATCAAGATGCTTGATCTGCGCAGACCAATCTACAAGCAGACAGCCGCTTATGGACATTTCGGAAGAACCGATATCGACCTTCCGTGGGAGAAGACCGACAAGGTAGACGACTTAAAGAAATATTTGTAGAAAACAGGAGGAAGATATCATGAAGAATATGTTGAACTTCAAGAATTTCTCTGCGGAAGAGCTGCAGAAGATTCTTGATCTTGCACTGGATATGAAGAAGAACCCGGAGAAGTACAGCCACGCATTGGAGGGCAAGAAGCTCTATACGTTGTTTGAGAAGACAAGTACCCGTACATTCCTTTCTTTCACGACAGGAATGACAGAGCTTGGCGGAACCTACTACAACCAGCTCTGGAAGGACAGCAACTTTGTTCTTGGCGAGCCGGTTTCTGAGATCAAATATGTATGCCGCAATGTGGACATCATCATGGCACGTCTCGTGAAAAATGAGACCGTTGAGCTGTTCGGTGACAATGTAACGGTACCATTTATCAATGGCTGCGATAACTCGTACCATCCTTGCCAGATTCTGGCAGATGCACTGACGATCATCGAGAAGTTTGGTAGTCTGAATGTCAAGTTCTTATATATCGGTGCAAAGAACAACGTATTCAATTCACTGGTAGAATTCTTCTCCAAGATGAAGCAGGGAACTTTGTACGGACTTACCCCGCTTGTAAATGATACTGCCTGCGGTCCAGACTTCTATGAGGAAGCAAAGAAGACTGGTTACTATGTAGAGCTTGATCCGAACATGCCGATGGACGAAGTGAAGAAATATGTCAAGGATATGGATATCTGCTACACCGATACATGGCTTGACATGGAGTTCTTCAACGATCCTGCATATCAGGATAAGAAGAAAGAACTCATGGATAAGATGATGCCATATCAGTTGAACGATGAGTTCTTAGAGGGCAGTCATGCACTTGTCTTCCACGACATGCCAATGCATGTAGGCTTCGAGATTTCGAAGGAAGTGGAGATGAAGAACCTTGATCATATTCTCGATCAGGCAGAAAACAGAAGACACGCAGAAAAAGCTGTCATGTATACATTGATAAAAGGAATTTAAGTGGTATAATATATGGATGTGTGGCTTTCGGTACTGGCGTTTGTGCTTTTCCTTGGCTTTGGTACGGGCGCGCTTGTCTGCGTCTCTGCCGTGAAAAAACAGTCTGGGATTGTCATAAAGAGCCGGCTGCATCACAAATTAAATATCTCTGAGGTCGTCTATGCGAACCTTGGACTTGTGGGACTTGTTGTGTTGGTATATTTTAAGATCTACATATTTGTGCCTGCGGTATTGATGTTTGTGTTGTTCATCGTGCTGTCCACCCGGATACAGAGTGGCATCACAGAAGATGGAGTGCTGGTCGGAACCACATTTATCGAATGGGAATTCATGCGGTCTTTCCTCCTGGAGAACCAGGGGGAGGACAGCAATGTAATCGTACTGAAGATTCGTGCGAATCGAAAAACATATATCCTCGTTTGCAACCGGGAAGACCGGTTTGCAATCGATGAGATATTCCGAAAAAACAACGTGCGTTCAATGGGAGGAAACCAGAAATGAAACATGTAATTGATTCAACAGACCTGACCGTAGAAGAAATCGATGGCATTTTGAAGCTGGCACAGGATATCATCGACGACAAAGAAGCGTATAGCGAAGCGTGTAAGGGCAAAAAACTTGCAACATTATTTTTTGAACCAAGTACAAGAACAAGGCTTAGCTTTGAATCAGCAATGATGGAGCTTGGCGGAAATGTACTTGGTTTTTCTTCGGCTGATTCTTCGTCAGCAACGAAGGGCGAGAGCGTGGGCGATACAACAAGAGTGGTAAGCTGCTATGCAGATATCATCGCAATGCGTCATCCGAAGGAAGGTGCGCCGATGCGTGCTTCCATGGTGAGTGGCGTGCCGATTATCAACGCTGGTGATGGTGGTCACAACCATCCGACACAGACGCTGACAGACCTGCTCACGATCCTGCGGGAGAAGGGCAGACTGGACAACTTTACGATTGGTCTGTGCGGTGACCTGAAGTTTGGTCGTACCGTGCATTCGTTGATCAAGGCTTTATCCCGTTATAAAAATATAAAATTTATCCTGATTGCACCGAAGGAACTTCGCGTGCCGGAATACATTATTTCCGAAGTGCTCGAAGCAAAGAATATTCCATATGAAGAAGTAGAGTCGATGGAAGAAGTGATGAGCGAGCTGGATGTGCTTTATATGACAAGAGTACAGAAGGAACGTTTCTTCAACGAGGCGGATTATGTCAGATTGAAGGATACATACATTCTTGATGGAAAGAAGCTGAAAAATGCAAAGTCTGACCTTGCAATCCTGCATCCGCTTCCACGTGTGAACGAGATCTCTGTGGAAATCGATGACGATCCACGTGCCTGCTATTTCCGTCAGGTTATGAATGGAAAATTCGTGCGTATGGCACTGATGCTGACACTGCTCAAGGCGAATGGTGCGAAGCTGAATCTGTCTGCGGACAAGCTTGCCAAGATCCCAGAGTAAGGAAATGGATTTGCATTAAGGAGGAAGAATCATGAAGATAGATAGTATTCAAAATGGTATTGTGCTGGATCATATTACTGCTGGCAAGGCACTTCAGGTATATCACGACCTCGAACTTGACAAGCTCGACTGTTCCGTTGCCATCCTGCAGAACGTCAAGAGCAGCAAGATGGGCAAGAAGGACATCCTGAAGATTGATAAGGAGTACGATGTGAATCTGGATGTGTTGGGTTACATCGATCCAGATATCACAGTCAGCATCATCAAGGACGGACAGACGGTCGAGAAAAAGAAGCTGGCATTGCCAAAAAAACTGATCAATGTGAAAAAATGTAAAAATCCTCGCTGTATCACATCGACAGAACCAGGAATTGTGCATATATTTAAATTAGCCGATGAAAAAAATCGTATTTATCGATGCATTTATTGTGAGGCAGACAAGTAAAATGCTTTACAAAATAATGGAATGTGTTATAATTATTAAGATTATGGGCTAGTAGCGTAAAAAATAACTGGCAGCACAGAGGTGTGAAATGGAAAAATATGTTATAAAAGGCGGCAATGTTCTGGAAGGTGAAGTTTCGATTGCCGGTGCGAAAAACGCCGCACTCGGTATCCTTGCAGCAGCAGTCATGACAGACGAAGAATGCATTATTGAGAATGTACCATATGTAGAAGATACAAAGACATTACTTCGTGCAATCGAGACAATTGGCGCTAAGGTAAAATACATTGATAACCATACAGTTTCTATCTGCGGCGGAACAATCAGAACCGGCGAGGATGTCTGTGTGGATGATGAATATATTCGGAAGATACGAGCATCCTACTATCTGCTTGGAGCTTTGCTTGGTAAATACAACTATGCACAGGTTGCTTTGCCGGGCGGCTGTGATATTGGACTGCGTCCGATCGACCAGCATATCAAGGGCTTTGAGGCACTTGGTGCGAAAGTAGAGATTGTAAATGGCGGTAAGGTTGTTGCGAAAGCAGACCAGTTGATTGGAAATCATATTTATCTCGATGTGGTAACGGTTGGCGCAACCATCAATATCATGATGGCAGCCGTGCTTGCAGAGGGCAAGACGACGATCGAGAATGCTGCGAAGGAGCCACACATCGTAGATGTAGCGAACTTCCTGAACAGTATGGGTGCAAATATCAAGGGCGCCGGAACGGATGTTATCCGTATCCGTGGTGTTCAGAAGCTGAGAGGAACGGAGTATTCGATCATTCCGGATCAGATCGAGGCGGGAACATTTATGACGATGGCGGCAGCGACAAAGGGAAATGTTCTCATCAAAAATGTAATTCCAAAACACTTAGAGGCAATCTCTTCGAAGCTGAATGAGATTGGTGCACGCGTAATCGAATACGATGATGCAGTTCGTGTTATGGCGGACGGCAGATTCAAGGCAACACAGATTAAGACACTTCCATATCCGGGATTCCCGACAGATATGCAGCCGCAGATGGCGGTAACACTTGCATTGTCACAGGGAACGAGCGTGATTACGGAGAGTATATTTGAAAACCGATTTAAATATGTAAGCGAGCTTTCCCGCATGGGAGCACGCATCAAAGTAGAAGGTAATTCCGCAGTGATTACTGGCGTGGATGGATACACAGGCGCGAATCTGGTAGCACCGGATCTGCGTGCAGGTGCCGCACTTGTCATTGCAGCATTGGCAGCGGAAGGATTCAGTACGATCGACGATATCAAGTATATTTTGCGTGGTTACGAAGATTTCGATGGAAAGATCCGTGGACTTGGCGGTCAGATCGAGGTAGTTGATGACGAGCGCGATGTCCAGAAGTTTAAATTAAGAGTGGGTTAAAAACAAAAATAAGGGAGGGGTTTCATATGCCTAAAAAACCGTACTACATTACAACCGCAATCGCATACACATCTGGTAAGCCTCATATAGGCAATACGTATGAGGTTGTACTTGCAGACAGCATTGCCAGATACAAGAGATACGTCGGATACGACGTACGTTTCCAGACAGGAACTGACGAACATGGTCAGAAGATCGAGATTAAAGCATTTGAGAATCTCTCCACACCGAAGGAATTCGTGGATGAGACATCGGCTGAGATCAAGCGTATCTGGGATCTGATGAACACTTCTTACGACAAATTCATCCGTACAACGGACGATTATCATGAGAAGCAGGTACAGAAGATTTTCAAGAAATTATACGATCAGGGCGATATCTACAAGGGTCAGTACGAAGGCATGTACTGTACACCTTGTGAATCCTTCTTCACGAAAGCACAGCTTGTGGACGGCAAATGCCCGGACTGTGGCCGTGAGGTACAGCCGGCAAAGGAAGAAGCATATTTCTTCAAGCTCAGCAAATACGCTGACCGTCTGATCGAGCATATCAATACACATCCGGACTTTATCCAGCCGGAGTCCCGCAAGAACGAGATGATGAACAACTTCCTCCTTCCGGGACTGCAGGATCTGTGCGTATCAAGAACATCCTTCAAATGGGGTATTCCTGTAGATTTTGATCCGGGACATATCGTATATGTATGGATCGACGCGTTGACCAACTATATCACAGGTCTTGGCTATGATGTGGATGGCAATTCGGACGAATTGTACCATCGTTACTGGCCTGCAGATCTGCATCTGATCGGCAAGGATATCATCCGTTTCCATACCATTTACTGGCCATGTATCCTCATGGCGCTTGGCGAGCCGCTTCCGAAGCAGGTGTTCGGACATCCTTGGCTCATCCAGAGTGATGGAAAGATGAGTAAGTCCCGTGGAAATGTAATCTATGCAGATGATATGGTAGATTTGTTCGGCGTGGATGCGGTCCGCTACTTCCTGTTGCATGAGATGCCATTTGAGAACGATGGTGTTATTTCATGGGAGCTTGTGATTGAGCGTATCAATTCAGAACTTGCAAATACACTTGGAAACCTCGTGAACCGTACGATTTCCATGTCGAATAAATATTTTGATGGCGTTGTGACAAATGCCGGTGCACATGAGCCGGTCGATGATGACTTGAAGGCTGTTGTAACCGACACCAGACTCCGTGTAAATGCATGCATGGACAAGCTCCGCGTGGCAGATGCGATCACAGAGATCTTCGCTTTGTTTAAGCGTTGCAATAAGTATATCGATGAGACAATGCCTTGGGCACTTGCCAAGGATCCGGAGAATGCAGATCGTCTGAACACCGTTCTTTACAATCTGGTAGAGAGCATCGTGGTTGGCGCAAGCCTTCTGGAGCCATATATGCCGGAGACGTCTGAGAAGATCTTAAAGCAGCTCAATGCAGAAAAGCGTCGTGTGACAGAACTTTCGAACTTTGGCCTGTATCCATCCGGGAATAAGGTAACGGATCAGCCGGAGATTCTCTTCGCAAGAATCGATGCACCAAAGATGCTCGAGGAGATCGAGAAGCGTTTCCCATCCAAAGTGGTTGAAGAAGAGCCAAAGCCGGAGAAGAAGGCAAAGAAGGAAGAAAAGGTTGAGATTCCTACACTTGATGCTGTAGTGAAAGAAGAGATCACAATTGATGAGTTTAGCCGTATGCAGTTGCAGATGGGTGAGATCATCTCCTGTGAGGAAGTTGCAAAGTCCAAGAAGCTGCTTTGCTCACAGGTAAAGGTACAGGGCAGAACCCTGCAGATCGTATCAGGAATCAAGCATTACTATACACCAGAGCAGATGGTTGGTAAGAAGGTTGTTGTTATCACGAACCTGAAGCCGACAAAGCTTGCAGGTGTGTTATCCGAAGGTATGCTTCTTTGTGCAGAGGATTTCGATGGAAATCTGGCACTGCTTACCGCAGAGAAGGATATGCCGGCTGGAGCAATGATCAGCTAGGAATAATAAAATAATATATCAAAAACGACCGGTTGGTTTAAAACCAATCGGTCGTTTTTATATGTTGTTTCATATATTACCTGCATGCTTCATTATTTAATTCGCATCTGTTGAAGTTGCAGTCTCAGTCACGATTGCGGAACTGATCATAGCAGCATCAATCTGCATGAAATCGCGGTCGCTGATGTAATATTTATTTCCATCTTCAATAATTTCAACAGTTATAACTTGCGGGTCGGCATAACTCATATTTTCACAACCGGCATTCAGGATGTCAATCAAGCCCTGCGAGAATAATGTTTCGTAATCAGTGAGAGAATAATCGTTATAAGTTCCAGCCTTCACATCGTTGTTAAATGTGTCGACATAAGCAGTTACTTCAGAAGAGGTCTGTGCGAACAGGTTGATCGGGTAAATCGTGACATCTACCAGATAAACACTGCCGTCTTTTCTTGCTTTATCTACCTTGTAATTAACCTTGCTGTAAATATTTTTGGCAAGAGACTCGAACTGCTCCCGCATCTCTGGCGCATCGTCAATATTCACACTGTAATAGGTGAGGATATTGTCAGTGAGCAGGTCAATGTTTGCCTGATAAAGGGCATCTGCATCCTCCTGATTGGCACCGGACGCCGCAATGTAATCCTTGGTTGCACCAAGATAATTGATTGCGATCAAACTCTTGATGTAGGTCTGATACCGCTTCTCCACATTCGCTGTACATGCGGTTAATGAAAAAATTAACAGCATACAAATCGGCAAAAGAGAAAATCGTTTGTATTTTTTTGCATGAATTTTCATGAAAAAGTTCATTTAAAGATCACCTCGTAATAATTTTTATATGATTAAACATACCCTTAGTGTATCATAAAGTGAAAGCAAATATCAATACACACATACTTTTTATTAAACCTTTTAATGCGGTCCCGGAGTGAACCATTATCGTCAATTCAAACGTCCGTTAAAGTAATTTGTATATAGATTGTTAATCATAAATCCCGTGTAAAAAAATGATGCATAAACGAAGTTCTTATGATATAATTAAGAAACATATTGGATAATGGACATTCGAAAGGAGAATTGCAGAATGGATGTAACGTTGAAGACCACATCGTTTGGTGGATATGACAAGAAGGCAGTAGAAAATTATATAGACGAATTGACAGCAGAACACGAGAAAGAGGTTGCAGATTTAAAGGCAAACGTATTGAAGCTGTCAGAGACAGTAAAGAATCTCCACACGATGAGAGAGGTTAACTTGAACGAATCTTCCAGCACGATCGAGAACCTCAAGAAGGTAAACGATGAGCTGCAGGTAGAAGTGACACAGCTCCGTGACAAGATGACAGCGTACGAGACAAGAGAAGAAGAGTCAGCGAGCCGTTACGAGTCAATTTCCAGAACTTTGCTGGAGGCACGTGAGAGTGCAGATGCATTGACAAAGCAGACACAGAAGGAGTGCGGGGAGCTGCGCGCAAAGACAGAGGAAGAATGCGACAGACTGACACAGGAGACAAGTGATGCCTGCCGTCAGATGTCAGAGGAGACAACCGCAGAGTGCCAGCGTATGCATGCAGAGACAGTTGCAGCCTGTGAGAGACTCGATGCAGAGACAAAGAGCAAATGTCAGGAGCGCAAGGAATCCACATATGCAGAGTGTGAGCGCGTGAAGCGTGAGACAAGAGAAGAGACAGACAACCTGCGTGCAGAGACGGAGAGCGCATGTCAGTCTTTGAACGATCATACAGAGGAAACCTGTGCAAATATGCGCGCAGAGGCAACTGCAGAGTGTGAGGAGATGCGGAATCAGGCAAGAACAGAGGCATACAATACACGTATGTCTGTGAAGCGTGAGTGCGAGAGTGTAAGCGAATATATGGCACAGATGAAAGCAGCACTTGATAATGTAGTTATTTCCGTAGACAATACGATTAAGGTTGCAGATCAGGCATTCCCTGAGATCAGCAACAATTAGTCCGATTCAGAAAGCAGTATAGACGGGGCTGTCGCACATTGCGTGTGACAGCCTTATTAGATACCGAGGCTTTACGATACGATAAGGGGGCGAGTGGCATGGTAATTGAAAACAAATACCTCAGAAAAGCGATTGAAAAGACAAAATATATTGTGCTTGTAAAACGATATATTATCGATATGCCGGGTTCCAGTCTGGTATATGTTTCACCGAACGCATCCGAGATTGGTATGAATGTCGAGATGCTGAACAAAGGAATGAAATTGTCCGAGGATTATATCTATCCGTCGGATCGTGAGATGGTAATGAAGACCATTCATAATGCGATTGACAATCGTGTTCAGGATTACGTGCACGAATATCGTATGGTTGGAGACGATGGGGTGCTTCGACAGGTGCGGGTCAATATCTGTATCGAAGTTGTGTCAGAAGAAGAAAATACATATGAAGTAGAGTTTTATATCCGCGATATCTCTGCGGAGAAGGAAGAAGAAAAACAGGCGGAGATCAAACGGGCGATTGAAGAGCCAAACAGACGCATGCAGATTTCGCCGACGGGATCCCTGGTAATCAGCAAGCTGGATAATCCGGGCATGATTCCGCAGATTCAGAAGATGGAAATGATCATGAGTGGATTTTCACAACTCACTAATTTGTATTCTGTGTTTGTTGATGAGAATGGCAAGGTGGAATCTACACCAGTCGGACCTGCGACGGATCTGGGTGATTTCTATGATCTGTTTGAGACGCCAACCTACAAAGAGTTTTTCAAAACGATGAAGGAAGAAGTACTGGCAGAGATGAAGCCACATATCTTTGACCGCGAGGAAGGCGGTTATGGAAAGCTGGCAATGGCACCGATCTTCGTCGGTGATAATTTGCAGGGGTTCTGGGTGCTTGGCTCTTATACACCGGATGAGACAGAGCATCTGGAGGAAATTTACGAGCTTCATTGGACGACAGCAGAACTGGTATCGGATTTCCTGCTGCAAAGCTATAATTCTATTGTGGAATCTGCGAAGTCACGTGGCGCGGGCAAGAAGATGCGTGAGGAGCTTGCACGACAGAGCATTGTCAACAATGCATTGTCGAAGATCAACAGCAAATTAAGCGAAGATGTAGAACAGGTCATTGGCGAGACGTTGCGTGAGGTCGCGCTGCATATGGATTTGGACCGCATGTTCTTATATACATTTGACAAGGACAATCCAAAAGCATTCAGTCTGCGAAGTTATTTCGATGTATCCGGTGAGATGCCGAGTGACGATATATTGACTTTGCTTCCGGAGCGTTTGTATCTTGTGGTAGACGCGATCAAGCGCGGCAATGGCTGTTGTATGCTTGACCGTACCAATATGACACAGCGCGATGTAATCAACCTGATGCGGTATAATTTCCGGGCGGAGATCGCATATCCGATTTATCTGGAAGGAAGATTGTACGGTATTTTGATTTTTGCAGAGTCGAAATCGGAACGAATCTGGACAAAAGAAGAACTTCGTTTCTCACAGAGTATCTCTCTGCTGATCCAGAATATGCTGGAAAATGCAGATGGCGATGATAATGTGCGAAATGTGAATAAACATCTGATAGAAACATACAATAGTTTCCATGAGGGCATTTTTATCCGGGATCTGTACACGGGTTATGTATTCTTCTCCAACAAGGCACTCAATGACATGCTTGGATATGATCTGACTGGTGGCGACAGCCGCAAGATTCTGAAGAATCTGCGCGATAAATTTGAGCATATGGATGGTGTCCGCAAGGATATTGCCGGACGGAAGATCACAAACTGGTGCAGCTATGTGCCAGCATTGGACGAGATCATGGATATCACGGAAGTGCCGATTGAATGGTTACAGGGAGGCGCTGCAACCATGATTATTATGAAAAAAGCTAAGGATAATTAGGAAATTTCCGATATATAGATAGGAGGAACAAGACGTGGCAAGTTCAGACATTGGAATCGACTTAGGAACCGCCAGTATATTAGTCTATGTCAAAGGAAAGGGCGTCGTATTGAAGGAGCCGTCCGTAGTTGCCTATGACAGAGATACCGAACAGATCATGGCAATCGGGGAAGAGGCAAGACTGATGCTCGGAAGAACACCTGGGAATATCGTTGCGGTGCGTCCGCTCAGACAGGGTGTTATCTCCGATTATAAAACGACAGAAAAGATGTTGAAATATTTTATCCAGAAGGCAGTGGGCAAGAGCTTCTTCGGTAGAAGACCACGTATTAGTGTATGTGTGCCATCCGGTGTTACGGATGTAGAGAAGCGTGCTGTTGAGGATGCGACCTATCAGGCGGGTGCCAGAGATGTCTATATCATTGAGGAGCCGGTTGCAGCCGCAATCGGAGCCGGTATTGACATTTCCAGACCATGCGGAAATATGATCGTAGATATCGGAGGCGGTACTTCGGATATCGCAGTTATTTCACTGGATGGCGTGGTTGTATCATCGTCCATCAAGGTAGCGGGCGATGATTTCGACGATGCGATCGTTCGTTTTATGCGGAAACGTCATAATCTGTTGATCGGTGAGCGTTCGGCAGAGGAGATCAAGATCAATATTGGAACCTGTTACAAACGACCAGAGAATATCTCCATGGATATCCGTGGACGAAATCTGGTAACCGGACTTCCAAAGACGGTAACGGTATCTTCGGATGAGACCGAGGAGGCGCTGCGCGAGGTGACATCCCAGATCGTGGATGCAGTACATTCGGTATTGGAGCGTACACCACCAGAGCTGGCAGCTGATATCGCAGACCGTGGAATCGTGTTGACTGGTGGCGGTGCATTGCTGCACGGACTCGAAGATCTGATCGAGGAGAACACCGGAATCACAACGATGACAGCCGAGGAACCACTGACTGCAGTGGCAATCGGTACAGGTAAGTATATTGAGTTTTTGAGTGAGCGAAAGTAGAAAGTAGGAAAACGATGGTAAGAGGGTTGTACACGGCATGGACCGGACTTCGCAACGAGGAAAAGAGAATGGATGTTGTGACAAACAACATGGCGAACGCGGACACGACCGGCTACAAAAAGGTGGACGTTACATCGCAGTCTTTTGACCGCCAGCTGGCAGTCAAGATTGACGATCCAACGATCGGACCGAACATAAAGCAGGGCATCGGCGGCGTGAACCTCGGCGTGAAGATCGGAGAGACGTATTATGATATGTCTCAGGGAAATTTCAGACAGACAGAAGACCAGTACAATTTGGCATTATCCGGCAGCGGATTTTTTACCATCAGCACAACAGACAAGAGTGGAACGACAACGACACGCTACACGCGCGATGGCGATTTCACTGTAACCAGGGACGGTTATCTTGTGACAAAGGATGGCGATTATGTGCTGGCGGAAGGCGGTAATCGTATACAGATTCCGAATGCAAATCTGGTCAAGATCAGCGTAAATCAGGCGGGAGAAATTTACTCTGGCAATACGTATGTTGCGAAATTGCAGTTGGTTGATTTTCAGAGCTACGACGCATTATCCAGCTATGGTGAGAATATGTACGAAGCCGTGAATGGCGCCGTACAGACACAGGCGGATGCAACAGTCAATCAGGGATATCTGGAAATGTCAAATGTCAATATGGTCACAGAGATGGTTGATATGATCGCGGTCACAAGAGCGTATGAGACAAATCAGAAGATGGTTCAGACGATCGACCAGACCTTGGACAAGGCAGTCAATGAAATCGGACGGTTATAGTGGAAGATAATAGGAGGTAGTAGCGTATGATGCGATCACTTTGGACGGCTGCATCCGGTATGCGGGCACAGCAGGTCAATGTAGATACAATTGCAAATAACGTAGCAAATATTAATACGATTGGTTATAAATCACAGCAGGCGAGCTTTAAGTCGCTGCTGTATCAGAACCTGCAGTCGACATCGACGAATAATGCAGGCGAGAACAAGCCGGTTGCGGCAGAGGTAGGTCTTGGCAGCCGTGTGGCAGCGATTACAAGTACATTTACACAGGGAAACCTGACGCATGTGGAGAATCCGTTCAGTGTAGCGCTGGAAGGGGATGGTTTCTTCCAGATTCGCACGGAGAGTGGAGAATTGCAGTACACAAGAGATGGTTCGTTTGAAATCTCGCCGGTTGCAAATGGAAACATGCTTTGTACATCTGACGGAAATCCGGTTCTGGATGCATATGGAAATCAAATCATATTGCCATCTAATCGTGTGGCAACGGATCTGGTAGTTAATCAGGATGGCACTCTGGCATTCCCGGATGGTACAGGGAACCCAGCAGTGATTACAGATGCGAATGGACGTCCGGTCAAGTTTGGTATTTACCAGTTTAATAATCCGGCAGGTCTTTCCAAGGAAGGCAGCAACAATTATTCGGTAACCGTCGCAAGTGGCGCGGCAGTTGCGGAGAATGGAAATGCGGCAGTGAAGCAGACAAAGACGCATCAGTATTACACGGAGGCATCGAATGTCGATGTGGCAAATGAGATGGTTAACCTGATCGTGGCACAGCGTGCATACGAAATGAATTCCAAAGCAATTCAGGCATCCGACGAAATGATGCAACAGGCTAACGCTCTTCGTTAGGTAGAGGAAAGGTGACCTTATGGAAAACATCACAAACCTTACAAATAAAGATTATTCATCCTATGTGACACAGGCACAGACGAGCAACTTAACCAATCAGATCAAGAAATCAACCTCCTCGGAAGCAACTGATGAGGAGATGCTTGCGGCATGCAAGGAGTTTGAAGCATATCTGGTCGAGCAGGTGTATAAGCAGGTACAATCCACGATCAAGTCTGACAGCGACGAGGACGACAACCCATATGCAGACTACGCATATGACCTGCAGGCACAGCAGTATGCAAAGCTGGTCAGCGATCAGGGCAAGCTTGGTCTGGCACAGCAGTTATACGAATCCATGAAGAAACAGAACGCGGCAATCACGCCGGAGGAACTGCATGAGCAGGAACAGGCTGCGGCAACTACGCAGACACAAAATGCATAAAATACAAATAGGATCATGACATGATTAGAGAAGGCTACATAGAAAAAATCGTATATAAAAGCGACGAAACGGGCTATTGTGTGATGTCCGTGGAAGGCGAAGAAGGTGAAGAGATCTTCGTTGGCACCCTGCCGGGTGCCGGTGAAGGTCTCTATGTGATTGCAGAGGGAGAATACGTGAATCATCCGCAGTATGATATTCAGTTCAAATTCTCCTCCTGCGAGATTCAGATGCCGAAGGATACACTTGGAATCGAGCGGTATTTAGGCTCTGGTATCATCAAGGGCATTGGCGCCGTTTTGGCGAAGAAGATCGTCAAGAAATTCAAGGATGACACCCTTCGGATCATCGAGGAGGAACCAGAACGTCTTGCGGAGATCAGCGGAATTTCCGAGCGAAAGGCACAGGCGATTGCTACTTCGTACATGGAGAAGAAGGAATTTCAGGAGGTTGCCATTTTTCTGGCACAGTATGGAATTTCGGTGAATCTGGCAATTCGCATCTTCAATACATATGGAAATAAAGTTTATGATATCCTGCGCGGCAATCCATATAAGTTGGCGGAGGATATTTCCGGTATCGGATTCCGGATCGCGGATGATATCGCAAAGCGCATGGGAATTGCACAGGATTCTGAATTCCGTTTGCGGTCGGCTGTGCTGTATGTGCTGAATATGGCAGGCGGCGAAGGGCATATGTACCTGCCGAAACAGCTTTTGCTGCGTCGCTGTGTGGAACTGACGCGTGACACGGCGACGGATGTCGAGGGCATCTATGGACAGTCAGCACTTGGCTATGCAGAATACGCAGACGCGACAAGTGCGGAATCGGCGTACGAACAGACGGTTTCCCTGTTTGAACAGCAGTTGATGGAGCTGCTGATCGCAGGCAAGATCATGATCAAGCAGATCGATGAAGAAGATGTCGTCTATCTGGCATCGAATTATTATGTGGAGCTGAATTCTGCAAGACTGCTTACCGATCTGCAGCTTCGCTATGATATGGAACAGGACGAGCTGGAACGAGAAATTCAGAAGATTGAAAAAGAAGAAAAACTGACATTGGATGAGCTGCAGCGGGCAGCTGTAAAATCGGCGATCGAAGCCGGGGTGGCAGTTATTACCGGTGGTCCCGGAACCGGAAAAACGACGATCATCAATGTTATTATCAAATATTTCTCCAAGAAAGGTATGGAGATCAAGCTTTGTGCACCGACCGGGCGTGCAGCGAAGCGTATGACCGAGTCGACCGGATGGCCGGCACAGACGATTCATCGTCTGCTGGAAATCAGCGGTGCGATGGATGAGGACAGCAAAAATCAGGACGATCACGGCATGCATTTTTCACGAAATGCAGACAATCCACTCGAATGTGATGCGATCATCGTGGATGAGATGTCGATGGTTGATGCGTATATCTTTTATTCACTCGTGCAGGCGGTTCCATATGGAACGAGACTGATCTTCGTCGGGGATGTAAACCAGCTTCCTTCCGTGGGTGCCGGAAATGTGCTGAAGGATATTATCAATTCGGGCTGCTTCCCGGTTACGACGCTGAACAAGATCTTCCGGCAGGAGGATGGCAGCGACATCGTATTCAATGCGCATAAGATCCAGCGTGGCGAGCATCTGATCCTGACGAACAAGAGCAAGGACTTCTTCTTTATCCCACAGCGGACAGCATCGCAGATCATCGAGGAAGTACAGACACTCACGATGAAGAATCTGCCGAATTACTATGGATTTTCACCGCAGGAAATCCAGATCCTGTGTCCGATGCGGAAATACGAAGTCGGCGTGGAGAATATGAACCAGAAGCTGCAAAACCGTCTGAATCCGAAGGCGAAGGACAAGCCCGAGCATGTGCGTGGCGATGTGACCTTCCGAAAGGGCGACAAGGTCATGCAGATCAAGAATAATTACCAGCAGGAGTGGAAGATTTACGGTGTTTCCAAGACAGGTACCGGCAGAGGCTATGTGCTGGATGAAGGTGTCGGTGTATTTAACGGAGATATGGGCGTGATTACCGATATCAGTGATTACGATGAGGAGCTGACAATCCTGTTTGACGACGGACGAGAGAGTGTTTATAACTATAAAGAGCTGGATCAGATCGAGCATGCATTTGCCGTGACGATTCATAAATCACAGGGTAGTGAGTATCCGGCAGTTATCATTCCGCTGCTTGGCGGAAACCGGAAACTGATGAACCGGAATCTGATTTACACAGCAATCACGCGTGCGAGACAGCTGGTTATTATCGTCGGTGATGTAAATTTGGTAAACCAGATGGTTGATAATTCCGAGGAGCAGAAGCGGTACACGTCGCTGGCACTTCGGTTAGAGGAGTTAAATGAGAGTATGGAATAAACTTGTGAATTGGATATATCCGCCGACCTGTCCGCTTTGTGGCGATGTGACAGGGAGACAGGCTGGACAGGTGTGTGACGAGTGCAGACCGATGATTGATTATCCGGCACAGCCAGTTTGCATGCGGTGTGGGTGCGAGATCACTGATGAGGAAGCGGAGCTGTGTGAGGATTGTACGCGGCATACACGGACATATATACAGGGCTTTCCGGCGATGAAATACCAGTATCCACTTGATGAGAGTCTGGCGCGGTTCAAGTATCACAATCAGCGTGATTATGCAGCATTCTATGCAGGACAGATCGTGAAACGGCATGGACTCACATTGCAGAGTCTGGGGATTGATGCGCTGATTCCGATCCCAATCCATAAGCGCAAGCTGGAGAAGCGTGGTTACAATCAGGCGGAGCTTCTGGCAGATGTACTGGGAAAGAAGCTGGATATACCGGTCGAACGGGAACTGCTTGCACGCGTGGTCAATACGGAACCACAGAAAAGTCTGGACCCCGAGCACCGCGAGCAAAATTTAAAAAAGGCTTTTCAATGTATAGAAAAAAGTGTAAGCTATAAGAAAGTATTGTTGGTCGATGATATTTACACGACGGGGGCTACGATCGAGGCATGTACGAAGAGTCTGCATGCGGCGGGAATCCCGGATGTTTATTATACAAGTGTAGCAATCGGAACCGGAAGATGAAAGTGATATAGAGATTGTGTCAGAATAGATAGAGGGAGGAACAAATCATGGAACTGATGAATTGCAGAAACTGTAAGAAGTTATTTAATTATATTGCGGGCGAAAAGCTGTGCCCTGCATGTAAAGAAAAGCTGGAAGAGAAGTTTCAGAAAGTAAAGAAATATATCGAGGAGAATCCACGCGAGAATATCAATCAGGTAGCGGAAGCGTGTGATGTTACGATCAAGCAGATCAAATACTGGGTGCGCGAGGAACGTTTATCCTTTACCGATGATTCTCTGGTTGGTCTGGAATGTGAGCGCTGCGGCAAGATGATCCACAGCGGAAGATTCTGTAAGGAGTGTGCAGGCGGACTGGCAGATGCGATGACAAACGCTTACAAGCGGGAACGCCAGCAGGCGGTTCGGAAGAGTTCCGCTGGTAAGATGCGATTTCTTGACTAATCCAGTGGATGAAAAGCAGGCAGGGATTGCTTCTGTATAAAATACATAAAACAGAGAAGAGACATATGCACAAATGCTGGTGCATGTGTCTTTTTTTACATAAAAAGGGTTATGATACAGGGAAAACTTCCGATATTCATATTGAAGAATCGTAATTGCAGGAGACTGCGGCTTGCGAAAGATAAGAAAAAGGAGGGAGAAGCAATGAGAATAGGAACCTATAATATGATCAGTCAGATTTATGGCAACACAGGCACCAAGAAGACGAAGACTTCTGGAACAACCGGATCAGGAAGCTTTTTGGATCAGGTATCTTTCTCAAGCATGGGAAAAGATATGCAGACAGCAAAGACAGCACTGGGCAATACACCAGATGTCAGAGAGTCCAAGATTCAGGATCTGAAGCGCCGGATTGACAACGGCACATATGATGTGAGCGTGGATGATTTCGCACAGAAATTACTGGACAGTTACAGCAAGACAAATATCTAAAAGAGGATGCGACATGGCAAGTATAATTGAGAATCTGATTACGGAATTGAATGATGAGTATGCATTGTATGAGCAGCTTCTGCAGGTGTCGATGGAGAAGACGGGTGCGATTGTATCGAACAATCTTGACCGTCTGTCTGAGACAACCGAGAAGGAGCAGCGTCTGGCAGATGCGCTTGCAAGCGTGGAACACAGACGGCGCGAGACAATGACAAATGTAGCGAATATCTTAGGCAAACGACCAGATGATGTCAAGGTGATGGACGTTGTTACATTTCTGGAAGGACAGCCGGAATTCCATGATCCGCTGCTTGCGATCAACGAGAAGCTGGCGAAGCTTGCACGGAAGGTGCGGGAAGTAAACGGACATAATCAGAATCTGATTCAGGATGCACTTGAAATGATCGAGTATAACATCAATCTGATGCAGAATTTAAACCGGGCGCCGGAGACGGCAGAGTATTCGAAAGAGATGTTCAAGAGCAACGCTGCATATGCAGGCGGTGCCGATGTACCGGGCAGATTTGATGTACAGAATTAACGGGAATAAGGGAGTAAACGTATGGCAGGAACGATGGGACGGTTGTCCGTTGGCGTAACAGGACTTCAGACAAGTCAATATGCGTTAAATGCAACCGCACATAATTTAATAAATACACAGACTGAGGGCTATACCAGACAGCAGGTACTCCTGACAGACCAGTCATATAACAGAGTCGCAACGGACTCATATTATATCAATAACGTAGGTATGGGAGTTGTAACGGCGCAGATCCGACAGGTGCGCGACCAGTTTGCAGATGATACCTACCGCACAGAGAGCGGGCGTATGAGCTACTACAAGGCGCAGTATGAAACCGTCTCAGAGATAGAGAATTATTTCGGTGAGTTAGAGGGTAAGGATTTTAACACGACGTTAAACGATATGTGGACATCCATGCAGGAGCTGCAGAAGGAGTCGAACAGTATCGTAACGCGGAGCTCCTTTATCTCCAATGCACTCACCCTGATCGATCGTGTGCAGACGATACGTTCCAGTCTGATCGAGTATCAGCGGAATCTGAACACGGAGATCAAGGATCAAGTCAAGACAGTCAATGATCTTGCATCTACCATCTATGAACTCAACCAGCAGATCCGTGCGGTTGAGGCAGGAAATGTGGAAAAAGCAAATGACTTAAAGGACAAGCGGAATCAGGCACTTGATAAGCTTTCTTCTATTGTGAATACCGAAGTTGTAAACAACGAAGACGGTACGGTAGAGGTGTATCTGGAAGGACATACACTGGTTACGCTTGGAAGAACCTACACACTGACGACACAGAAGGTGTGTGAGAATGAGAAATATCAGCAGAATTACGGATTCACAGGTTCTTCGACGGACTTCCTGATGCCGGTATGGGAGCAGGATGGCGATCCTTTGTTTAATATAAACCGGGTACCGACCGCGGACAGTAACAGCGATATCGGTTCTCTGAATGGTCTTATGATGTCGCGGGGTTATTTTATCAGTAACTACACGGACGTACCGACAAAGCCGACGAAACCGCTGGAGAAAGATTTTGCTAACAATGCGGATTATCAGACGGCGATGGCGCAGTACGAGCAGGACGTCAAAGATTATGTAAAAGATCTGGAATATTTTAATACGTATGTGGAACCATACACGATTACGAATCTGGAGGCACAGTTTGATGTGCTGATTCATGCGATGGTGACACAGATCAACGATACGTTGTGTCCGAACAAAACCGTGACGCTGGCAGATGGTTCTACCGTAAAGGTGTTGGACGAGGATACTGCAGGTATCGGCATGGGTTCAGGTAATGAGTATCCGGGCACCGAGTTGTTTACGCGAAACAGCGTGGAGCGGTACACAGAGCGTACACTGACGCTGGCAGATGGAACGACACAGACGTTCAAGGTATATAACGAAGAAAATCCGGACGATTTCTATTCGCTTTATACGATCGGAAACCTGAAGGTGAACGAGAAGCTGTTACAGAATCCGTCCCTGCTTCCACTCTCCCGTGTATCGGGTGAGGAGGCACAGACGATCGCAGATGAGTTGCTGGCACGGTGGAACGATAAGTTCGCAACGGTCAGCCCGAATTCTCTGGTGCAGTGCAATTACAAAGATTATTACAGCGGTATGATGGATGATCTGTCGGACCGTGGTTACACATACAAATCCATGATGGAAACCGGACAGCAGGCAGTGTCCGACGCCGAGAATACGAGACAGCAGCTGCTTGGCGTATCCTCTGATGAGGAGTTATCCAGTATGATCAAATTCCAGCATGCATATAATGCGTCCTCCCGATACATCAACACCGTATCCGAGATGATTGCTTATCTGATCGAGAAGCTGGGTGCATAAAAGAAACGATAATTCGCAATTGACAAAGAAGGAGTGGAAGCGATGCCATCTACATTTTTAGGACTCAATACAGGTCTTTCGGGACTGACATATTTCCAGACGGCGCTGAATACAACCGCGCACAATATATCCAATGCGGATACAAAAGGATATTCCAGACAGAACGTGCAGGCTTCCGCATCGGACGCCTTACGTCTGAACAAGACGTATGGTATGATGGGAACCGGTATTACCGCTTCAGCCGTAGAACGTCAGAGAAATGCATATTACGACACGAAATACTGGTCTGCAAATTCCAAGTACAGTCAGTACAATTCACAGCATGCCAATCTCGAACAGTTACAGACGTATATGAACGAAATGACTTCCGAGGCAGGCTATACAAAATGGATGGCAGAGATGTCCGATGCTATGCAGGATCTCTCGACAAAGCCAGCCGATTATACAACGCGAATCTCCTTTGCGCTTACGGCAGATTCTTTCACAGACATGGTGAATGAGCTTGCAAGCAATTTCCAATCGACGCAGAAGACGATCAACGATGAGGTTGAACTTGCAGTCAGCGAAGTGAACTCGCTTGCAAAGCAGATCTACGAGTTGACACAGGAGATTATCACAGTCGAATTAAAGGGTGGAAATGCAAACGACCTGCGTGATAAGCGGGGCGTATGTATCGACACATTATCCGAATATATCAATGTTGATGTGGACGAGCGAAGCATCATGTATGGTGTGGGAAATGATCAGGTCGAAGCAAATGCCAAGACTCTGACGATCCGTATTAATGGTGAAATCCTGGTCGATGAGCTTGGTTACAATGAACTGACCATAGTTCCACGGGAGCAGAAGGTGAACCAGAACGATCAGGATGGTCTGGTTGATATTTATTGGAAGAACGCGGATGATACTGCGGGAGAATTCTTCAATACGGCGAATACAACCGGAAGAATCGCAGGTCTGTTCAACATCCGTGACGGCAACAATGGTGAGGTATTTTCCGGAAAAACAACTGCTGTATCGGACAATCCACCGGAAGTGACAGTATCGCTTGCAGAGAGTGTTGCCATGAAAGATCTGAACATTCCAAGCGAGGGAACAATTACCCTGAACGGTAAAGATTATCTGTACGACGGCTGGACGGCCGAGTATGATGCAGCCGGAAAGCTGAATAACTTTACATTTAAAAATATGACGATGATTGATGAGAAGAATGCGGAAGTAACAGCTATCTTCCCGACAGGTATCGACGGACGTCAGGCACAGATTGGCGTCAAAAATATGACAAAGGGTATTCCGTATTATCAGGCAAAGTTAAACGAGCTGGTGCGTGTATTCTCCAAGTACATGAACGACCTGACAAGCGCGGGTGCCGATGCCGATGGAAATCCGGGACTTGATGCATTTACCGCACAGGCACCGGATGGACACGATTTCGTATTGAAGGGCAGCATGCAGGGAACTGGAACGATTTCTTCCGGCGACGACAGCTATTACCGTCTGAACGGACTGAACTGGGAGCTGAACCAGCAGTGGAAGACCAATCCGAAGAAGATTGTTGTGTCTTACAAGGAAGATATCGATCAGGGCAACATAGAGGCAAGGGGCATCTTAGAAAAGATGATGGCTGGACTGACGGATACATCGATGTTCCAGCAGGGTAATGTCTCACATTTCCTGCAGGCAATCACAACGAACATGGCGGTCGATACAAAGAAAAATGAGGTATTTGCAGCAAATCAGGATGATATCCGATACACGATTGATAACCAGAGAGCATCTATTTCCGGTGTCGATAAGAACGAGGAAGGTTCGAATCTGACGAAGTTCCAGGAACTGTACCGGCTGGCATCTAAGGTAATATCTGTATTGAATGAAGTATATGACAAACTGATTAACGAGACTGGTGTATAAGGCTGACGCCTTGGAGGTAGGAATATGAGAATTACAAATCAGATGATCTCCAATAACTCTCTGCGGAATATGCAGAAGACGATGGCAAATGTGGACAACCGCACAACGCAGATGGAGACGGGAAAGAAAATTACAAAGGCATCCGAAGATCCGGTTGTTGCTGTGCGTGCTTTAAAGCTTCGTACGATGGTAACGCAGCTGGAACAGTACAAGGATAAGAATATTGGTGATGCAGAGTCGTGGCTGAAGATTACGACAACCTCTCTGGACAACATCACTTCACGACTCGAAGATATCCAGAGCTATTGTACACAGGGCTCGACGGATTCGTTCCATACCTCCGACCGAAGCGCGATCATTGATGTGTTAAAAGAGATGCAGGATATGATCAACAGTGAGGGAAATTCAACCTACGCTGGACGTTATATTTTCTCTGGCTATAAGACGGATCGTTCTCTGGCATTTAACGAGACAGAGGATATCAAGAAATATTCTTATAAGATCACACAGCATCTGAATGCGGATGATCTGGATATGAAAACGGTCGTATTAAACGGCGTGAACAATGAAGATGTAGATGGGATTCTGGCAGGCACAAGTACCTATGTAAAGCCGGACAAGGAACAGGTCTATCGCCTGAATCTGGCATATGAGGGCATTTCAAGTAAGGATAGTCAGGGCAATGCAGCACTTTCCCTGAAAGCACTGGACGCAAATGGTAACACGATCGATCTGAGTGGATTTACCCAGACGGTGAAGACAACGGCGGATGCAGATACGTATTATCAGGTTGGACCGGATGAAATCAACATCATCGAGGAGACCGGCGAGATTATCTTCGGTGAGAACGTGTATAACACACTCAAGCAGGCAGACGATATCGTAGTTGACTACGCGAAAAATAAATTCGAAGCAGGCGACCTCCGCCCGGAGCATTATTTTGACTGTACGCAGTACACCGAGCAGTCGGATGGCAGCATTAAGACGGTAGATTATGATACCTATGACCGGACACAGTCGATTTATTATGAAGTGAATTTCAGCCAGAGTATTCAGGTTAATACGGAAGGCAAAAATATTATCAACGATGATATGAGCAACAACATCAACGATCTGATCTATACGCTGCAGGAGTTAGATGCAGCGGAAAAGACAGAGAAGAAGTTAAAGAATATGCTTACAGATACCCAGTATGTGTCGAATGATGATGCGGTAAAGCAGATTAACGCCATGCTGGAAGATATCAACGTCGAAATTGCAATCAAGAAAGAGACGATGCAGAAGACATTTGCGAAGAATATCACGAACTTCCAGGGCTATATGGATCAGGTATCTGCCATCCAGTCCGATGTCGGAAGCCGCATGACAAAGCTTGACATGATCAGAACTCGCGTGACAGAGCAGTACAGCACATTCAAGGAATTGAAGTCTGAAAATGAGGATGTGAGCACAGAAGAGGCAGCGCTGAACTTCAAGGAGGCCAACGTCGTATATGAGGCAGCGCTTGCAGCTACGAGCAATCTGGTCAGAGCATCGTTGATTGATTATTTGTAGAAAATAATTCCGTCATGCAAATAAGCAGCGAGACTGCTTGCAGGCGGAGCTGCTTATTTATATGACGGATAAACAGACATAAGCATGTAGGGCGATAGCCCGGAATGCGCATGTCTGTTACGAATTCGAGAGTTCGAAGAACGGAGAAATCGTTATTATTGTATACATATGATGAGGAACGATTTCTAATTTTAGAGGAGGGATAAAGCATGGTAGCAGAAACAAGATTATTTGGAACCGTCGACATCGCGGAGGACAAGATCCTGGAGTTCCCAATGGGGCTGATCGGTTTTGAAAATTTAAAGAAATTTGCGATTATTTATGACAGCGACCGCGAGGAGCGTTCGAAGATCAGCTGGTTACAGTCGATGGAGGAGCCTGCATTGGCACTTCCGATCATCCATCCATCTGAACTGATTGATGATTACGGTCCGATCGTGGAGGACGAGCTGATGAAGAACATCGGTGATCCTGCAGATGCAGATATTCTGATGTTTGTCACATTGTCGATTCCTTCGGACTTAACGAAGATGACAGCGAATCTGAAGGCTCCGATCATCATCAACACAGAGGGCAGAAAAGCCATTCAGGTGATCGTAGAGAACGAAGATTACAAGGTGAAATTCAATGCCTACGAGGCAATCCAGAAGATGAAAGAAAAGGCAGGTGAGTAATATGTTAGCACTATCCAGAAAACAAGGCGAATCCATCGTGATAGGCAATAACATTGAGATCACTGTGCTCGAGGCGAAGGGCGATCAGGTCAAGATCGGTATCTCCGCACCGAAGAGTGTGCCTGTCTACCGCAAGGAAATCTACGCACAGATTCAGGAAGAAAACCGCGAAGCTGTGGCGAATCTCGACGTAGAAAGTTTGAAAAAACTCTTATAAAGTGGTAAAGTATGAGTGATTAGTTGACGATACAACTAATAGGAAACTATAGGCGTATGCCGTTCATGGATGGAAGGCATACAAGGTTCACGCAAGGAGGCGTATAGATTATGGGAATGGATGGAATCGGAGGCGTAGGAGCCTTAAATGTAAGTTCACAGACAAGAGTGACACGTCCGCAGTCTGAGACGGTGGATGTGAACACAGGCAGTACTGCCGGGCAGCAGCAGGTACAGGTTGCAAGCTTACCGCCGATCGGTGGAAAGGGCAACAGCAATAACAACGGCCAGCCGGGACAGCAACAGGATCGCGGTGCGGTACAGACGGATCAGGAAGTGGCACCGGACAAGATCAAGGCAGCAGTCGATGATCTGAACAAGACAGTGAAACAGGCAAGTCCAATGCATCATACACAGCTCAGCTTCAAGTATCATGAGGATACAAACCGGATTTCCATCACCGTTACAGATAGTGACACCGATGAAGTTATCCGTGAGATTCCGCCGGAGAAGACACTCGATATGCTTGCAAAGGCATGGGAGATGGCAGGTCTTCTGGTTGATGAGAGAAGGTAGGGGGCGATACCCTGATTAGGAGGTATTTGTTATGGCAATGCGTATGACAGGCCTCGTATCCGGCATGGATACAGAGAGCATGGTAAAGGAACTGGTCAGCGCCAGCTCTGAAAAAGTAAATAAAATCAAACAGAAGAAGCAGGACGTCGAGTGGAAGAAAGAGATCTGGAGCGGATTAAATACGAAGATTTATAACTTCTACAAGACGCAGCTTTCTGCATTTAAGACGGTCAGCAACTATAAAACGAAGAAGGCAACGGCCAGTGATGAGACAAAGGTATCCGTCAAAGCCGGTTCCGGAGCGACAAATGGTACACATTCGGTTTCCGTCGAGCAGACAGCATCGTCAGCCTATCTGACCGGAGACAATATCAAGGCATATGGCAAGTCTTACACAACCTATAATGATGCCGGACTGTCTACGAAGTTTGCGGACATGGTAGATGCACAAGGGGCGAATCTAGGTCTTGCAGGTCAGAAGATTACGATCTCGGCAGGAAACGATGTGATTCCTGCTCTCGAACTTGAGCTTGGAGGAAGCGGAGATAACGGAGTCGAAAGCATCAGTGCATTGAATGCAAAGCTAAAAGCTACTTCCGGATATGAGAATCTTCAGGCGAGTCTTAAAGATGGTAAGCTTGTCTTTACAAATAGTTCAGAAAAGACACTGGATGATGGTACAAAGGCCGGGGAGATTTACACGATTGAAAGCGCAGCACTTGGTATGTCTGGAGAAGTTGGATATGAGAAGGGTGATGCGGACAGCAATACAATGAGTGCCGGCTTCACGGCAAAGGTAAAGCAGGACTTTACAAGTACCGATATCTCAACCTCGACCAAGCTTGCAGATCTGGGTATTAAGGTTGGAACAACATTCTCAGTCAATGGCAAGGATTTTGTTGTAGATGACAAGTCAACCATCAATGATTTCACGACAGCACTTTCTAAGATGGGTGTCTCTGCAAGCTTCGATGCATCCCATGGAAGATTTTATCTCAATGCGTCGAAGACCGGTGCTGCGAATGATTTCAATATCACATCCAGTGACAGCAGTGCATTGGAAGCTCTAGGACTTGGAAGCAAGGCAGAAAAGGTAGACGCAAGAGATGCGATTATCTACTATAACAATGTAAAATACACGAGTGACAGTAATACATTGACAGTCAACGGTCTTACGATCACAGCAAAGGCAAAGACAGACTCTGTAGTCAATGTCGAGGTTGCTGCGGATGTTGACAGTGCATATAACACAATCAAAAATTTCATCAAGTCATATAATGAACTGATTGACGAGATGAATAAATATTATAACGAAAAAGATGCCGGCTATGATGCCTTAACTGAGGATGAGAGAAGCAAGCTGTCCGATACGCAGATCGAGAAGTGGGAAGAGAAGGCAAAGCAGGGATTGCTGCGACGGGATTCTACATTGCAGACACTGCTTTCCGGCATGCGTACGACCTTGAATCAGGGCGTGCAGGTAACAATGGCAGATGGAAGTACGAAGACGATGACCTTGGCTTCCCTTGGTATCGTGACCGGTGATTATACAGAGAACGGCAAGCTTCATATCCTCGGTGATGAGGATGATGACCAGTACTCTTCTGAGACGAATACGTTGAAGAATCTGCTGGAAAGTGGAAGTGATATCGTAGGACAGGTGATCGGCGGAACTACGAGTACCTCTGGTGTTGGTACACAGATGTATGATTATCTGCGGAAATCCATGACACGTATCGAAGGTGTGCGAAGCACACAGACGTTCTACAATGACAAGACGCTGGATAGCGAGATCGATGATTATGATGATGACATCGATAAGTGGGATGAAAAGCTCCAGAATCTTGAAGATAAGTATTATGATCAGTTCTCGAAGATGGAATCTGCGATGGCAAAGCTGCAGAGTCAGCAGTCATATCTGTCATCCTTGTTCGGAAGTGCATCATAAATAGACGGAGGGGTTATATAAATGGCATATAACACAGCAGCAAAGGCATATGGAAACAACCGTATCGAGACAGCAACACCGGCAGAACTTACGTTGATGTTATACGAAGGCGCGGTTAAGTTCTGTAATATTGCAATTGTGGGACTTGAGAAGAACGACTATGAGAAAGTAAATACGAACATCCAGAAATGCCGGAATATTATCGTGGAACTGACATCGACGCTGAATATGAAATATCCGGTTGCCGAGGACTTCAAGCGTATGTATGATTATATCTTTGCACTTTTGACGGAGGCAAACATGAAGAAAGACATGGAGCTTCTGGAGAGAGCGTTAGAAGAGCTTCGTGGCATGCGGGATGTGTGGAAGGAAGTTATGACGAAAGCCAAAGGACCGCAGCTATCACTGAGCTAGGAGGTAAGATATGGATCAGACCGGAACTTATGTGAATATCATGCGTGAATCACTGGAACGGAAACAGCGATATCTGACAGAGATTTGGAAGCTTACAAATGAGCAGTCAGTGATTGCCACAGCGGAGAAGTTTGACGAGGAACAGTTTTCGGAGCTTGTTGAGAAGAAGGATGTTTTGATCGACAACCTCAATGAGATCGATAAAGGGTTTTCTTCTGTCTATGATCGTGTACGGATTGAGATCCAGCGGGATCCGGTGGTTTACAGAGATGAATTGCTTGCAATACAGAATCTGATTCGTACCTGTGTGGATCTCGGTATGCAGATCGAAGCCGTGGAGGAGCGGAACCGGGCAGTGATGGAACAGGTATTCTCCGCGAAATTCCAGGGCGTGCGCCAGATGAAACAGTCCAAAACAGTGGCAAACAAGTATTATAAGTCTATGGCAAACGGCATGGTGAATGACTCTTTGCTCTATGACAGAAAAAAATAAAAAAACTTTATAAAAAGGGTTAAGGATATAATTTCCAGTCCGATATATAAGGTGTAAGGAACAAACAAGACAAGTTCCTACAGATTCAACCAAGGTTACTACCCAGAACGGGTTCTAACATACATACTATTCACGGGGCGGTGCCCCAGTACTTCTCGCAAGGATGCGGGAATAAATTCAAGGAGGAATTATTATGGTAGTACAGCACAATTTGCAGGCAGCAAACACAAACAGAATGTTGGGCGCTAATGTTAAGGCAGTATCTAAGTCAACTGAGAAGTTGTCTTCCGGATATCAGGTTAACAGAGCAGCTGATGACGCAGCAGGTCTTTCCATCAGTGAGAAGATGAGAAACCAGATCAGAGGTATCAACCAGTCAGTTAAGAACGCTGAGGATGGCGTATCTCTTATCCAGACAGCAGAAGGAAACATGAGTGAGATCCACAGCATCCTTCAGCGTATGGGTGAGCTTGCTACAAAGGCAGCCAACGATGTAAACGCATCTGTAGATCGTAAGGCAATCCAGGATGAGATGGGCGAACTTGCAAAGGAGATCGATTCTATCTCTACAAAGGCTGCATTCAACGGTACAAAGCTTTTGAATGGTCACTTCTCTGGAAAGCAGCTTCAGGTTGGTGCCGTTAAGGGCGAGAACATGGAGATCACAATCAAGAAGATGAGTGCTTCTATCTTGTTTGGTGCGAAAGGTTCTGTAGTTGCAGGAAACACATCATCAGCTGGTAATGTGTTGAACATGTATACACATTCAAAGGCTTCAGAAGCTATGTCTCTTATCACTTCAGCTATCAAGGTTGTATCTGCTGCTAGATCTGAACTTGGTGCTAAGCAGAACAGACTTGAGTACACAATCGATAACCTCGAGAACTACTCAGAGAACCTGACATCTGCAGAATCACAGATTCGTGATACTGATATGGCTACAGAGATGACCAACTACACGAAGAATAACATTCTTCAGCAGGCTGCACAGTCCATGTTGGCTCAGGCAAATCAGTCTACACAGGGTGTACTTTCATTACTTCAGTAATTTCATATTATTGACAATTTATTGGCTGGCTCGCTTGCGAGTCAGCCATATTTTGTATAAGGAGGTTTTTATGGAACAGGAATTAATACAGGATACAAAAGAAACATTGCTTACGATTGCAGATATCTTATATCAGGGGCGTGTATCGGATGGGATAGCTGCGATGAATGGTGTGATTCCAAACTTATCGCTAATTGCGTCAGGTATCCAGGATGAGGCATTGCAACAGCGGTTAATTACGGATGCGTTGTCACCGATTTTGTCAGCGATGGAAGAAGAGGATGGTACGTTGCTTGCGGATTTGATTACGTACGAGTTGGTAGAGTTATTAGATATATTGTAAAGATGCAGGGATGTAAGAGGGTATAAAATGAACACTATATACGAGAACAATTTAAAAGCATTAAAACAAAAAAATGAAAAATTATGGGAGGCATTTTATACCTATGCGAAGCAACAGAAGGAAAGTCGGGCTTTTACTGCGGTAGCGAAAAACGGGGAAGTTATTATTGGGTATCATGGTAAGGATCGGGACTTTAATTTGAATTCTACGTACAATCCATCTAAAGAAGCAGAAAAACTTATGGCGGAGTATGATACAATTCCAGATAATGCGTTTTTGTGTATGTATGGGTTAGCAAATGGTATATTTGCAAAAAGATTTTTGGAGTGTAATCCGCATGGAAATGCGATTTATGTATATGAGCCAGATCTGGACATATTTATGACTGCAATGCAGGAGATTGATCTGACAGAACTGTTAAATAATAATCGTTTTTTCATATCGGTAGAGTCATTGAATACCGATGATTTTGGCGATTTTTTACTTAGTTATATCAGCGAAATAAATGAATTAACGAATCGATATATGGCGCTTCCAATCTATCAGACACGATTCCCGGAAGGCTATGATCGATATAAACAGATAATAAAGGATAAATACGAATATTATAGAATACAGACAAATA
Organism: Coprococcus hominis (ex Arizal et al. 2022); assembly: GCF_040094675.1. NCBI lineage: Bacteria > Bacillati > Bacillota > Clostridia > Lachnospirales > Lachnospiraceae > Coprococcus > Coprococcus hominis (ex Arizal et al. 2022). Next base: position 61,963 of record NZ_JBBNHG010000036.1, read on the forward strand.
CGTTGATCAAAGTGGGTAAACAAATTGGTCTTGCCAGTATTTCTAACATGCGATTTCTTCCAAATTGTCGGAGTGGCGCAGACTATAAAGATTACTTTCCGGAGGATGTACCGGCGATCATTGTAGCGGCAGGACCGTCATTGCAAAAGAATGTGGATCTGTTGAAGAAAGCGAAGGGAAAAGCAATTACGATCGTAGTGGATTCGGCAATCAATACAGTCATGGCACATGGGGTTATGCCTGATTTTGTAATTACGGTCGATACGAACAAAGAATTAAAGAATTTTACGGCAGAAGGACTTGCGGATGTATTTTTTCTTGCAGATGCTACTGCAAATACAGCCGTGTTGGATATGGTAAAACCAAAAAATCTGGTGTTTTATTCTACGGATTCTGGAACATGGAGCCGGATGTTTTCGGATGCCGGAAGTTCACTTGGAGAGATTTTTGCGGGCGGATCAGTTGCGCTGGATGCAATGGCGCTTGCGATAGATTGGGGATTTAAACGAATCATTATGATCGGACAGGATCTGGCAATGACGGGAAATAAACAGTATGCCGATGGTGAGAATTTGAATCAGAATACATCGTTTAACAGTCCGACCTTATATGTGAAAGATATTTATGGAAACGATGTGCTGACGAAGAAGGATTATTATACATTTATTCGCAGTATTGAAGATCTGGCATATCGGAATCCTGATATAGATTTTATAGATGCGACAGAGGGTGGAGCATTGAAAAGGCATACTCGAATTATGACGTTGCAACAGGCAATTGATCAATATTGCAAAAATGTTTACAACATAACAGAGATGATAGAAGCGATCCCTCGACGTTTTGCAACAAATGGAAATGAGCTTGTAAAACAGGAACTACAAAAGATGAAAGAAAATATAGAACTGCTTATAACTCGGATGCGGGAGGGCGCAGAGGTTTGTGATAAGGCAGCGTATATGTTAGAGCATAAACAGTATGACAAAGATAAATTACGGAAGATAAATGAAAAAATTCGAATTTTGGATGAATGGTATGCGGACATGGAGGAGCATAAGCTGATAAAAAAAATAACATGTCAGGCAAATCATGATTATGAGACAACAATATATCTGACCGAAAAGGACAGTGTTGCAGAATCAATCCGTATATATAAAAATAGTGCGAAGTTATATATTGGCATTGCTGATGGCGTTGCGGATATTATAAAAACGATTGAACAATGCGAAAAAGAAATATAGGCATTTGACTAAATGGAGGGTGCGCAGTGGGAGATATACAGAAGATTTTGATGATTCAGGGAGAGTCGCAATATGATGCAATCTCTTGTTTTATGAATGATCTTGCAGATGGTTTTCGCCAACTTGGGTGTCGAGTGGATATTTTGGGTGGTATCACAAAGGATGCATTAGATCGAACGATCTATTTCGAAGAGTATGATGTAGTCTTGTCCTTTTTTGGGATCACCTCTGTATTGTATGATGCAATCAATCGAAATCCCAACACATTATTTTTCTTGTTTCTAGTGGATCATCCATATTATAGATATGACTGGCTGGCCGAGCAACATAGAAATTTGATTGTGTCCTGTATTGATAGAAATCATTGTAATTTTTTACAGAAATACTATAAGAACATTGATGCGGTGCAGTTTGTGCCACACGGAGGAAATTTATCAGAGAAACCTCCGAAGCCGTTTGCTGATCGGGAGATAGATGTTGCTTTTTTTGGTACATGCAGCGCTTCAAATGAATACAAATCAATTGTGGATCAAATGTCGGAAGACATTATGAAAATCATGGATGCTACAATTGCGCGTGTTATGCAGGGGGAATGCATACCGGCAGAGGAAATTCTAATACAGGAACTTCGATCCGGAGGGATTGAACTTTCAGAAGCACAGTTATTGGAATTGTTTGTAGTACTTGCGTTTGCGGATACATATATTCGTGCGAAACAGCGGGAAAAACTAATACTACATTTGGCAAAGTCAGGACTGGAAGTGCATGTCTATGGAAACGGCTGGGAGAAAGACGAATTGGCGCAGTATGAAAATATAAAGCGTCATGGCGCAGTTTCTTATACAGAAGCACTGGATATTATGACAAACACAAAAATCGTGATCAATAAGATGCCATTATTCTTAGACGGCTCACATGAACGGGTGTTTACTGCGATGTTGAACGGGGCTGTTTGCTGTACCGATGAAAGTGGGTATTGGAAGCAGGAATTCATAGATGGAGAAAGTATATGTTTTTATGATTTTCAAGATTTGGATAATCTCGAAAACATAATAAAAGAATTACTTTTAAATCTGGATAAAGCAGGAAAGATTGCTCAAAACGGATATGATATTGCAATCCATAAACATCAGTGGAAAAACCGGGCGGAACAGATTCTGGAAATATGTAACAAGGTGTCCCGTATTGAGGATATAAACTATGTATTGCCGGGTACGAAAAACGCGTACGCATTTAACCGATTTCTTGATTATGCCAATGATAAAGATATAGAGATGCTTGTTCAGAAAACAAGGATGTATGAAAATAAGCTTCAATACCAGAAGAATGTGTATCATGCAATGGAGACCTATTATCAAAAGAATTACAGAGAGTCCATGAATCATGCAATTGTGAACAGAATCACGAGTGTTAAACATGCGTTGGGCGAATATGCATGGTTGTATGGACAATGTGAAGATAATTTGTCAAAATGTACACTTGCGGGACTGTTGAATTATTGGATCAGTATGGAATATCGACATGTGAAAGATGTCGCAGATCATAGATATAAAGCGTATGCAGATTGGGACATATTAGATATGGAAGAATTCTCTCAGGCAGTATTTCTGGGAGCGGAGCAGGCGGATAGTATTCAGGCAGTTGTTGATTATAACTATGATTTGTTAGATGCGATCGAGGTTTTTGCGCCAAATCAAATGACAAAGGAAAGAATTTGTGGTGCACTTCATTCATCGGATATGGAAGTTATGGTTTGCGAACCGGATATACTAAAAACAATCAATTTGGATGAGGTTTTTGATTCAAGGGTCAGATTTATTGCGCTCATGGGTGCCAGATATGCAGAAGAGATTATCAGAAATATGGAACAGCATATTCGAGCAAATAAACCGCAGTTGGCGATCCGAGTAAGTGTAGAGTATGACAACTTATGGAAACTGCCGAATGTATTATATGATTTTCGGGAAGATTACCGTCTTTATATACGGTATTATGATGATGGAATTGTGAATGATACTTGTGTGCTTTATGCGGTTTAGAAACAGAGTTGAGGTGTTTATATGGAATTTTCACACGAATATTTTGATGATGAGGTACGAGAAGATTTTTATGTATCTGGATTGATGAAGCGTTTGTGGGCAGCAAATCTTGAAGTTATTTCGGATGTTGCGAAAGTGTGCGATAAATATAATATTCGGTGGTTTGCAGACTATGGAACATTGCTTGGTGCTGTTCGTCATGGTGGATGTATTCCGTGGGATGATGATTTTGATATCTGCATGTTGAGAGGCGATTACATGAGGTTTTTGGAAGTGGCAGAAAAGGAATTGCCGCAGAATTATTCGGTGTTAAATTGCCACAATGAATATGAGGACTTGCTTACACGGGTTATCAATACCCGACATCCAACTTTTGAAGAAGATATTTTACAAAGATATCATCAATGTTATCTGGGGGCAGGTATTGACATTTTTCCGCTTGATTATATGGCGCCAACAAAGAAAGAACAGGAGGCACATAAGACATTACTTCGAGCAATCTTAAGCTTTGAACCGATATTGTCAGATGAGAATCTGGATCAGGCAATGCTGGATCAGGTGTTATCACAGCTGGAACAATTATGTGGTGTGAAGTTTGACCGGCAAGGGAAGCTTATAAAGCAGATGTATGAAGCTGCAGAGGGTGTATGTGCACTATATGGGCCGGAGCAGTCAGATACCGTTATGCTTGCTCCAATCTGGGCGAAATACGGGGTAAAGACATATCCGTTGACTTGTTTTCAGCATGCAATCAAGGTGAGATTTGAGAACATGGATATCTGGATATCTGCAGAATATGACAAGATGTTACAAAACGAGTATGGCGATTATATGCGGATTATCAAGGGTGGAGCATCTCATGACTATCCTTGCTTTGCGGAACAGGAAGCATATGTGCGGGAGCATCTGCCAAAGTATCCATTTGAATATACGTTTGATAAAAAGGATATAGAACCGGAAGAACGTCTGACAGACAGTCGCTCACAGGAACGTGTACGGGATATTTTAAATTATGATAATCGTGTACAAATCCAGATACAACGGGAAGTTTTGATTTTGCCGTATCGTGCTTCCTCGTGGAAGAATATCGAAGCTGTGTGGAGACAGGAACGCGCGGATAAAACCTGTCATGTGACGGTAATCTTGCCTCCATATTATGAGAAGACAGCATTGGGTGGATTTGGCGAAATGCATGATGAAAGTGGGTTATTGCCTGATTATGTGGAGGTAACACCCTATGATGCATATGATTTTGAACACATGCTGCCGGATGTGATCTATACGCAGAATCCATATGATGAATGTAATTATACGACAAGCGTGCATCCGTTTTTCTATGCGAGGAATCTGAAGAAATACACTGACAAGCTTGTCTATATTCCGTGGTTTACAATGCGGGATGTAAATGTGGATAACGGAAAAGTCAACCAGACGATGAAGTATTTCTGTACAGTTCCGGGTGTTGTTCTTGCGGATGAGGTATGGATGCCATCCGAGTCTGCAAAGGAAGCGTATGTCAGAAAATTGACAGCATTTGCTGGGGAAGATACAAAATGTGTATGGGAAGATAAAATTCACGTGCATGAGGTTCCTGTATGCAGTTTAGATTATTTAAATATGTTTGAAAAATTACCGATTACGTGGAAGCAAATCATACAGTCGGGAAATACAATACGAAAGCAGATAATATTATATGATATATCTGCGGCAACCTTTGTTCAGGGAAGGAAGCTTGCACTGCAGAAATTGAAAGAAACATTAAAGTTCTTTGAGGAAAAACGAGAAGATATCGCACTAATTTGGCGACGTAATACTGTGACAGAGGATGTACTGTCAGCTTTGGAACCGGAAATGTACGAGCAGTATAAAGAAATCGTGGAGGAGTATAAAAAGGCTGCGTGGGGGATCTTTGACGAAGATTTTTTCTATCAACAGGAAGCGGAGCTTGCAGATGCTTATTGCGGGGATGCGGGGTATGTGTCGCGCTATGTGGAGACACTTGAAAAACCAGTATTGCTACAGAAAATGGGAATTTCCAGAAATGTGGATGGGCAGCCACTTGTTCAAATGCTGAAAAATGAAGAAGGAAATTATCCGTATCATATTCGGGCGTATGTAATTGCGGATGATCTCATGTATTTTATTCCGGATGAGATGAATTTGCTTTGCACAATGCGACTCGAAGATGGAACGGTTACGATTCTGAGCAGCATCCCGGAGGAAAAAATCAACCAGACGGGACTTTCGTTGAAGCTGGATTGCTATGATGGGAAAATCATCGTGACTCCATACATGGCAAAGGCAATATGGAGCTATGATATTCAGTCTGGGCGTTGGCAGAAGATCGGAATTCGGAATGAAGAACAGGAATGTAAGTTTGTTTCTTCGGTTATATACAAAGATAAACTATATCTTATCCCTGCGCTTTATAAGTACATTGTACGTGTGAATCTGAAGACATATAGCGTTGCATATTTGGAACACATCTATGCGGAATATGCAGCATTATCTTCCGAAGAAGCATGTCGCTTTGCTTGTAATTATGCCAGATGCAGGGAGGTGTTATATATAGCAGAACAGCAGACGAATCTTATGTTACGGTTTGACCTTGCAACCGAGAAATATACATGGCTTCAGATTGGAAATCCGGGACAGATTTGGTTGGCAAGTGCATGGGATGGGACCTATTTTTATTTTGTGCCATTGACGCAAGGCCGTTTATTGCGCTGGGACGGACAGGATGAATACGTGGAGTATGATTTTCCGGATGATTGTATATATGACCGGTATGGACCGGTAAATGCGAACATCATAAATGAAAAACTTGTGTTACAGGGGTATAACTGCGATACGATCCTATATGATTTGGAGGATATGTCTTGCCATACGGAACAGGCGCGTTATGATTACGCCTATAAAATCCGGGAGGATTTTTATACCGGATATGATATGGCGACAGACCGGTTTGTAATACAGGATGGTGCCAAAAGATTGGAATATACCTGTGTACTTGATGAGCGTGATCTTCAAAAGTATTTGCAGCAGGCAAGAAGCGCAGGGAAAATAGGACTTTCAAGGGAAGCAATCAAAGAAGATGACGCGATTGGAATCGGATATTTTACAGATTGTCTCTGCGATAAATCTGAATGGAAGCAAGGCGAGAAGGGGAAGAAAACAATCGTATTTCTCCCATACAAGGCAAGCATGTGGGATAGTCTGGAAAGCATCTGGCTTGCAGCAAAGGAAGATCCTCGGTGTGAATGTTATGTCGTACCGATTCCGTATTATGATAAGGATGCGTATGGAAGACTTACAACTTATCATTATGAAGGGACACAGTTCCCGGCTTATGTACCGATTACGGATTATCGAGATTTTGATCTGGCGAGTCGAAATGCGGATATCATCTATATCCATAACCCGTATGATGATGGAAATCATGTGACAAGTATCGATCCGGACTACTATTCAGCAAAGTTGAAGACGTATACTGACAAGCTTGTGTATGTGCCATATTATGCAACTTCCGGGGGCATGGGGGAGGATCAGTCGTTGTGTAAGGCGTACATATATGCGGATTATATTATTGTGCAGGCAGAGGGGCATAAGGATTATTTCGATGCGTGTATCCCAAGGGAGAAGCTTCTGGCACTTGGGTCTCCGAAGTTTGACCGGGTTGTGAAGTTGTGCGAGAATCCACCGGAAGTGACCGAAGACTGGAAGGACAAGATGAATGGAAAAAACGTGTATTTTTTCAACACCAGTCTTGGCGGTATGCTGGCAGATACAGAGGCATTTCTTAAGAAACTCCATTACGTATTTGATTGTTTTTCCGGAAGAGAGGATGTCTGTTTGTTATGGCGCCCGCATCCGCTTTTGGACGAGACATTTACGACAGCAAGAAGTCAGTACAAAGAGGAATATGAGCAGTTGAAGCAGGATTTCCTGACAGCGGGGCGGGGAATCTATGATACGACACCGGATATAGAGAAGACGATTGCGGTGAGCGATTGTTATATCGGAGATGCAGGAACTTCCGTGACTGCCCTCTTCGGAATCGCAGGGAAACCGGTGTATCTGCTCGATAATTATATTCACAGAGAACCGGCGGACGAAGATTGGAGCAAGGAGATGATCACACCATATCATCCACAGGGACAGGATGCATGGAAAGTGGAACCAGGCAATCAGTTATATCATCTGGAGAAAGGCATCTATCGATTCTATTGTAACCTTTCAGAATACACATCCGGTGGTTATTATCGGATGGCGGTTGAGCATGGGAGGTATGTATATGTATTCCCTGCGAATGCACAGGAGATTCTAGTAATTGATGACAAACGAAATATTACACGGATCAAATTAGAGCAGAAAATCAGTCAGCCGGGAGCATTTGCAAATGTATGGTTTGAAGGGAACTATGCATTCTTAATTCCATATAAATATCCGTATATTGTACGGTTTGATATGGATACGCAGGCAATCGACTATGTCGATGGATGTCAGGAATTCCTTGTATCAAACCATGCGGGGGCAGACCGGGTCGGCGGCAGCGGAATCTGGAACGGATATCTGATGCTGGCGAATCCGGCTGATAACCGGGTTGTTGCAATCGAGTGTGAGACGTTGGAATTACAGGTATTGTCAGTCGATGCAAGATACTATCGAGGAGCCTGTGCGTTGCAGGCGGACGAGGATACGATATGGCTGTTTCCGTATACAGGAACGAATGTCGTACAGTGGAATCCGATGACAGGAGAAACAGTTTCCTATAACTGCCGTGTGCCGGGATTTATCTGTAATCAGTACCCGACAGGCAAGACGTGCATGGAACACGCGTTTGGAAGCATGGCACGCAGAGAAAACCAGGTTGTGCTGGCACCGGTCTGGGGAAACCAATTTGTGTGTATCGATACAGAAAAAGGCGAAGTAACACCGTTTCATACGGAGTTAGACCTTACATTCCGAGAAGATCAGAGCTATTGCATGTCTGGAGGAAATGGTGGATTTGTGCGAAGACTTGACGAAGCGCACGCTTTATTCTATCATGAACCTATGAGAAAACTGTATCGTGTAAATCTTCTCGATGGTAGTGTAGAAGAAGAGGCTATCGCTTATGAACAATCGGATGCATGGCTGCATGCACCGGGCTACGCGAAGTTATCCAAATGGGTGCGATATGGCTGTGAGGAACGTGCGATTTGCAGTCTGCCGCATATGCTGGAGAATCAGGGTGCAGGAGATTCGTTCGACCGCCAGGCTTGTCTGGAAGCATATTGTGAGATTGCGATGTATGCGGATGGCAGGAGTGGACAGAAGATTCATGCGTTTATGATGGATGAGTTGTGTGAGTAGAAGCATATATAAAAACTGTGTATGCAGAGGAGAAGGCATATGACAAAAGTAATTACATACGGAACCTTTGATCTGTTCCATGAGGGACATTACCGGCTGTTGCAGCGTGCAAAAGCATTGGGGGACTATCTGATCGTTGGGGTGACAACTGAGGAATATGACAAGGCACGAGGAAAATTAAATGTAGTAGATTCTCTGGTGACCCGGATAGAGAACGTGAGGAAATCCGGGTTTGCGGATGAGATTATTATAGAAGAGTCGGGTGGTCAGAAGTTTACAGACATTAAAAAATATAATGTAGATATATTTACGGTTGGATCAGATTGGGTTGGATGCTTTGATTATTTAAAGGATTATTGTGAGGTTGTATATCTGGAACGTACGAAAGATATTTCCAGTACGATGCTTCGACAGGAGAACAGTCATATCCAGAGAATCGGCATCATCGGAACCGGGCGGATTGCATCGCGTTTTGTCGTGGAAGCAAAGCTGGTCAGTGGTGTGAGTACGCAGGGTGTTTACAATCCACACACGGAAAGTGCAAAGTCGTTTGCGGATCGATGGGAAATTAATTGGTATGCGGACATGGAACATTTCTACGCAGATATTGATGTGGTCTATATTGCAACACCGCATGAGACACATTATTCTTATATTAAAGATGCGCTGAATCATGGAAAGCACGTAATCTGTGAGAAGCCAATGGTTTTAAAGCGGCAGCAGGCAGAGGAGCTTTTCAATCTGGCAAAAGAAAAGGGATTGATTCTGTTTGAAGGTATAAAGACAGCATATTGTCCGGGCTTTCATAAGTTACTTGGAATCGCTGCAAGTGGAAGTATCGGTGCGATTCGGAATATTGAAGCCTGCTTTACAAAGCTGGAGAAACCGGATACGAGAGAGCTGACAGACATAAAGTATGGTGGCAGTTTCACGGAGCTTGGCAGTTATATTATGCTTCCGGTATTAAAGCTATTAGGAGAAGAATATACGGATTACCGTTTTGAGAGTTTGCGTGGCGAGAATGGATTGGATGTATTTACGAAGGTAAGCTTTACCTACCCGCATGCATTGGCGACACTCACATGTGGTCTGGGCGTGAAGTCGGAAGGACGGCTGTTGATCTCTGGCACAAATGGATATATTGTGGCAGAAGCTCCGTGGTGGAAAACCTCGTATTTCGAGGTACATTACGAGGATGCATCCCATGTACAGAAGTATTCGGATACCTATTTGGGAGATGGACTTCGTTACGAGGTCAGCGATTTCCTGACGAAGCTTCGGGGGAATGAAAGCAGCAACTTCAAGCTGACAGCAGAAGATTCTATCTTTATGGCGGATATGATGGAAAAGTTTCTGGTGGAACAGGGACGGAAAATATAGGAGGCATTCTATGAAGATATGGGCACATAGAGGCTGTAGTCAGAACTACCCAGAGAATACAATGACGGCTTTCAAGAAGGCGTGTGCAATTCCGGGGCTTGCGGGAATCGAGACTGATATTCAGATATCGAAGGATGGACATCTGATGGTGTTCCATGATGAACGGGTGGAGCGCACGACAGATGGAACCGGATTCCTGCGCGATTATACATATGAAGAACTGAGGCGCCTGCGAATCGATGCCGGGGATGGAAAGAACGAGCGGATTCTGTGTATCGAAGAACTATTGGACCTGCTTCAGGATAAAGTGCGCGAGGATGCCGCATTCAAGTTAAATATTGAATTGAAGAACTCCGTATATCCATATCCGGGTATGGAAGAGAAGATAGTGGACTTGATCCACAAAAGAGGATTGCAGAAGCATATCGTGTATTCTACATTTTACGCAAAATCATTGGAGAAATTGTCGGGGATTGATCCGGAAGCAGAGCTTGGAATCCTAGATGTGCATGTATCCGATTGCATGTATAAGATCAAAGGAGGGTGTAAAGCTGTGGCGGTGCATCCATTCTGGAGAGGGATCGATGTTCCGAAAGAGGAATTGAATGGAATTACTGTTCGTGCATGGATGTCCGGACATCTGTATCCGGAGAAGCCGACGGGAACCAGACTGGATTTTAATCCATTGGAGGAACAGGGGATTACAGATATTATATTGAATGAACCGGAAGTGTATCTGTAATCGATTAACGGAATGTGCATCGGAACTGGTGTAAAACGATTGGAATTGTTGAAAATAACTAAATATTTTAATAGCGATATCCGATATAATATATGACATATTACGTATAATGTGAGCAAAACGGAATTTGCTCTTGTGCGAACGGAGTCGCGGATACAGAAGAAGTTAGGAAAACAGTAGACCCTCGCATAGAATTATGCGGGGGTTTTTATATAGAGGAGTTAAAAATGGATTTGTCATATCCTTATGAAGTTACAGATAAAAAAGAACGTGCATACATACGAAAAAGGAAAAGAGCCGCATTTTTACATAGTCTATGCTTTTATGTTTGTCGTCTATTTCCAATTAAGAAAAATCTGGTTTCGGTGTGTACGTTTGAAGGACGAGGCGGATTTGGATGCAATCCGAAGTATGTTGTACAAGAACTGCATAAGCGTAATCCCGATTATGAGTTTGTCTGGTTTGTAAATGATATGAATAAAAATTTTCCTGACTATATTCGTAAAGTTCCAAATACTTTATGGAGTCGGGCGTATTGGCTGAGCCGTTCAAAGGTTTGGATAGACAATTATCGAAAGCCCTTAGGTACAAAAAAGCGTAAGGGACAATATTATCTAAATACGAATCATTATACATTGGGAATAAAAACGGTTGGGCTATGGAGAGGAAAAGGTTTCTCGAAAATGGCATATCTGGTAAGTAAAAATGATTCCGAAATGATAGATGATTTGATTATAGATTCGAAATTCTGTGAGGAAATGTGTCCGAAGGGACTGATATATAGCGGATCTTATTTGAAAACAGGAGCACCACGATGTGATGTGTTGTATGGAAATCGTGAAAAGTATAAGAATGCATTTAGAGAGAAGTATGGCTTAGGAGAAGATACCAAGGTGGTTATGTTTGCACCAACATTTCGGGAAGGGGCGAAAAACGGGGTAAGAATGGTGTACTCGCAAATATGGACAATTGATTTTGCAAAGTTAATTCAGTGTTTAGAAGAACGATTTGGAGGAACGTGGTATATTTGTGTTCGTGTTCATCCACAACTAGCAGAACAATTCCATGGATATACAGATGAACATTTGCAAAAACGGATTATAAATGAAAGTCAATCAGATGATATGTATGAGATACTTGCAGCGATGGATGCATATATAACAGATTATTCGAGTGCCGTTTTTGAGGCATGTTACTGCAATATGCCTGCTTTTTTGTATGTGGATGATTTAACAGAATATAAGGACTCTAGAAATTTATTTTGGAATTTATCAAATAATGAAATAGAGCATGTCAGTAATAATAAAAAGATAACGCCAGGAATTGATGTGGAGTTACCTTTTGATATTGCCAGAAATAATGAAGAGTTGAAAAAATGTATTTTGCAATTTGACAAAACAAGGTATATAGACAATGTTATGAAATTTAAAAGAAATATACGATTAGTTTTTAATGGAGATGCAAGTGGAGAAGTTGCAAATGTCATAATAAAAAAGATGTCAAGAAAATAGAGGGCTAATTATGGGAAGATTAAATGGGCTAAATTTAGAACAATTAATTTCGCTGGTAAAAAAACATAAGGTTGCATGTTTTGGTCTGGGAATTCAAGGTAGAAGAATGGCAGATTTTTTTTCAAACTGGAACATTCAAGAACAGTTAGTGGCTTATATTGATAATAATAAAGCAAAAATAGGAGATTTTTATTCGCATGACGGGTATAAGTATCCAGTTTATTCGTTTGACGAGGCTCATCAAGCGTTGGATGAAAATGTCGTTATTTTGATTACGTGTTTAGACTATAACGAAATATATAAGCAACTAGAATCGGATGTGATAAGAAAATGGGATTATATTGCATTTGCAGAAGTATCAGATAATGAATTAATTTCTTCAAACTATCATGAGGTGATTAAGGAAACTATCAATCCCGTAATTCCTAAGAAAATTCATTATGTATGGTTAGGTGGTAAAAAAACCTTATTAATAAATGAAAATATAAAGCAATGGAGAAAGATATGTCCGGATTATGAATTTTATGAGTGGAACGAGAAAAATTATGACATTTCGAGTAATTTATATATGAAGCAGGCATATGAACGAAAAAAGTGGGGCTTTGTTTCGGATTATATGCGACTAGATATTATATATAAATATGGAGGGATTTACTTGGATACAGATATCGAAATGATTAAAAAACCAGATCAACTGTTATATCAGGAATGTTTCGGATGTGTGGATTCTTCAATGACAATGAATTTAGGATCAGGATTTGGTGCAATACCTAAAACAAAAATCATACGAGAACTCAGAGATTATTATGATGGAATCACATTTATTAAAGAAGATGGTTCCGAAGATAATACTTCTTGTAATAGTCATTCATATCATGTTTTAAAAAAATGGGGAGTAATGATAAACGACCAATTGCAAAATGTTGGTGGGATGAATATTTATCCTATGATTTTTCAAGGAGCAAACCAACATACAAAAAAGATATATAAAACAGATAAAACATTTTGGATACACTATGGAAATATGTCGTGGTTTAAGAGAAAAAGTATGGAAGGAACGGATGAGGTATGCGGTTAACAGAAACTTTTACAAAAGAGTTTTATAATAGTGAAAAAAAATTATTAATATATGGTGCTGGCAATTATGGAGAAATTGCACTTGGAGGATTAAAGGAGATAGGCCTTACTCCAGATTATTTTGTGGATAAGAATCATGCAGGGGAGCTATATCATCAGATTCCAGTTATATCACCACAAGAAATTAATAGGTTTAGTCAAGATGTTTTTTTGGTTGCATCTTTGAACTATTTCGGAGAGATAGTTGCTACATTGATAAAAAATGAGGTTGAGATATTTTATGATATAGAATATTTAATTGAGATATGTCCGGATGAATTTTTGAATGAATATACGCTGGATGAAAAAAGAAATATTGATAAATATAAAAATGTAATTAATAACTATAATAAAGACGAATTAATTGTAGGACATGTTGAAGTCGTGTTGACAGAAAAGTGTACATTGCGATGCAAAGATTGTGCTAATTTGATGCAATATTATGAAAAACCGGAAAATTTAGAAGTAAATGGAATTATACAATCGTTCGATAAATTTTTGACAACTATAGATATTCTTTTAGAAATGCGACTTTTGGGTGGGGAGCCTTTTTTAGTCAATGATATGGATAAATTGTTATTGCATTATATAAATAATAATAAAATAAAAAGAATAACTGTATATACAAATTCAACGATTATACCTAATGAAAAAATATTGCGAGTGTTAGCTGATAAAAAAGTTTCGGTACATATGTCAGATTATGGTTTGGTTAGCAGAAAAGTAAGAGAATTGTCGGATTTATTTGATAGAAGCAATATAAAATACTATGTTCACAAGTATAATGATTGGAAAGATTTAGGGGGATTAAATCTTCGTGGATATACAGATGATGCGTTAAAAAAATTATATGCCGATTGTTTAATGTCAAAGTGCTATACGTTTTATAGAGGAATATTATATTTGTGTCCGAGAGCCGCGCATGGAGAACGTTTGGGTTTTTTCAATAATTTAATGGATGAATATATTGACTATAATAATATGTCAGATCCAAGAATCAATAGGAAGAAATTATTAAAAGTTATTAATAATACAGAAAGTTTGACTGCATGTAAATATTGTAATGGCTCCTGCGTGAGATCAAGAAGTATTCCTGCAGCGATTCAGAAAACAAGGTGAATTTATGAAGCTAATTAATAAAAACTTATCAGAATTTATGGAATTAAATATTGATAAAAGTATAATTTGCTTTGGAGCGGGAAAGTTATTTCAAGATATGTTTATTACAATGGACAATTGTTTTTTAGATAAGATTCAATGTGTGGTTGATTCAAATTTAAAAGATGAGAAAATAAATTGTAATGGATATTGGATTCAAAGAATTAATTTTGGAAATATATCAAATATTAATTTTAAAAATTGTGTCTTTTTAATTACCACGATGTATTGTTATGAGATGATTCTGAAATTAGAAAATATATTTGCAGACTACGATGTTGATTGTTATATATATCCGATAATGTCAATGATGGTGAATAATAAAAGAAGTGATTTAATTTCTCCTGTTAGAAAAGATATTATTCCCAAAACGATACACTATTGTTGGTTTGGAGGGAACGATATACCTGAAAAAAACAAAAAATGTATTGATAGTTGGAAAAAGATATGCCCGGATTATGAGATTTTGCAATGGAATGAATCCAATTATGACGTTAAAAAAAACAAATATATGTATGAAGCATATAAGCATGGAAAATGGGGATTTGTCCCAGATTATGCAAGGTTAGATATATTATATAAATATGGTGGAATTTACCTTGATACGGATGTAGAGATGCTAAATAGACCAGATATGTTGATGAAATATGATGGTTTTATGGGGTTTCAAAGAAATTACTGGATTAATTTGGGGTTGGGATTCGGCGCCAAAAAGAATAATAAATTGATTGGTGAACTCAGAGACGAATATGATAAGATTTCTTTTGTTGATGAGAATGGTAAGTTAAATATGATTGCTTCACCATATTATCAAACAGTTCACTTAAAAAAATATGCCCTCAAATGTAATAATGAAGTGCAGAATATTAATGGTAATATAATATTACCTACGGATTGGTTAGATCCTCAAGGTTACAGTGGGGGAAGTGTAAAATTAACTAAGAATACAATTAGCATTCATCACTATGATGAGTCTTGGGTAAGTAATAAGGATTTGAATAATAGTAAATATTCTCAAATTGAAAATATAATAAAAGATTATGCTATTTTTGATAAGAATTAAGGGGGTAATGCAGTAATAAAAAATAACCGTTGTTGAATTAGGAGTAATGGAGATTAATAAGTATGGATAAATTATTAACAGTTATTATACCAGTATATAATAAAATCGCTTATCTTAAACAGTGTTTAGATAGTGTACTAAGTCAAAATTTAAATAAAATAAAAATAGTAGTTGTTGATGATGGATCTACGGATGAAAGTGAGAAAATATGCGATAGATATAAACAAAAAATGACGGTGATTCATCAAGAACACAAGGGACTAATTGCAGCAAGAGAAAGAGGTTTAAGGGAAGCGGATACGAAATATGTTACGTTTGTGGATGCAGATGATTTTATTGCGGGTGGAATGTATGAATATATGCTGAGCAAGGCGGATGAGTATGACGCAGATATCGTGACTTGTGGATGCATAAGATATTGGAATGAAGATGATTATGCTTATGACTTATGTTCTGAATTTCAAGAAGGAATATATGAGAAAAAGGAAATTGAAGACTCTATAATAAAAAAAATGTTATGGAGTAAGGAAAAAGATGGCTGGTGCTTAGATCCTTCACTCTGTATGAAAATAATTAAAACAGAGCTTGTAAAAGAACAATATACACAGATAGCCGGAAATAATTTTTTGTATGGTGAGGATTCGGCGATTATTTATCCATTAATTTTTAGAGTGAATAAAATATATATCTCAACGGCTCCATATTATTATCATAGACAACGAGAAAGAACAATAACGGCACCGTATTTTGTGGAAGAAGATTTTTTTGAGAAGACATTTAAATTATATGAATATTTGAAAATGCAATTTCAGCAATTAGGGGTAGTTTCAATTATGGAAGAGCAGTTGGATATGTTTTATATGAATTCAGTCCAGCTTCACAGAAAAAAATACAAAGGTATGATATCCAATAATTATAAGTGGCTTTTTCCATTTGCAAATGTGGAAAAAAAATCTCGCATTGTGTTATATGGTGCCGGTGCTGTTGGTAGAGCATATTATGAGCAGGTACAAAAAAGTAAGTATTGCGAAGTAATATTATGGATTGATAAGTATGTCCAGGAAGAAAACATTATATATCCTATTGAAGATATACTGAACATTGAATACGATTATGTTGTGATTGCAAGAGTAAATGAATCAGCAAGAATAGAAATGAAGAATGTTTTAATGAAAATGGGAGTTTCAGAACAAAAAATAATATAAAGAGGAAAAAATAAGCGATGAAATGGACAAATAGAGGACATGAATTCGATGAATTTTCTGCTTCTATAAAAGATGAGTTTCACAGAAATATTTATATTTTTGGAGCGGGACAAATTGGCGAAAATACCGGACGCTGTATTAGAGCATTTGGGATATTAGGAGGATTCATCGACAATAATAAAGAACGACAAGGACAGCGGCTGTTAGGACATACAATTATGTCATTGGACAAGTATATATCTGAAAATTCACATATTGCAATTGTTATAGGTGTTTCAAAAAAATATTCTCTTGAAATTGCGAAACAGCTTGAAAAGGAGAATTTAATTCATGGAAGAGATTTCTTTTTTGACGATGAATTTCATAACAAAATTCTTCCAGTTATCGCTACATATTTTTTAAATAAAACTTATATGAGCTTGGCGCAAATTACATTGACTGAAAGATGTTCATTGAAATGTAAAAAATGTGCACATGCCTGTTATAATGTTGGTAATCAGACACAAGATTTAGATTTATCAGAAGTATATAAAAGTGCAGATATGTTCTTTTCGAAAGTGGACTATATAAATGAATTTGTATTAATTGGAGGTGAACCGTTATTATATAAAGGCCTCTCAAAAGCAATTGTGTACATAGGAAACAAATATAGAAGCCAAATAGGAATTTTTAGTATTACAACAAATGGAACAATTGCCCCGGATGAAGAAACATTAAAAGTATGCCAAAAATATCAAGTGCTTTATCGAATATCTAATTATGCAAAGGCATTGCCACGATTGCATCAGTCACATATGAAATTGATAAAAAAACTGCAAGAATATGGAATTGAATATAAATTGTATGATGAAGATGGCTATTGGATTGATTATGGTTTTGACTATTTGAACAAAGATATGGATGAAGAGGAGTTAACACAGACATTCGACAGATGCTTAACTCCATGCAGAGAAGTGCGAGGCAATAAGCTGTATTTTTGCGTAATGGCAAGAAGTGTATCTGACAACCTTCATTTTAATGAGGGACAGGATGACTATCTAGATTTGGAGCTACTAAAGAGTGATAACTATAAAAAGGTGTTGTTGGAGTTTAATCTTGGATATTCGGAAAAAGGTTATTTAGATATGTGTCATAGATGTCATGGTATAGATGCAGTAAATTATCCGATTCCAATAGCAGAGCAATTATACGGGGAGGATAAATGATATGACAGAGAAAAAGGTATCAGTTATTATCCCGATTTACAATGCAGCACAATATTTACACAAATGCTTAAAGAGTGTCATCTCTCAAACTTATAAAAATCTTGATATTATTCTGATTGATGACGGATCATCGGATGATAGTTATAGTATTGCAAAGGAATATCAGGAAAAAGATTCCAGAATAAGACTTTTTACACAGACAAATATTGGTTTGATTTCTACTCGGAAAAGAGGAATTGAACTTGCCGAAGGGGAGATTGTTGGTTTTGTTGATAGTGATGATTGGATAGAGCCAATAATGTATGAAAGATTAGTACAATGTATGGAAGAAAATGAGTGTGATTTGGTAACGTCTGGAATATATCGTGATTACGCAGATGGTTCGAGAAAAGAATGGTATGATCTTTATCCGGAAGGAGTTTATGTTAATCTGGAATCGGCAATTTATCCATCGATGTTACATGATTTTAAAAAAAATGAAATGGGATTAAAGTGTACCCTTGTTAATAAACTATATCGAAGACAGATTTTACAGGATATATATGGAGAGATAGACACTCGAGTGTTTTATGGGGAAGATGCGTTAACTATTTATCCATATTGTCTAAGATGTAAGCGTATTTATATCCTAAACGAAGCATATTATCATTATTATATTCGAAACAATTCTATGTGTAGAGCGGCAAACGAAAAACTTGCTATAAATACGTATTATCTATATAACGGATTAAGAGATGCGTTTATGGAAAGTAATTGCGCAAATTCTCTACTGAAACAGTTAAAACATTATTTGTTCCAGCTTGAGAGCCATACATTGAAAGTGTTATATAATATTGATACATTGGCATATGCGAAATGGGATTTCTCAAAATATAAGGATATATTTGGAAAAAGAATAGTTATATATGGAGCAGGCGCTTGTGGACAGGCGTTATATCGAGAGCTTGATTCCTTAGGATATAAAGAAAATGTTGTTGCCTGGGTTGATAAGAATCCAGAAGGAAAAACAGAACAGTGTATGTATGAGATTACTGCAATAAAAGAAATAGTAGATAAAAAATTTGATTATCTGATAATAGCAATCAAAAGTCAGAATATTGCTATAGAAGTAATGAAAGAACTGACAAAAGATTATGCGGTTGAAGAAGATAAGGTCGTTTGGAGAGAAACTTCTTACCGGGACTTTATATTAGAATAGAAAAGAGGCTGTAATGAAAGTATCGGTTATTATGCCATCGTTGAATGTTGCCCCATATATAGAAAAATGTATTAAAAGCGTGATAAATCAGTCGTTGCAGGATATTGAGATTATATGCGTTGATGCAGGCTCGACAGATGGAACATTGGAAATATTGGAGAATTATAGTAATAAGGATAAGAGAATAAAACTTGTTCATTCTCCAGTGAAAAGTTATGGTTATCAAGTGAATCTTGGAATCTGTATGGCACGTGGGGATTATATTGGAATTGTCGAAACGGATGATTTTGTAGATTCTAATATGTATGAAGTATTGTATGGGCTTGCAATAGAACATCAACTTGATTATGCCAAAGGAATGTTTGATATGTTTGTATCGATTGATTCGAATAATGAGGTAAGATGGAGACATCAAAGTTTTGGTAATCATACAGAATTGATTAATCGAATAGTAGAGCCGAGTGACATCGCATACATATATGCAAATGATACATCTGTGTGGAGTGGAATATATCGTAAGTCTTTTTTAGAAGAAAATAGTATTAGCTTTAATGAATCGGCAGGGGCTGCCTATCAGGATATCGGGTTTATGCAGCAAGTTGTTGGATGTGCAAAAAAAGCATGCTATACAAGCCAGTCGTTGTACAGATATAGAGTGGATCGAGAAGAGGCTTCTACGTTGTCCCCCAAGGTTCTCATGTATGCGAAAGCGGAATTTGAGCGATTGCTTCAACAAAAAGAGCTGTACAATAAGATTAAGAATAAAGCTGGTTTTTTTTCAAGAATGTTAGGGTGCTTTTTGGGAGAATTAAAAAAGGTCCTTCCGGCAGTGAAGTATGATATTAATTCAGAATATGTAAAAGAGGCATATGACTGGTTCAAAAAGCAATTAAAAGATCATTATACTTTAAGTATAGATGAAAGGAACAAAGAGGAATATAAACATTTTCTGGAAGACGAAACAAAGTATATATATGAAGAAAGACGAAAATTTGAAGTCAGAGAAAAAAAGCGGAACGAAATATGTGACGCAATTGGAACGCGTTCGGTGGTTATATTTGGAGCAGGTTTGCTAGGGAAATATGCGTTGAAATTTTTACTTGCCCGAAACTTTCGTATTGTTGCTTTTTGTGATAATTGTACTGAAAAGCAGACGGATATAACAGAAAAACTTCCGGTTTTGGATTTGAGCAAGTGCAAAAAAATGTACAAACAAGCAGTATACGTTGTTGCAAATAAAAATAATTCGAGAGAAATTTATTTACAGCTCATAAATGATGGTATCGATGATAGTCATATAGTGATTTATCCATGTGATTAAATTGATATTTGAATTTAGGGAATTGTTTGAAAGGAAATTCAGCAATGAATAATAAAGATATAGATATAGATATAGAGAGGGAACTTCCTAAAGCAATCTTAAAATGGTATATCTTTCGGAAAACAGATAGTGTGGTATATATAGGATACCCTACGGATCCATTATATGAATGTCTGCAAGAAGATTCCGGTGTTGGAAAAATAGCAGGAGTGGATTTTCTTGATATTAGAGAGTGGATGCAATGGAAGGCGAATATCGGGAATTATGATATTGCAATACTTTCTGAATGCTTTGAGAAATTTGAGAAACCAGAGCAACTGATAAGTTCTGTGCGCCAATTATTAAATGCAAATGGGTTATTATTCCTTCTGGCGCATAATCGATTTGGAATTCGTTACTTTTGCGGGGATAGAGACCCATATACCGGACGTAATTTTGATGGGATAGAAGATTATAGAAAAGCAAGTACACAGAAAGAGGATATTTTTTCAGGGAGAATGTATGACAAAGCTAAGCTGAAAAAAATGTTGAATCAGACAGGCTTTTGCCAATCGGAATTTCTTTCTGTATTTCCGGGTTTGGAAAGTCCGTTTCATATTTTGAAAGACGGATACACGCCAAATGAAGAATTGAATATTCGGTGTTCCCCAATGTATCATTATCCGGATACTGTTTTTTTGGAAGAGCAGTATCTGTATACCGGTATGATTGAAAATAATTTATTTCATTCTATGGCAAATGCTTTTTTGATTATATCGTCAAAATCTCAGAATCGGTTACCGTTTGATGTTGGAAATGAAGTGCTGCATGTAACGTCATCGTTGGATAGAGGAGTCAATAATGCGCTCCAAACAATTATATATAAAGAAAAGGTAGAAAAGAGAGCCGTTTATTCAGAAGGGAAAAGACGACTTTTGGAATTGATGAATCACAATAACGAGTTGGAAAAACGGGGAATACATATGATTCCGGCAGATTTAAAAGATGATGTATATAGGATGCCATATAGTAAAGGTGAAAATGCATTATCATTTTTTAGACGTATTGCGTTTGAGGATAAAAAATCATTTATTGAAGCGATGGATAGATTTTATAGAATAATTCTTCAGTCTTCTGAGATTTCTTCTGGTCTTTTTGAAGATGAAGAAGATCAGATACTGGAAAGGGGGTATTATGATCTTGTGCCGTTAAACTGCTTTGTTGAAGATGGAGAGTTTACGTTCTTTGATCAAGAGTTTGCGATTGAAAATTGCCCTGTTGGAGTTATTGTTACGAGACTTATTGATTTAGTGTATGAAGGTGAACCAAAACTTGAAAAAACGATACCCAAAATAGAATTATTAAAGAGATATAAAATAGATAAGAAAATTGATTCTTATAGAAGATTTGTGTGGAACTATATAGCGCAGATTCGAAACCAGGATAAACTGTGCTTATATTATTCTAAAACAAGAAGTAATAATGATATTGTGGAAGCAAATCGTAAAAGAATGAATTATTCAGAAGCAGAATATGAACGGTTTTTTGTGAATCCATTGAAAGATATTGGAACACGGAATTTGATTTTGTTTGGTTCAGGAGTATATACAAAACGTTTTTTAGCAATGTACAGTAAAGAGTATCATATCTCTACAATCATAGATAATAATCCTAACAAATGGGGACAAGAGATTCAAGGAGTTAAAATAGAATCACCGGACTTTTTAAATAAGATAGATATAACAAAATTTAAGGTGTTTATCTGCATTAAGAACTATTTATCTGTAGCGAAGCAATTAGAAACGATGGGTATCACAGATTATGGAATCTTTGATACAAGCCGTTCGTATGCGAAACCGGTATTTAGGCAGGAGCCGATTGATCCAAAGGCAGATTCGGATGCAAACATGAAGAGTGACAATGCAAAAAAAGTAGAAAAAAAGAAATATCATATCGGATATGTTGCAGGTGTATTTGACATGTTCCATACAGGACATGTGCGTCTGTTACAGAGAGCCAAGGAGCTGTGTGATTATCTGATTATAGGGGTTGTGTCGGATGAAGATTGTTACCGGCAGAAAAACAAGTATCCGGTGATTTCCTGTGAAGATCGTGTCGAGGTTGTCAAGGCATGCCGGTATGCGGATCAGGTGGAAGCACTTCCGACAGGTTTTGGAGGAATCCGGGATGCGTATAAGATGTTTCAGTTCGATGTGCAGTTTTCCGGTGATGATCATGGCGATGATGGGAGCTGGCTTGCAGAGAAGGAATATTTGAACAAGCATGGTGCAGACCTCGTATTCTTTGATTATACGAAGGGAATCAGTTCGACGGAGATTCGTGAGAGGCTATAGCGATCGGTTTGGAAAGTAATGTATGCACGGATGAAGTGACCGAAATCTTAGAAGTGGAGATTATAACATGAAGATAGTATGTTCACCAAAAGGAATTGTAGATAAGGATCGTCCAAGACAGGGTATCATGGATATTGCGGATGCCGGATTTCTGGATCAGGGCGTAATCTGCGGACTTTCTGAGGATGAGACGGATGTGTGGGGCGATGCGGCATGTGAGTACCGGATTGTCGAACCGATCGTGGAGGACGTAGAAAAAGATGCATTATGGACGGTCAACCGCGAATATTATCTGTCCTTGCTCGATGAAGCGAGAACGCATAATGTGAAGATATTACTGAAAAACATGTGTCGGAATGTCGGTGGACATCTGATACGGGGCGTATGCTCGGATGCGGCAGAAGCTGTGGCGTGGGTCGATGCATTGAATACGGAAGCAGGAGAAGCGCGCTTTGGATTCTGCGTGGATATGGGAGTCTGCAATGTATGCGGACAGGATCTGAATGAATATATTACGCCGCTTGGGAATCGGGTGAAAGCGGTGATCTTGCAGGATGGAAATGGAAGCGAAGCGCAGGCACTGCTTCCGTTTACAGCAGCGTATAAGAAGACCTTGCGGACGGACTGGCTCGGGTTGATCCGTGGGTTGAGGAAGATTGGTTTTGATGGGATTTTGATTCTGAATCTGGAGGATACCGTGTCAGCCACATCACCATTACTTCGTCCTGCGTTGCTGCGGTACGCAAAGCAGGTGGCAGATTATCTGTGCTGGCAGATCGGGATCGAGACGACGCTTGCCCGATATGAGAGCCGTGTGCTGTTCGGAGCAGGCAATATGTGCCGGAATTATCTGAAATGTTATGGTGAGAAGTACCCGCCGCTCTATACCTGTGACAATAACCCGCATTTATGGGGAAGCAGACTCGATGGGTTGGAGATTCATAATCCGGAGGATTTGAAGAAACTGGACAAGGATACCGCAGTCTTTATCTGTAATATCTATTACCGCGAGATTGAGCAGCAACTTCGAAAGATGGGACTCCCGAATCCGATCGTTTATTTCAATGATGAGTATCTGCCGCAGTTTCATTTCGAGCGGTTGACGGACGAAGGGAGAAAATAATGCTTGAGATTGGTGTACAAAGCAGGAATGTCGTGGAGGATTCGTGCCCGGAGAAAGGATTCCGGATGTTGAAGGATGCTGGATTTTCCTGTACAGATTTTAGTTTGAACAGTTATCTGACGAACAAGGATTTATATGAGGGAAAGGTAAATGCTTTTTTTAGTCAGTCAATCCAGGAACTAGAGCAGTTTTTCTCGGCGCATAAGGAAGGCGCGAAAAAGGCGGGAATCCGGATCAATCAGATGCACATGCCATATCCGGTATATATCCCGAATGGCAAGAAAGAAATCAATGAGTTCCTGCAGAAGGAAATGGCGGTGAAAAGCATGCATATCTGCCATTTCTTAGAATGTAAAAATATTGTCGTGCATGGGTTTAAGCTGGCGCGGTTCCTTGGCTCGGAAGAAGCGGAATGGGATTATACCGAACGTTTCCTGAATACGATAGCCCCTCTGGCAAAGGAGATGGGAATCACGATCTGCATCGAGAATCTGTATGGTGGAATCGGCGGACATCTGGTAGAAGGCCCTTGCTGTGACGCCAGGAAGGCGGCTGCGCGGATCGACCGGATGAACGAGAGGTATCAGGCGGAGGTGTTAGGCTTTTGCTTTGATACCGGACATGCTAATCTGGTTGGACTTGATTTCGAAGATTTTCTGACGACGCTTGGTTCAAGGCTTAAAGTTCTGCATATCCATGACAATGATGGAGTGGCGGATCTGCATCAGATACCATTCACCTTCACGAGAGCGCGTGAGAATGTGACTTCCACAGATTGGGAAGGATTTATCCGGGGATTGCGTAAGATTGGCTTTGATCAGGTGCTCAGCTTTGAGACTGCGCCCGTCCTGACGGCATTTCCGCAGGAACTAAAGGCGCAGGCACTCACGTTGATTGCACAGATTGGGGCGTATTTTGCAAAAAAAATAGAAAACTAAAATATTTTTCTATAGAAAAATATTCAAAATGGGGATTTTTTCGATAGTTATGTTACGAAAGCATCCCTTCTTGCAGGATTGTATCCTCTTTGACATCAACAGCCATAGTTCTTCCGATGATTTCATTCATCTTTTCAGGTGGGATTCCCGTGCCGGGACGCTTGTAAGTAAGCATCTCCGGTGTGAGGATCGCGCCTTTTTTGATGTCGCAGGTGGTGACGATCGAACGTCTGGCGTTGGAGCGGGCAGATGCCTCGGAGTCCAGACATTTCAGATCATAGCTGCCTCGCAGGGTGTCGATGAATGCAATCCCCTTCAGGATATTTCTTGCATCATCCGGGTCCATCGCGTGATAGTGGTCGTTGCCCTTCAGTGTTTTGTCCAATGTAAAATGCTTCTCTATGATGACAGCTCCAAGATTATATGCAGTTTTGATCACATCGGCGCAGGTATCCGGCTTCGTATGATCCGAATAGCCAATGAGGATTGGAGAACCATTTTTATCAGCGTAAATTGGATCTTCTGCGTAGCTTTTTTTCAAGGAAGTGATCTTGTTCAGGTTTGCATGTTCGTACGGTGTCGGATATTCCAGCACGCAGTGAAGCAGCGCGATTGACTGGTCGTTGACACTTCGAACCAGAGACAGGGTACGGGTAATCTCGTCCTCGTTGGAAGCTCCGACAGAGATCAGCATCGGCTTTCCTTTTCGCGCCTGATATTCGACGAATGGCAGGTTGTTCAGGTCAGACGAAGAAATCTTGTAGACGTCCATCATGGAATCTAAGTAGTCTGCGGAAGCAAGGTCAAAAGCAGTTGACAAAAACTCGATTCCGAGCTTATCGCAGAAGTCTTTTAATTCGCGGTATTCCGCTTCGCCGAAATGGTCGAATTTCTGAAAAAGTTCATACTGGGAGGTAGTTGGCTCTTCCGTGGTATCCCAATAAGATGGGGAGGCTTTTGCAGCCAGTGTGCCAGCCTTATAGCTCTGGAATTTTACAGCGTGGATACCGGCATCTTTCGCTTCTTTGATCATCAGCTTTGCGGCATCCATCAATGAAATGTCAAACTTTGTTGCGATGTCATAATAATTTACTCCGATTTCTGCAATCAGGACGAACTTGCCTGCCAGCGCGCGGTCAATAATTGTACTCATATAGCATCCTTTCTGTGCATTGCACCATGCGGTTGTACTCTTCGGGTTTATCTGATAAAATTATAGCAAGGTATAGATATTTTCGCAATCGAAAGTAGCGTGATTCAGGTGGGTGAGAGCTGTGTAGATGATATATATGCCGCACAGTGATGTGTATGGTACATAGAAGAACGGAAACTCAGACACTTGCAGATGAAAAATAAGGAGGCAGGAAATGGTACTCGCAGTTATCCCCGCACGTGGCGGGTCCAAAGGAATTCCAAGAAAAAACGTACGGCTGATGCACGGGAAACCTTTGATTTATTATTCCATTCAAAATGCACTTGCGTGCTCTTATATTGATGATGTGGTGGTGTCTTCCGATGATGAAGAAATCTTAAGCATCGCTGCGATGTATGGCGCAAAAGCCATGAACCGTAATAGTGCACTGGCGCAGGATGCGGTGACACTGGATCCGGTGATTTATGACGCCGTGCTCCGGATGGAACAGGAGACCGGAAAGAAGTACGATGTGGTCGTAACACTGCAGGCGACCTCCCCGCTTCTGACAGTGGAGACGCTGGATGGAGCATTGAAATCATTTTTGGAAAGCGATTATGACACCTACATCAGCGCGGTAAACAAACCACATCTCTCATGGACGACGAAGGATGGCAGATGTGTTCCAAATTATGAGAAACGTCTGAACCGACAGCAGCTTCCGCCAAATTTCCTGGAGGCGGGTGCCTTTCTGATTACAAGACGGGAGTGTATGTCGGAGAATAACCGGATTGGAGTAAAGGCGTCTGTCTATGAAATGCCGGAGAAAGAGGCAATTGATATTGACAGTTATGCAGATTGGATCGTATGTGAGCAGGAGCTGTCGAAGAAACGTATCTTATTCCGCGTCGATGGATATCGGGAATTGGGCATGGGACATATCTATCGTTGCTTGACACTTGCGTACAGTCTGACGGGACATGAGATCTTGTTTGTGACGCGGGAAGACCGGAAAGAGGGATATCAGAAATTACTGGATTCCCATATGCGTGTCCAGTCGGTTGGCAATGATGAGGAATTTTATGCATTTGCAGGAAAGTGGCATCCGGATGTGATCGTCCATGACTGTCTGAACACCGAGCGGGAATATATATTAAAGTTAAAACAGCTTGCAAAGCGTGTTGTGACGTTGGAGGATATTGGCTCAGGCGCGGATGTGGCAGATGCAACGATCAACGCATTGTATGAGGACGACAGCAAAGGTGAAAATTACTACTGGGGTGAAAAATATGTCTGCCTGAAGGATGAATTCCTGATTGCGCCATGTGCAGAGTACCATGAGCAGGTAAAGAAGGTAGTTGTGTTATTCGGCGGCAGTGATCCTTCGGATTTCACCTGTCGTGCGTATAATCTGGCGAAGAAAATGCATGCGGATTTCCCTCAGATCAGCTTCCGGTTTGTACTTGGCGCCGGATATGATAACCATGTACATAAGCTGTCAGATGATGAAGCTTGCAAGATCAAGGTGGTAACGGATATCAAGCGCGTGAGTGATGCCCTGTCCGATGCGGATCTGGCAATTACCTCGCAGGGAAGAACCGTGTATGAGCTTGCGGCGATGGGCGTTCCCGCCATTGTTCTGGCACAGAATGAGCGCGAGACGAAGCACACCTTCGCACAGATGCACAATGGTTTCTTAAATCTTGGTATGGGAAATCAGGTGAGTGATGAAACATTGGAGAAGACCTTCCGGTTTGTCGTAGAGACTCCGCAGATCCGTGCGGAGATGCGGAATCTCATGTTATCGCATGATCTGCGCAAAGGAATTGAGCGTGTGAAACAGCTGATCTTAGCAGATGAGTAATGGAATATTTATGCAGTTATGTCTGACTGATTCAGGATAAAGTCAGTCAGATATAACTGTATTTAGAATCTCGGTCAGGCGTGTGTCATAGGTATGATAGCGCTTGACTTTTTCATAGCCATTTTTGGCAATCTGTAATCGTTCCTCTTCGTGGGATAAATAATAATCAATCTTCTGAATCAGATCATCGACACTGTCATAGAGTACCAAATCCTCCCCGGGTATGAAATATTCTGCAAGCTCCGGCTGATAGTTGGACATGAGGAACCCGCCGCATCCCATGATGTCAAACGCTCGCTGTGGAATACCGGATTTGATGGAGCGAAGTGTCATATTTAAATTGATTTTGCTGCATTTAAAGATCTTCGGCATCACACGTTCAGAATCTGCGATACCTCGGTTTTTGACATGAGGCAGCATAGAAGAATCGCTCTGTGTGTACAGATCAACATGAAAATGCCTGCTAATTGCATCCAGAGTATGCTTCCGTTCCAGCTCTGTGCATCGGCAGTTGAGATAGGTATCTGCGATAATTCCTTTTAAATCGGTCTCGTAATCAGCCGGGAGTGGATCGAAGCCAACGGTGGAAACAAAGTCGGACACCCATTCGTCGGTGAGTGCATCTTCGATAAAATTATAGCCGTAGACATTTTTCTGGGCGGAGCAAAGTCCCTCCACATACCCGCGCATATATGCAGGAAGTTTATCGGCAATGTCATCATAGCTGTTCTTCTCGGAGTACAGGGAGCCAACAAAGGAAACGTCTGTGCCATACTCTTTCATATCTGTAGAAGAGACTGTAACGTTGTCAAAATGCTCGATATCACAAGCAAGCAGTGTGTGAAAACAATTTCCCGGATTGCGGTGCTCGAATTTGGCGAGCTGCAGCTTGTCGAATAGGAACAGACGATTGTGTGGATATTCCATCGTCTTTGAGTAAAGGGTAGAGCAAGGGCTATCCACGGTATAGGAAATATATGGAATTCCAAAAGGTTTGCTTGCGCGTGCGATGATTGGTGAAAAGCAGACAGAAAGCACTGCCGCAGCATCCGGCGTTTGTTGGAGCAAGGCCGCCAATCGCAGCAAGTAATCTTTGTCGTAATCCTGTGGTTCCCGGTCGTGCATAAATTCAACGACCTCATGACCAAGCCGGGTCAGACTTTTGAGGATGCCCGGTTCGCATATGCTATGATGTCTGCAAAAAATAATCTTCATGTTAAAATCCTTTCCTTATACCTGTTTACACCGCTCGATTCCGGCACGTGCAGGAGCATAATCGCCCGCTTTCTCATAATAGGAGATAGCGTTTGTTTTATCTCCCAGACATTCCAAAATCACACCTACATTGTGAAAGGCAGAATATGAATTGACCCCATCTACCACACTGGTTGGAAGCTTGGTTGCGGAGAGGAAACTTTCGATTGCCTTCGAAAACTGTGCGTTGTTCATATAGATCAGACCAAGGACAAACAGGTAATCTGCGTCCCCTTTGAAATCATCATAGACTGCTTCTAACATAAGGGCATCTGCAAACTGTTTCGTGTTGATCAGACAGTAGCCGTAGAGGTTGATGATACTGTGAACATAGCTGAGTTTGGTGTCCAGCGGCAGTTCCATCGCCCGTTCAAAATAAGGAATTGCCTGCTCGTACTGTTTGGAATAAAAATAAGAATTGCCAATCTGGTAAAGCGTGTAAGGATCGTCCGGTTGTGCTTCTAATTCCTGTAATAAAAGTTTCAGATTCCGGTTTGCCTTTTCAGTTCGGTATGCTTCATTTCCCTGATATCCGACATGGGTGACATACACGGGCGCATCAAAATAATCCGGCTCTGTGGATGCACCCAGTGGGACAATTTGTTCGTGAATCCGCCCTTCAAAATGATATAACTTGCGGGAGAAGAGACGCGCAATCGGTTCGGTACTGCTCATCGTCTGGCCATCATTTTCATATAAGCTCTTGATGTGGATATGACCGATGGAAGCTGGCATTGCCTGCAACTGTTCCAGCAGCTTCGGCATGTCAAACGCATCGACAAACTCATCAGAATCCAGGAATAAAATCCAGTCATTGGCAGCTTTTTGTATCGCGAAATTTCGGGCAGCAGAAAAATCATCACACCATACAAAATCATACACACATGGGGTAACTGCAGAAGCAATCTTCTTGGAGTTATCTGAGGAACCAGTGTCCACAACAACAATCTCACAGCCGAGATCTTTGATCCGTTCTAGGCATATTTTTAAATTATCGCATTCATTTTTTGTAATGATGCAAATAGATAGATTTGGCATGTTTTGTACGCTCCGTTTAAATGATAGTTTCATTATGGATGGGATTGCGGGAGGTGTCAAGCATAACCGCGCCTTTGGGATACTTTTTGATACATGTATGGAGAATGACAGGTTTTAATTGACATTCTGGTGTTATATAGATAAAGTGAAGGAAGATGAAGGATAAAATACAGAAGGGATATAGAACGAAACATGGGGATGCAGAAAGAACCGGAAATTGATAAAGGCTCAGAAGCTTATGCAAAGCTCCTGTCGCAGGATGAGCGGGAATGGCATGCGCAGTATGATGCTCTGATTGCCAGAAAAATAGAGATATTTAATAAACTCCTGCAGATGCATAGCGCGGAAAGCTATGGACTGATTGAAAAGCTTGTCGATGATGCAATGACAGAAAATGTTGCCAAACGGAACACGTCGTATGCATGGATTGTTATTTTTACACAGATTTACCAGGCAGAGAAGAATGTGGGTGAAGCGTGGACTTTGTTTGATCTTGCAGACAATCTGGAGGATCTGATAGCTATTGTACAGCAGGTGAAATTCCTCTTGTGGGAAATCGTGTTTCTGCAGGAGAAAGAGTCAGAAGAACTGCTTAGAAGCGTTGTAGCACAGTATGATATGCAGCCGGAGCTACTACGGGGACTGGTTCGCATTTCTTGTCTGGAACCGGAAATGGTGATGGATAGATTAAGAAAAAATATGGGCTTAAATTTGTAGATAGAGACAATGAAATATGCTTGTTATAGTCACGGTGAATAAGTGGAAGAGGATAAGAGATGAACGAGAAAAAGATATGCTTCATCATGTGTACAAATGATGCACAGTATGAGGCAGAGGCAATGCATTTTATAAGTAAATTACATGTGCCGCAAGGGTATGAGATTGATGCGATCAGCATCAAGGAGGCGAAAAGCCTGACTTCCGGGTACAACGAAGGAATGCGCGCAAGTGATGCAAAGTATAAAGTGTATCTGCATCAGGATGTGATGATTGTGGAACCGGATTTTATTGCAAGACTGTTACATATATTTGAAGACCCGGAGATTGGTATGGTTGGCATGGTTGGAACCCCTCACTTACCGGAGAATAAAATCCCATGGTGGGCATGGCGTGTAGGGGCATTGTATACGTGTAATGTGAGTGCGATGGGAATGTTCGATTATGAATATCCGGAAGAAGCAAAAAATGGTGTTATCGAGGTAGAGGCCATCGATGGACTTTTGATGGCTACGCAATACGATATTCCGTGGCGTGATGATCTGTTTGATAAGTGGGATTTCTATGATGTATCGCAGAGTCTGGAATTTATCCGGCATGGGTATAAGGTTGTGGTTCCGTATATGGAGACGCCGTGGTGTATTCATGATGATGGATTCGTGAATCTCAAGAATTATTATGAGGAACGGGAAAAGCTATTGAAGGAGTATGGGACGATGTAGCTTTGTCAAAAAAGCAGGAGGCAGGAATATGTCGATTACATTAAATGTTCCACAATACAGTGTGACGGAAGATACTGTTTATTGGAATGATTTATTTGAAGAACATAAAAATTTGCCGATGTTGTGTATCGGTCGGGACAGCTATATAGAAGAAACGCAGGTGGAAGCGGGTCCGGATCAGGATCTGTTGTACAGTATCCAGGTAGGACGATATTCTTCTATTGCAAGAGATACCAAGATGATCATTGATTTAAACCATGATTACAAGCGGGTTTGCCAGGGGCGGATAAGTGGTGTGGCATATCAGCGTCCGCATCTCACCCGCCGCAAAGGTCAGATCGTTATCATGAATGACTGCTGGATCGGAAATGGTGTAATTATGCTTGGTGGCATAACGATTGGAAATGGAGCGGTTGTGGCAGCCGGGGCTGTGGTTACGAAGGATGTACCCGCCTATGCGATTGTTGCCGGGAATCCAGCGAAGGTGATAGGATACCGGTTCGAGCCGGAGCAGATTGCTGCACTCAATAAGATCCGCTGGTGGAACTGGGCTGCAGAGGAAGTCCGTGCGGCATCGGAGCTGTTGCTGGATGAGATAGACCCATTTATAGAAAGGTATCTGCCGGAAGCGGAACAGGAAATCACCCGGATTCCGCAGATCGAAATTAACTCGATCGAAAAAAATTTTTCTGGTGAAGATAAACGGCTGTTGTATATTCCGGATTTTGAACAGGATTATCCAACTTATCCGCGTGTGATCGATGCATTCGTGAGCTCCTATGCGAATACGAATTGTGAATTGCTGCTGTATGTAAAGGAGGATGCATTTGTTCCGGACAAGCTCGCTATATTGGATCGGTTGTTTGAGCAGTATGCGGATGTGGATTGTTATGTGAATGTATATGTGGGGAATCTGGATGACGAACGGGGTCTGTTTGCACAGAGCGATGCGTATATTACAAACCGTAGCCTGGATAATGTAAAGCATATGGATATGGCAGATTTTTATGGCATACCTGTGATATCTTCCGTCAATCTTCCGATTTTCACAGAACAGAACGTTCAGGGAATGTGTAAACTCTGATATGGATATAGCCGGGATTAAATAATCCCGGCTGCTTTCAACATTGTCACTATTCTCACATCGTAACTGTGATATTCTTTCACTTTCTCGTATCCATTTTTTGCGATCTGTTTCCGCTCATCATCATGTTCCAGATAATAGTCGATTTTGGCGAGCATATCCGGGATGCTGTCATAGAGGACGATATCTTCGTCCGGGACGAAAATCTCCGGGATTTCAGATTGATAATTCGACAGTACGAAGCCGCCACATGCCATGAGATCGAAGATACGGAGTGGCAGTCCGGTTTTGATCGGGCGGTTTGTCATGTTCAGGTTGATTTTGCTGCATTTGATGATCTGCGGCATCATATTGTTGGAATCAGCGCCGCCACGACACCGGACATGTTTTAGTGGTGCGGTATCAGTCAGCGTCCACAGGTCAAATTGATAGTTTATCCCTTGTTCCCGTAATTCCTCAAAATGCGCGCCAATTGCATTGCAGGTGCGGATGCGTTCCTGCTCGGTGCATTTGTAGCCGAGATAGGTGTCGGCAACGATGCCTTTCACATCTTCCGCGTAGTCTTCGCCAAGCGGTGCCCAATCGGCATATTTCTTGAATTCCTGCGCCCATTCGTCAGTGATGGAATCCTCCAACAGATTGTACCCATAGACGTTTAACTGGGCGGCAATTAGTCCGTCGACATAGCCGCGCATCGCATCCGGCAGATCTTTTTCGATGGAATTGTAGCGTGTTTTCTCAGAGTACAACGAACCGACAAAAGAAACATCACAGTCGTAATTTTGATGATCTTCGGCGGTTACCTTTATTTCGTCCCATGTTGCAACATCTGCGCCCATTGGCAGATGGAAGATACAGTCCGGGTTGACCGGGGCGAATTTCTCCCATTGCATACGATCTAAGACGAAGATTCGGTTTGTGGGGTAGGCAATCGTCTCGGAATAGAGCTGGAAGCTTGGGCAGTCGACCGTCCAGGACAGATACGGTAGTTTAAACACCTTGCAACACCGCGCTACGATTGGCTGAAAATTCACGGAGAACACACAGGACGCATCTAGGTTTTTCTGAATCAGATCCGCCAGTGTTTCCAGATAGCCTTTGTCGTAGTCGACGCTTTCGAATTTGCGATCCATCGTGATAACTGTAATGCCTAACCGCTGCATTGCATTTGCAATTCCTTTTTCGCAGATGCTTCCCCATTTGCAAAAGATGATCTTCATAGTTGTAGCTCCCCGCTTTCTTCCGAAGTAATATAAGGATATTATAATCGAGATGTAGGGGGGATGCAATGCGAAGATAAAAGCTAAATACAAAACCGGACGGTTCCCCATTCCGTCCGGTTTCTATGTAAACACACATTTGAAGTTATTGCTTTCGAACATCAATAACCCCAGCTCTCCTCCTGCCCAAGGGTGTTTGCCTCGGACAACCTCATCGTAGCATAAGTGAGCAAAAAAACAAGGGGTCTGGCATAATTGACGCGCTGGAGAGCATACTTTGAATTTTACTTAATAAAATTAAGTCAAAAATGACGATTTTCATCGCTTGACGCACACATAGATGGTTGTTAAAATGGAAAAAGAAAATCAAAATTGGGACAAATTTTTTGAAAAAATATAAAAGATTTGAATGGAAAGGATATCAAAAATGAAATTTTTTGTAACGGGTGTAAATGGACAGCTTGGTCATGATGTGATGAATGAGCTGAGCAAACGAGGACACGAAGGCGTGGGTTCCGATCTCGGAGAGACCTATGCAGGTGTGCAGGATGGATCGGCAGTTACGACAATGCCATATGTAAGTCTGGACATCACTGATCAGGCAGCCGTGAAGAAACAGATTATGGAGATCAAACCGGACGCTGTGATTCATTGTGCAGCATGGACAGCCGTGGATGCAGCCGAAGATGAGGACAAGCAGGCGACCGTAAAAAAGGTAAATGTTGACGGCACAAGAAACATTGCAGAAGTGTGCAAGGAGCTGGACTGCAAGATGTTGTACCTTTCAACGGATTATGTATTTGACGGACAGGGCACGACGCCTTGGGAGCCGGATTGCAAAGATTACAAGCCGCTCAATGTCTACGGACAGTCAAAGCTGGACGGAGAATTGGCAGTTTCTTCTATACTAGAGAAATATTTCATCGTCCGTATCGCGTGGGTATTTGGTTTAAATGGCAAGAATTTCATTAAAACGATGATCAATGTCGGCAAGACACACGACGAGGTACGCGTGGTCTGCGATCAGATCGGCACGCCGACGTATACTTATGATTTAGCACGTCTGCTCGTAGATATGTGCGAGACCGAAAAATATGGTTATTACCATGCCACAAATGCAGAGCTTCCAGAGGGGGCTGACGCAAACGGAGCCAAGACAGGCTATATCTCATGGTATGATTTCTGCGTGGAAATCTATCGCCAGTATGGACTTTCTACGAAGGTAACGCCAGTTACTACAGCAGAGTATGGACTTAGCAAGGCGGCAAGACCATACAACAGCCGCCTGGACAAGAAGAAGCTTGTAGAAAATGGCTTCGAGCCACTTCCAGTCTGGACAGATGCGGTAAGCAGATATTTGAAGGAAGCAGATATTTAATCGAAAAATCAAATCCTCCCAGTGTTGCAGGGGAAATGCAATGTTGGGAGGATTTTTCTTTATTAGCGGAGACGGCGGGATTTGAACCCGCGTGCCAGGTTACCCCGGCCAACTGATTTCGAGTCAGCCCCGTTATGACCACTTCGATACGTCTCCAATATTACTTATTATTTTATACCTATCAAAAAGAGAAGACAATGGAAGAATATAAATAATGCGTTATGGCTATCTCGTTTTTGTGAACAAAACAGCTAAAACTTGCAGTTTTGCTAGCTATATGCTACAATTTCAATAATTATGTATATCAAAATAATAAGGATTTATTGTTAACAGCTATTTTAAATTTATACTTTATTTTAAATAATAAAAAAGGACAGAAAATATAAGAAATAGATGAAAGGAAAAGGACATGGAACAGAAATTTGGAAAAATCACAGTAGAGACTTGTGAAGCAGATGGTGTAGAGATTGAGGGATTGAAGGTAATCACACCGTCTGTATTCGGTGATGATAGAGGCTATTTCATGGAGACCTACAATTATAATGATTTTGCAGCGGCAGGCATTGATTGTACATTTGTACAGGATAACCAGTCCAGCTCTAAGAAAGGTGTGCTTCGAGGATTGCATTTCCAGATCAATTATCCACAGGATAAGCTTGTGCGTGTTGTAAGTGGAGAGGTATTTGATGTGGCGGTGGATCTGCGGGAAGGATCAAAGACATTTGGTAAATGGTTTGGCGTTCGCTTGTCTGCAGAGAACAAGAAGCAGTTTTTCATTCCAAAGAACTTTGCGCATGGATTCATCGTATTATCTGATCATGCAGAGTTTTGTTATAAATGTACAGATTTCTATCATCCAAACGATGAGGGCGGACTGCTCTGGTCTGATCCGGAAATTGGCGTAGAATGGCCGATGCCAGAAGGAATGACGGTAGAAGATCTGACATTCTCAGAGAAGGATACCAAGTGGAGTGGTATTAAGGAGTATAAAAAATAGGCATGGAAAAGAAAACAACTTCACGGTTTCGACAATTTATAAATCTTCCGATCGAATTAGTTCAAAATCGGACATTGATCGGAAATCTGGCGAAGAATGATTTTAAGACACGGTTTGCTGGTTCTTATTTGGGCGTAATCTGGGCGTTTGTGCAGCCGATTGTCACAGTTGTTGTGTATTGGTTTGTATTTACTGTGGGATTGCGTCAGGGTAGACCGAGTGGACACCCATTTGTACTGTGGCTGATGGCAGGACTTGTTCCGTGGTTCTTTTTTTCGGAGGCGTTGAACGGTGGAACAAATGCATTGATCGAGTACAACTATCTGGTAAAGAAAGTTGTATTTAACATCGATATATTACCGTTGGTGAAAGTATTGTCGGCAATCTTTGTACATGTGATATTTACGGCATTTACGATTGTTTTATGCTGGTGTAATGGATATATTCCAAGTGTTTATTTGTTGCAGATTATATATTATATGATCTGTAACTTTCTGCTTGTGTTAGGATTGGCGTATTTTACATCTGCGGTGGTTGTTTTTTTTCGGGATCTGACACAGATTGTAAATATTGTATTACAGATTGGAATGTGGATGACTCCAATTATGTGGAATATATCGGATATTTTGGTGAACCATCCAACTTTAGCAAAAGTATTTAAATTAAACCCGATGTATTATATTGTAGATGGATTTCGAAATGCGTTGCTGGATCATATTTGGTTTTGGGAGAAGCCGTTATGGACACTTGCCTTTTGGATTATTACATTGCTATTCTTTGTTATAGGTGTGAATGTGTTTAATCGACTGAAGGTGCATTTTGCAGATGTGTTATAAGAAAAAGAGAGATAAATTATGAGCGAGACGGCGATTCGTGTACAGAATGTAACGAAATTATATAAATTATATGATAAACCATCCGATCGATTCCGGGAGTCCCTGGGTTTAACGAAAAAAGTATTGCATCGCGAACATTATGCATTGCATGATCTTAATTTTGATATTAAAAAAGGGGAATGTGTTGGAATTATTGGGACAAATGGTTCTGGCAAATCAACGATTCTCAAGATTATTACCGGAGTTCTGAATCCGACAAGTGGTAATGTGGAGATCGATGGACGTATTTCTGCATTGCTTGAGTTGGGAGCTGGATTTAATATGGAATACACAGGACTTGAGAATGTGTATTTAAATGGAACTATGATTGGCTTTACCAAGAAGGAGATTGATGCAAAGCTGGATTCAATATTGGAATTTGCAGATATTGGAGAGTTTATTCATCAACCGGTTAAAACATATTCTTCGGGTATGTTTGTACGGTTGGCTTTTGCAGTAGCGATTAACATAGATCCGGAAATTTTGATTGTAGATGAGGCGTTGTCTGTTGGTGATGTATTCTTTCAAACAAAATGTTATAAAAAGTTTGAGGAATTTAAAGAACAGGGAAAAACTATATTGTTCGTAAGCCATGACCTGAGCAGTATCAGTAAATATTGTGATCGTGTTGTGCTGTTGAATAAGGGTGTAAAACTGGCAGAGGGACGTCCCAAAGAAATGGTTGACATGTATAAAAAGGTGCTGGTTGGTCAGTTGGATTTGGAACATGTGGACGAGGAAACAGAAAATATTGCCAAGGCACCAAGTATGGAGGCAGCAAAATCTGTAAAAGAAGCAAAATGCTGGAAGGATTTGCTTTCACAAAATGAAAATGCCATTGAGTATGGTGATAAGAAAGCAGAGATTATTGATTATGCGATTGTAGATAGCTGTGGAAATATTACCAATACGATTGAAAAGGGAAAACCTTTTACGGTACGCATGAAGGTGCAGATGCATGCGCCAATTGAATATCCGATATTTGCGTTATCCATCAAAGATCCAAAGGGAACAGAAATTACCGGTACAAATACGATGTTTGAAAAGACTGATTTTGAGGTTGGCCCCATTATGGAGATATCTTTTGAGCAGGATATGAATCTGCAAGGAGGCGAGTATCTTCTTTCGCTTGGTTGTACTGGTTATAATGGCACGGATTTCACGGTATATCATCGTTTATATGATGTATGCAATATCACAGTCGTGTCAGATAAAAATACGGTTGGATATTACGATATGAACTCGAAGATTACAGTTCAGACTTATGAAGGGACGAATATATGCAGAAAATAGGTTCCATAACAATTGATGACACATACTATCCTGGCAAGGATTTGTACAGTGACGGCGAAATTGAAGATGAAATGCTGGATATAGCAAAAAATGTTCCGGTTTCCGAGTATAATCGTGTGATAGCAGAGCGAAAATCCTGGGCGATTTTGTATCATTTTTCAAATGTCAGGGAGAATATTGTACAATCAATGCCGATTACAAAAGAAGACAGTGTGTTGGAGATAGGAGCAGGTTGTGGAGCAATTACTGGTGTACTTGCTCGTATGGCAAAAAATGTAGATGCGGTGGAGCTTTCTATGAAACGCTCGCTGATTAACGCGTATCGGCATCAGGAAGCAGATAATATCACAATTAAAGTTGGTAATTTTCAGGAAGTGGAACAACATCTGGAGAAGAAATATGATGTGATCACGTTGATTGGTGTATTTGAATATGCATGTAGTTATATTGATAGTGAACAGCCATATGCAGAATTTTTAGAAATTATCAAGAAGCATTTAACCAAAGATGGGCGACTTATTCTTGCGATAGAAAATAAATTTGGATTGAAATATTGGGCAGGATGCCGGGAAGATCATATAGCAACATTTTTTGGCGGAATTGAAGGGTATGCAAAAGATAGTTATGTGCGGACATTTTCTAAAAACGAGTTAGCCCATATGTTGGAACAGGCTGGTTTTTCTGAGCATACTTTTTATTATCCATACCCGGATTATAAGCTGCCTGAAAAGATCTTTTCGGATGAATATCTGCCACATGAGAATGAACTGAATGTAAATCATCGGAATTTCGATCGGAATCGTGTGCGTTTATTTGATGAAAATAAAGTGTATGGGGAATTGATTAGAGCAGAAATGTTTCCAGAGTTCTCAAACTCATTTTTGATTGTAGCCAAAGGAGTGTAGGATGGAGCGATTAATTTATACAAAATATTCGAATCAACGTCATCCAGACTACGCGATTCGCACCGATATTGTTTGTCGGGAGGACGGAAGCCGCGTTGTGCGTAAATATGCAGATACAAGATTGGCACGTCCGCATATTGAACATATGAACGAGGTATATGGATTGTTGCAAAAAGAGTTTGCAGGGAGTCGTTTGTGTGCAAATCGGGCAAACCTTACAGATGCATATATCGAATTTGAATATGTAGATGGAGATACACTAGAGGCTGCATTAGATGCATGTCTGGCAAATGATGACAAGGATGGATTTGCGGAGTTAGTAAAACAGTATGCTTCCGAAATCCGGCAAGTATATTTGAGTGAACAGTCAGTATGTGGAGAAAGAAGTCAGGACGAAATAGAACAATATCAAAAGGCGTTCGGGGAAATAACACTTCCGGTATCTGTACCTTTTTCCAAAGGGGTAGATATTGATTTAATATTTTCCAACATTATGGTACAGGGGAATACATGGATAGTGATTGATTATGAGTGGACCTTTGACTTCCCGGTTCCTGTGGATTTTTTACTTTGGCGTGCGGGTAAAGTATATTTGGAGAATTATGCAAACCGTGCGAGCATTGATGAAACAGAGATGAATCGGATGCTTGGAGTTACACCTGAGAATGTATCCGCTTACCGGCAGATGGAACTGCATTTTTTGCAGCAATACTGCTACAGAGATCGGAGCGATTTATATGCATTGTATGGAACAATGGGACAGTATGTCATGAATCTGGATCTCGAAGAAGCAATTAAGGGAAATGAAAATGGAACAAATCAGGTTCAACTGTATTATGATACGGGAAAAGGATATTCGGAAGCAGAAAGTGATATCATCCGTATTTATCCAGATGAAAAAGGTGAGTTTCATTTGCAAAGAAAGCTGCCTGATGCTTTGCGGAATTTAAGGATTGATCCGGGTGAGATTCCGTGTGTTGTATATATTCAGAAGGCAGTTGGATATACGGAAAATGCATCTTATGAATTAGAGTATCGGACAAATGGATACCGGTTTGACAAACGTGCGTATGTGATGGAACAGGGCGATCCACAGATTTATATTAAAAACATGAAGGAACACACCTATTTGATAGAGTTTGATTATACCATTCAGGCAGATGCTGCGATTGTGCAGGAAAAGGCAGCCAGTGTCAAAGGATGGGAAAAATTAAAAGGGATGATACAACATGCAAAATAAATTTACGAGCAGAAGTAAACATTTGGATTTCATCATATTGGATCTTATCTGTATAGAGGTGTCTTACTGGTTGGCATATTATATCAGGCTTGGAAGGCTTGTGAATTCCACACCAGGGGAATATACAATGATGAATATTATGGTTATTTTAATACATTTATCCATCATGTTTATTTCGGAAGGGTATTCTGGAATTTTAATGCGGAATGCCATACAGGAATTGAAAAAAGTAGTCATTCATAATGCAGAGATGTTTGCAGTGATTTTGTTTATATTGTTCTTTGCGAAACAATCTTCGGTGTATTCTCGAATATTGTTTGCGTTGTTTGTGGTCATTGACACAATTACCATGTATATTGTACGTCTTGTGAGAAAGAAAGTATTATATTCCAATGAGGACAAAGAGCGCGGAAAAGGACAGATGCTTATTGTTACGAATCATGCACATGCGCAAAGCCTGGTAAAAGGGTTGGCAGAAAGTGGATATCGAAATTACCTGATCCATGGAATCGTTATTCTGGATAAGGATATGACCGGTCAGAAAATCGATGGTATTGATGTTGTTGCAGATGCTGGAGGAATGTATGAATATGTAAAATCCAATATTATTGATGAGATATTTTTAGAGTATGATGGAGAAGGCGTTGCAGAAATCACCAAACGATTTCTCGCGATGGGTGTTGTAGTACACGTAAGTATCAATAATATTCTTCCGGGAACTCCGAATGCGGCTGTAGAGAATATTAGTCATTATACGGTAATTACAACAAGTATTAATATCATGTCATTCAAACAAAAGGTTATTAAACGATTGATGGATATTGGAGTATCTATTATAGGGATGGCGATTACGGCAATATTATTTGTCATATTTGCGCCGATTATCTTTATACAGTCACCGGGTCCAATCTTTTTCAAACAGGAACGTGTTGGAAAGAATGGAAGACGGTTTAAGATTTATAAATTCCGATCTATGTATATGGATGCAGAAGAACGGAAGAAAGAACTTATGGCACAGAATAAAATGTCCGGTTTGATGTTCAAGATGGATGATGATCCGCGTGTAACACCAATCGGCAGGTTTATGCGGAAGACAAGTATTGATGAGTTTCCGCAGTTTATCAACATATTCAAGGGCGATATGAGTTTGGTTGGAACAAGACCGCCAACGGTGGATGAATATAATCAGTATGATCAGCACCATAAGAGTCGACTTGCTATGAAACCAGGACTTACAGGTATGTGGCAGGTATCCGGGCGTAGCGAAATTACGGATTTTGAAGAAGTAGTTCGATTGGATAACGAATATATTATGAATTTTAGTATTAGTTTGGATATTAAGATACTGATAAAGACCGTATTTACGGTGTTGAAGAGAAAGGGATCGGTATAGGTTGGAGATGACGGCGTCCGTTGGAAATATAGTTTTATATATCTTGTTTTTGTGGATTGCGCCTGTATTTGTTGGTAATGCAATATGTAACAGATTGAGCATGCGGGGGACGATCCCTCGAAGTTTTGTTATGGGATATCTGAGTATGTGGGCAGTTTTTCAGATTATCACGGTTCCGCTTATTCTGTTGAAGGTAAGTTTCCTTGTGGATGTTGTTGTGTATTCGATGTTCCTTATTGGGATTATTGTTTATGGGATTGTGAAAAAAACATATTGTAGTATGACAATTCCAAAGGTAGAGCCATCTGCGTGGGTTGGAATCATCGTTATGCTTGCAACTGGAATATATATGATTGTACAGTCATTCCGATTACAGCTCACAAATGCGGATGATACACGATTTGTTGTCAATGCAGTTGATACAGTTCGTACGAATCGAATGCTGCTTACAGATGTGAACACGGGAAAGGAGATATTATCCTGGACCGGAGATTTGTTCAAGGATGTGATATCTCCGTGGGCGGTATTTGCAGCATATCTGTCGAAGATAACAGGCATTTCGGCGGCAAGCATGATGCATACATTTTTACCACCGGTATTGCTGGCGGTGATGATGTGCATCTTCTGGTTGGTTGCAGGTGAGTTATTTGATAAACATATATATCGAGCTTTGTTTGTGATTCTTCTACTAGTAATGTATATGTATGGATATTTTTCGATCTACAATGCGGAAACTTTTACGATAATCCGGTTATGGCAGGGGAAAGCAACTATGGCAGCGGTTGGAATACCGGCACTTCTGTATGCTTTT
Organism: Coprococcus hominis (ex Arizal et al. 2022); assembly: GCF_040094675.1. Lineage (NCBI taxonomy): Bacteria > Bacillati > Bacillota > Clostridia > Lachnospirales > Lachnospiraceae > Coprococcus > Coprococcus hominis (ex Arizal et al. 2022). The sequence continues at coordinate 104,811 of NZ_JBBNHG010000036.1, forward strand.
TTGCGGTTGTATCGATTACTTCCGGATGATAGACGATGGAAAGAAAAGACAGTATATAATGCGGAACAAAAAGGAGCAATCTGTATGGTATGGCTTACGGTGTTTGCAGTTGCGCTTCTTACAAGTATGAGCTATATACTTTCAACGGTTATGATTGGATGTTTTGGATTCGTATATGGAATTGCAAAGAAAAGCTTACGCACTGCGATAATGGTGTGGGGCACTTGTCTGGTCAATATCGCATATCTTGGAATTTCAACATTGCTACATTGATTTCAGGATATGTATGGAGGAAGGAAAATTGAGTAAGAAAGACATAAAGATTGTAATAGCGGCACATAAACCTTATCGTATGCCGGAAGATACTATGTATGTACCATTGCATGTTGGCGCAGAGGGAAAGAAAAATCCGGATGGAACGCCGCTTGATCTGGGGTATCAGAAGGATAATGAAGGTGACAATATATCAGCGAAAAATCCAAATTATTGTGAATTGACAGGTATTTATTACGCTTGGAAAAATATACCAGCAGAGTATCTGGGACTTGTACATTATCGGCGTTATTTTAAAGGGAAAAATAAAAGTAAGGATCCTTTTGCGTGTATCGTTACTGAACCAGAGATGGAGAAGATCTTTGAGACGCACCGTATAGTAGTGCCAAAGAAGCGTAAATATTATATTGAGACATTGTATTCACATTATGCACACACACATTATGCAGAACATTTGGATTGTGTGCGGGAAATCATTGGAGAACAATGTCCGGATTATCTGAACTCTTATGATAAAGTGATCAAACAAACTTCTGGCTATATGTTTAATATGATGGTGATGGAGCGTGCATTGTTTGACTCGTATTGTGCATGGTTGTTTGCGATTCTTTTTGAGTTGGAAAAAAGGGTTGGTGAGAAACAACCGGAGATGTCAGCATTTCAGAGCCGTTTTTATGGACGGGTAAGTGAAATTATATTTAATGTATGGCTGGATTATCAGATTCAATCAGGCCAGATTTCACAAAAAGATGTGAAGGAACTGCCATTTATCTATATGGAGAAGATAAACTGGTTCCGAAAAGGAATTTCCTTTTTAAAGGCAAAGGTATTTCATAAGAAATATGATAGCAGTTTTTAGAGATAACAATAGGTGAAAACATGAGAGCTTGGATGCAGCCGATTATATATTGGGTAAATGAATATTATGGAAATCGCGGGTATCTGCTTTTTGCAATCGTCGCATATATATACCTGTTTTTTGCAACGAAGGAAAGCAGACGGAAAATAGTGTATCCAAGTGTGTTGCTGGCTTTTTTGGTATTGAACCCAATTCTGTACAAATATGTATATTCCAAAATCATTTATTGGCGTTTGATGTGGCTGTTGCCAAATACCCTTGCAATTGCGTATGCTACAGTTTTGTTTGTGAGAAAACGAAAGCATATTGCCGTAAAGGTGATTGCATTTGTACTCGTGCTGGCAGCGGTTGTATGGAAAGGCACAAATGTATATACACATTCTGGGATGGCTAAGGCATCCAATCAACAGAAGGTGGATGCCAGAGTACAACAGGTATGTGATGAGATGCTGGCGGTGGATGAAACGCCAAAATGTATTGCCGCACTTAATTTAAGTTATGAGATACGTCAATATTGCGGAGACATTGAATTAATGTACGGCAGAAATGTGGAAGGATATATCAATGTCATTGACGATCTGAGCCTTCGAATCGCGAATGAGATGCGTTCTGAGAATCCAAATTATGACTATATTTTTGCACAGGCAATGGCGAAAAATTATGATTTTGTTGTGCTCGAAGATTATAAAACGGTGCCGGAAGACCTTTTGAATCAATATGGATACCAGATCTATAAAAATGTAGCCGGATATAATCTGTATTACTGCGCGGATGTTGAACAACGGGATCTGGGTGGATGGATTGTAACACAGTATGGGCCGAATACAAGTGAAGTAAGTATGTGTTATACAATCGAGGATAAAAATAATAATCTGATCATCATTGATGGTGGATATGGCTGGTATGAACAAAAGCTGCGAGCAATCATCCGGGCACATGATAATCATGTAACGGCTTGGATTGTGACAAGCCCGATTGATAGCAATGCACATGCATTTTGTGAAATTCTACAGGACAAGCAGGGAATTCAGATTGATCAGATCTACACGATGCATATAAACGACGAGCAGTATGCAACTTATCTGAGGGATGCAAAAGAATGGCAGAACACGGATTTTGTGCAAATGTTCCGGGAAACTTTAGAAAAAGAAACGAATGTAAACTATGTAAAAGAAGATGATCAATTTGAAGCATTAGGGCTTAGTTTCAAGGTATTACATGCGTGGGATGATGAAACGGATGCAATTGGGGAATATCAAGAATACAACGGTTCTATTTGTTTTCGAATCCAGGCGAATCAAGAATCCATGTTATATTTATCAAAAATAACCCATCCATTAGAGGACCATATTATAGAGAAAAATTATGATAAACTAAATGCAGATTATGTGCAGGCAAATAATAATGGACGGTGGACACTGAGTGCGGAGTTTTATAACATGGTGTCTCCGAAATATGTATTCATGGATTGTAGTATAGAAACTGTGAATGCGGATGAGGAAGAAAAAGGGTGTGGGGGTGTATACAGATATGTAACTGGTATTTTACAGGTGCCAATTGGTATGTATGATACAACGCCGACTTGGATTATATTGAAATAAGGAATAAAATAAAATGCAGACAGATGTTTTGATATCTTTTATTATTCCGGCATACAATGCTGCGGATACAATTGAAAAAGCTGTGCAATCTTTGACAGATGTACCACGGACAGAAGTATTGATTGTAGAAAATGGATCTACGGATGAGACCAAGCAGGTTTTGCAGCGACTGAAAAAGAAATATAGTAACATAAAAATATTCACATCCGACAAAGGGGTGTCCAATGCAAGAAATCTGGGAATTCAGAATGCAACGGGCGAGTGGTTAGCATTTGTTGATGCCGATGATTATCTGGCAAGGACAGGTGTCGCAACGATGATGAATGATGCGAGACATGGGGAATATGATTTTTTTGCATATGGACATGTAGCTGGACAAAAGCAGAATTCGATTACTGATCGAAAAAGAGTGTTTGACGGGGGAAAACTCGATGAAGGTAGAGTACAGATGATTCAAAATCCTACACGATATATGCAGGTGTGGGCGAAATTGTTTCGAAGGGATATCATTGAGAAAAATCGTATTCGATTTGATGCAGAGTTACCTTTTGCAGAAGACAGTGATTTTACACTTCGGTATATGAAGCATATCACGTCCATATGCTGGAAGCCAGAGATGGTGTACCATTACACATTAAATCCGAAGTCTGTTATGCATGTACAGACTGGTCTGAAGGCAGAAAAATATATTTGCGCTATGGAGAAAACGGCAGAGGCGATACAGGATGAAAATGAGATCATAAAAAAAGCGTATGATAAATATGTAATGATGCATTTTAATATTATGATGGTGCGAGAGGTGTTTCAACAGCGAACGTATTCGTTCAGAGCAAAATGCAAAAAAATGAAGTCGGTTGCGAAAACGGCAATTTTCAAAAATGCAATTGATGCAATTAGGGTTAAAGAATGTAAAAGTGCAAGAATGCTACCGGTGCTACTTATGAAAATGAAATTAAATTGCTTTGCCGGAATAATATATATGCTTCGTGTCAAACAGAATGAAGTACATGAAAAAAGGGGAATAAACAGTATATGAACAACATTTTGATATTTGGAATGACAGAGAATCCCGGTGGAGTGGAAAGCTTTTTGATGAGCTACATTCGAAAGATAAATCGTGGTAATTTTAAATTTGATTTTTTGTGCAATTCACATGATAAAATTGCTTATGAAGACGAATTGATCTCTTATGGCTGTGAGATTTATCATATCACAGCAAGAAGTAAGGATTATAAGAAGTATAAAAGAGAGATGCAGCAATTTTTTAAAGAAAATGCTTCTCAGTATGATACTATATGGGTTAATGTATGCAGTCTGGCAAATATTGATTATCTGAAGTATGCAAAAAAATATGGAATAAAACGAAGAATTATTCATAGTCATAATTCTATGAACATGGATAGCAAACTTAGAGGATTGTTGCATGCATATAATAAGAGGCATATTGATAAATATGCAACAGATTTTTGGGCCTGTTCCAAAGAGGCTGGAGAATGGTTTTATTCAAAACAAATTATGCAAGGTGCAAATTATAAAGAAATAAAGAATGCAATTGATATATCGCAATACAAATATGATGAAGATATAAGAATAGCATACAGAAAGAAATATGGTGTTGAGGATAAATTTGTAATTGGTAACGTAGGAAGATTGCAATTCCAAAAGAATCAATTATTTTTATTGGATATTTTTGCTAGTGTGTTGAAGAAAAAACCCGAAGCAATTCTATGGATGATAGGTCAGGGGGAAGATGAAGATAAGATACGGGAAAAGATACAAAAGTTAAATCTAGGAACAGCTGTAAAAATGTTGGGAGTCAGAAATGATGTGCCGAATTTATTACAAGCAATGGATGTATTTGTATTTCCATCTGTATTTGAGGGACTTGGGATAGCGCTTTTGGAAGCACAGGCTACGGGACTTACTTGTATTGCTTCGAAAGATGTAATTCCTGAAGAAGTTAAGGTAACACCACAATTGCAATTTGTTTCACTGGAAGAATCGGCAGAAGTATGGGCGGATAGAATTTTAAATGCGGAATACTGTGAAAAAAGAGACACGCTATTCCAATTAGCTATGAAAGCCGGATATGATATAAATACAGAGGTTGGACGATTAGAAACATTATTAGGAGAGAAAAAGTAAAAAATGGATATTGATTTTGTTATTCCATGGGTGGATGGTAGTGACCTAGAATGGAGAAAGAATAAAAATAAGTATAGTGGAAAAATTGATGAGCCAGTAGATATAACGGATGCGAGGTATCGGGATTGGGATATTTTAAAATATTGGTTTCGTGGTGTGGAGAAATATGCGCCATGGGTTCATAAAATATATTTTGTTACTTGTGGGCAGAAACCAGATTGGCTAAATGAAAATCACGATAAATTAGTGCTTGTTAATCATGAGGATTATATTCCCCATGAATATTTACCGACATTCAGTTCGCATACAATAGAATTGAATTTTCATAGAATAAAAAATCTTTCAGAGCATTTTGTCTATTTTAATGATGATGTGTTTATAACTTCAAAAGTAGAACCGGAAGATTTTTTTAAAAATGGTCTTCCGTGTGATATGGCGGTAGAAGATCCGATATCTCCAAATAAACAAGATGTTTTTATGCATATTTTATTAAATAATATGATTTTATTAAACTCTAAATATGATAGGAAGGAAGTATTAAAAAAGCAAAGGAAGAAGTTTTATTTAGTAAAGGATAAAAAAGCACTAATGATGAATTGGAGTTTTTTGCTATGGCGTAGACATGATTTCTTCGGACTTGAATATTCTCATTTGTCATCTTCATACTTAAAGTCTACATATGAACAGGTTTGGAGAGAAAATGAGCAGATATTGGATCGGGTATGTAGAAATAAGTTTCGCAGTGCGGAGGATGTTAATCAGTATATATTTAAGAATGAGCAGTTAGTGACTGGAAGGTTTTCACCATACAATTGGAGAAAAAACGGCAAAGCGTTTCATATGAATGATGGGGATTCGGAAGATAACAATATCGCAGAGATGTGTCATGCAATAGAAAATGGAATATATAAGATGATATGTGTGAATGAATCACAAGTTGAGAATTATGAGGAAACAAAACAAAAGGTTGTTCATGCATTTGAAAAGATATTGCCATGTAAATCATTATTTGAGAAATAAGAGGTGCTCAATGGATTGGTATATATGTGAAAAAACAGAAGATGAATATTTGAACCGTACGGCGGGGATTAAAGCTCGTGAGGATTTAGATGTTATATTCAAGCAATGTGGGATGAAAATGATTAATCTTGTGGTTGGTGAAGATACGAGAACACGTGCCGGGGTTATAAGCAAAATAATGGGGCACATAGCTACAAAAAAATATTGGGAAGAAAAATTAGCCTGTGTACATGAAGGTGATACAATATATATTCAATTCCCGGTAAGAAATCACACAGTTTTTCTTGCATCGGTTTTAAAAAAACTCGTGCAGAAAAATATTCGCGTGGTATTGTTTATTCATGATTTAGAGTATATGCGCCATATAAAAAACAAATCAATACCATTTAAGAAGAAAAAAAGAATGGAATTAGAGGAAGTGTCTGTATTAAAGAATGCGACGAATATAGTTGTCCACAATCATCAAATGAAAAAACTAATGCGCGAGGCATTGGGAATACCATCAGAGAAGATGATTGAATTAGATATCTTTGACTATTTGATTGGTAAAGAGGGAGAAAAAATACAAGAACGTGGTAAGCGGAAGCAGGGATATTCCTGTATTATTGCAGGAAATCTGGACAAGCAGAAATCGGCTTATGTATATGAGCTTCCTAAAGATATTGCGTTTGATTTGTATGGTCCTAATTATACAGGACAAGCAGGAGGGAACATTTGCTATCATGGATCTTTTCCGCCAGCAGAGTTACCTTATGAATTAGAAGGAAACTTTGGGCTTGTGTGGGATGGAATATCCGTTGATACATGTGCAGGCGTTTATGGGGAATACCTAAAGGTGAATAACCCACATAAGACCTCCTTATATCTTGCAAGTGGAATTCCCGTCATTATATGGAAAGAAGCAGCTTTGGCTGAATTTGTCGAACAAGAGCGGGTTGGAATTACGATTTCTTCATTATATGAGATAAAAGATATTTTTGAAAAACTCACAGAAGATGAATATGCGGATATGTTACAACACGCGAAGCTTATATCAAAACGATTAACCAGTGGATTTTATACAAAACAAGCTATTGAAAAGGCAATGAAATAAAAGTGGAAGTATGAAAGAAATAGCTCGTAATGAGGGTAACAATCAATTAAATATCCGAAAAACAGAAGTGGTATTTCTTCTTGCGTTTTTTGTTTATATGTCTGCAAACATCTTGGATTTGACTGCTGTTGCATTTGGACAGGGTAATGACAGAGTATCGTTAATAAATATATTTACAAAAATGGCAAGATATGTGGCATATATTCTTTTGGCTTTCAAAGTAATATGTTCAAATATATATAATCGCAAATGGATAAAATTATTTTTAGACGTATCTTGTGTGATTGCTATAAGCTTTTTGGGCTCATTTAATAAAACCATAATTTTTTATTTGCTGATTTTTATCGCTGCATGTAATGTGGAGGAAAACTATATTATTAAAATATCGTGTGCAGTACAATCTGTTATATTGTTTGTATGCGTTATCGGATCGCGAATTGGAGTAATAAAAGATTATGTTAGGCAGGATGGAGGCCGAATACGCCATTTTCTTGGCTTTTCGTGGACAACAACGGGAGCAATTCTTTTTGTATTTATATTGTTGCAGTATATATATTTAAAAAAGGGCAAATTGTCAATTTGGGAGGATATTATAGCATTAGGAATTAGTTTGTATTTATACAAAATGACAAACTCCAGATTCGCTTTTTTGATTAGTATAATAACAATTATAATTTTTGCAATTTATCGGTTAAATGTAAACAATGGAAGATTTATACAGAAATTAAAAGGCGTATTTATTGCGTCCCCAGTGGTAGTTGCAATTTTTGCGATTTTGTTACATGCATTCTATAATCCGCAGAATACGATATATTTTCAATTAAATAAGTTATTGTCAGGCAGATTGGCTCTTGGGCAAAACGCAATGTCAGAATATGGCATTTCTTTATTTGGAAAAGATATTGAATGGATTGGATTTAATATGAAAGAAACATTAAGAGGGACGTATAACTATGTTGATTGTTCTTATGTAAAAATTTTGTTGGATCATGGAATATTATTTTTAGGTATTGTATTGCTTGCATATGCATATATGTTAAAAAAATCAATACAGAAAAAGCAGTATTATTATACATGGATATTGATGATAATTATGATCTTCTGTATAACGGAACCAAGACTTTTTGATATTACATTTAATCCTTTTATTGTGCTTACATTAGCAGGACAGAAATCAATTGTAGATAAAAATGTAAAAAGGGGGATGGGAGATGCAAGAGAGTACGCGAAAAAGTGAAAGTATAATGCTGATGAATGTAATATCTATGCTGGCAGTTGTGTATTTGCATTCAAATAATTGCTTTTGGACTTTTAGCACAGATAGATATTGGAAATCGGCGAATATAATTGAGGCGGGATTGTATTTTGCTGTTCCGTGTTTTTTTATGATAACAGGAGCAAACTTGCTTGATTATAGACAAAGATATGATACAAAAACGTTTTTAATCAAGCGAGCGAAAAAAACAGTTTTTCCATATATATTTTGGAGTTTTATAGGTATAGGATTTAACATATGTATGCATAATTTACAATGGAATAATGTGACCATTAAATACGTTATTGCGGGATTAGTAAATGGCGGTTCTATAGTAACGACTTATTGGTTTTTTATGCCGTTATACGCGGCCTATCTAGCAATCCCTTTATTCTCAGCAGTGGAGAAGGAAAAACGAAAATCGGTATATGTATATATAAGTGTTGTAGGTTTTTTGTTGAATGTATTAATTCCTTTTGCAGCGAAGTTTACAGATTGGGTTCCTTATAATCCTGGATTTAGATTATTTGTAAATATGTCATATCTGTTTTATGTTGTGGTTGGTTGGCTCTTACATACACAAGAAATAAAAAGAAAAGATAGAATAGTCATATATATTTTGGCTATTTTAGGGTTGTTTACAAATATGATTGGAACTTATTTTTTATCCATGCGTGATGGGACTGTAAATAAAACGTTTAATGGATACAATGATGTTCCATGTATTCTCTACGCGATAGGTGTTTTTGTGTTAATTAAACAAATTGCTCCAAAGATAATGGATGTAAAGTGGATACGGGCAATAGTAGTATATTTAAATAAATATACTTTTGGCGTCTATCTTTTGCATTGGTCGGTATTAAAAGCGGTTATACGATTGACAAGAGTTAATGAGGTATCGTTAATATGGAGATTGCTTTCTCCAATAGGAATTGTTGCAGTTTGTGTTGCTATCATATGGGTAATTCGTAAAATTCCGGTATTGAAACATGTAGTTCCATAAAAGCGATTGAGAAGCGAAACAAAGTGGCATAGGAGGACAGAATAAATGAACCAACAAAATGACAGAGTAATTAAAGTAAAAAATGTGTTTGCATATATCCGAAAATATATAGCGCTTGTTATTGTATTAGCGCTATGCGGAGCAGTGGGATTGGCAGGACTTTGCTATTTGAAGAATAAACGGGAAATTGATGCAGAACAGTCTCAGACTCCAGTGAAGTTGGAAGATATGTACGAGGAATTTTCAGAAACAGAAAAAGCGGATATCTCATATGCATTGTATTCTTATGATCGTATGGCTGAGATGGAGCAATATTTGGATGAGTCGCTTTATATGCAGATTGAGCCATATCATATGCAGCAAAAGACATATCAGTTCCAAATAAAACTGGATGTGACGCTGGATACTGTAGAAGAACGGACAGAGGCTCAGAATCAGATTTTATCAGCATATATTGCTTATATTCGAAATGGTGGACTGGCTGATTCGGTGGCTGAATCGAAGGAACTGAAAGGGGATTATACAGCTGCACAGATTAAAGAGCTGCTGGATGTATCTTATGACTCCGCTATGCAAACAAACGGAGGATTATGCCTGTATGTATATGGGACAAATTTGGTTCCGGGATTGGACGAACTTGCAAAAGAGACTTTGATTCAATATGCCGGTGAACTAAAAAATGTGGAAAAACATACCCTTGTGATGACAGATACTCAGACTGCGGTCGTTCGTTCTGATACAGTTTATAATGTGCAAAGGACGATATATACAGAACGTGTGAATACAAAGGATCGGTTGAAAAATGCGGTGGATGCACTATCTGGGAATACATTAACTTATTATAATGGCATTGTCGAGGACGAGAAAGAACAGGCGTTAAAAGAAGAAAAGCTGGAGGAGACGGGAACAACTGCAGATGCGGTGCCAGCGCCACATGTGGATAAGAAAAAACTCATAAAATATGGACTGGTAGGAGGTGTATTGGGCGCGGCAGGTTCCATTGTGATCCTGTTATTATGTTTTATGTATAGCAAAGTTATTGTTGCAGACACGGATTACACACTTACTATGGGGATGAAATTACTGGGAAACATATCAGAATCTGAAATGCAGGAGCAGCTAGGATTTGTGGTAGCAAAAATTTTGGCAGCATGTAAGAAAAAGGAGATTACAAAGTTAGCGCTGATATCCAGTGATATGAGGAATATTAGTGAAAATATGCAGGAAGATCTCGTAAAGAAACTTGAAAAACAAGGCATTCAGCTGGATGTATTAGCAGAGATTGTTACTGATAGCGAGGCAATGTCCAAGCTTTTTGCAGAAGGAGCGGCAGTTATGATTGAGAAGAAGGGTGTATCGCTTTATCAGCGAGTGTATGATATGGTTGATTTATGTATGGAGAATGAAGTATCAATACTTGGTGTGATTGATACCCGGAAATAACTGTAATGGCTGAGATAAAGACAAAGTCTGTAAAATTAAATATGGTGATGAATGCATTGCTGTCTATGTCATCCTTTATTTTTCCCTTGATTACATTCCCGTATGTGTCAAGAATCCTGCTTCCGGTAGGAACAGGAAGAGTCGCTTTTGCGACGGCCGTTGTGACGTATTTTGCAATGTTTGCGCAACTCGGAATTCCGACCTATGGTATCCGGCTATGTGCAAAAGTGAGAGACAATAAAGAAGAGTTAACCCGTGCGGTTCATGAATTGTTGTTTATCAATCTGTTCATGTCTGCAATTGTATATGCTGTGTTCTTTATTTCGCTTGCGGTCGTTCCAAAGTTTCGGGAAGAACATACATTACTTTTGATTATTGGTGCGACGATATTGCTGAATGCACTTGGCGTAGAATGGTTATACAAAGCATTAGAGCAATATACGTATATTACGGTACGTTCTTTGATATTCAAGGTTGTAGCGTTGATCAGTACATTTATGCTTGTTCGTGATCCAGAGGATTGTTTGCAGTATGGTTTTTTGACAATTCTCGCTACATCTGCTTCGAATGTTTTAAATTTTATAAATCTTCGTAAATATATTTATTTAAAACCAATCGGTGGTTATCATATTAGACGTCATATCAAGATGATATTGGTCTTTTTCTCAATGTCTGTGGCGACAACGATATATACAAATCTGGATAATGTCATGCTTGGGTTCATGAAAGATAAGGTGGAGGTTGGATACTATTCAGCCGCAGTAAAGATCAAGTCAATTATGGTTAGCGTAGTGACTTCTGCAAGCACGGTTTTACTACCAAGAGCGTCTTATTATGTGGATAAAGGTATGATGGACGAGTTTTCAAGAATATTGAAGAAAACAATGCATTTTATCTTCCTTGTGGCGATCCCTTTTTCGATTTATTTTATGATCTATGCGAAAGAAGGAATTTTCTTCTTATCTGGTAAAGCGTATGCCGGAGCTATTATACCAATGCAGATAATCATGCCGACGCTTACGCTGATTGGCATCAGCAATGTGACTGGCATTCAGATGATGGTACCATTAGGAAGAGAAAAACAGGTATTATATTCTGAGATTGCAGGAGCGATTGTAGATTTGGTGTTAAATACGATTTTTATTCCAATCTATGGCGCAGCAGGTGCAGCGCTTGGTACACTGGTTGCGGAAGCTGTTGTGTTAGGCTGGCAATGTGTAGCGATTCGAGATCTGAAAATGGGGATATTTCAGAAGCTTCCATATGGAAAGATTCTTGTCGCAGTCGGACTTGGAAGTGCCGCATCTTTCTGGGTAAAATTGCTAGGAGTCGGCGTATTTCCAACGCTTGTGATATCTGCGGTTTGCTTTTTTGGCGTGTATGGAATTGTGATGACGGTATTGAAAGATTCTTTGGTAATTGAGTTGGAAAAACAGTTGATTAGAAAGATAAAAAAGAATGATTGTGTCTAAGATGCACAATCATTCTTTTGGTAAGCCTATAGGTTATATTTTTGAAGCAGATTCTAAATTGCATTTTGGGAAAAGGGTAATCATATACATATATAGTCCTCTTTATTCGTAAAAATTCCATAATTTAAATCCATTGATTGTGGTGATAAGCTCCGCAGATATATCTTTATAATAGTATTTTTTCAGATATTCAAATTTCGTAGTGTATTGGCGGCTGTCCACCAAGATGATTTTGTCATTTACAAGGCTTTTTAGTGGAGATTTAAAATTAATATTGTTTTCTGCCCAGCATGTATTATTTGAAGGATAACCATAAGTAACTCCGCCCAAATAAAAATAATAATTATTATAGTATCCGACTGGAAGCCGCTTCCATGGCTTGTAATTATAATATATTAACTGAATGGTTGAGGAAAAATCCATTAAATAATAATGTTCGTTATCTGATTCAATGTGGTCTATTAAATCCGCATGCGGTCGTCTGTGCGAGATATCACATCTGTATTTTTTTATATTGAAATCATATGAACGAAACATGGTATCAGAAATATATTGTGAATATATCTCATCCGACATTGTCTTATAATTTGTATCTGGGATGTATAAAGGAACCTTCAATAATAGAATGAAAGCACCTAAAATATTTAATGATAATTTATATGTATTATTTAGGGTCGTCACATTTAACGAAGTAATCAGACCAACTGCAAGACATAAAAAAATGCAGTATTCTACTCGATATACAACTCGACCGCGTATAAAAAAGTATACAAGAAGGAAACCGGCTATAATAAAATCGGGAATCATACAAATAAATTTATGGGGATCAATAAATAATAGAATAAACATCATTAATATTAAACCCCAAACAACAGTATATGATTGATATTTCCTGTCACGAAAAGCGTTTATCAAGTGCTTTACAGAGAGTATATATTTTTTATGAACCTCCTTTTTGACAGTGGAGTAGTTTGTTAGAATTTCAGGGGTATAAATGTTCTGATCTAGTAAATTCCATGATTCAATCATATGAAAGTCAATTTCATCTAATCCCTTTGATTCAAAAAAAGAAGCATAGGACGAATAATCATATGTTTTAATGTCTGTAATGGATGCACGTAATTCATTTAATTCTCGGTATTGTTTGTAGGACGGTGAATTATTCCAAATAATTTTATCTACTCCCATAACGCATAAAACTGATATAAAGAGAATTACACAATACAATAAATTTTTAATAAAAAAATGAGTATTGAATTCCTTGATAGTAAAAGCATACTTTATAAATACTATAAAAAGAAAAACAAGTACAATAAAGATACATTGAAAACGGATCATTGACCCAAGAATTGTTAATAGTGCACCGATTATCATATGTTTTCGCCTTTTTTCTGAATAAAAAATAGCATATAAAAACATACTTCCTCCTGCGCATGTTGCAACCGTAGCGGTCTTGGTAAATTGTACCAAAATATACAAATCGTCAGAGAAAAAGGAAACAAAAATAAGACAAAAAATTAATCCTATAAGTGAGTTGTTTCGCTTCAAAACTATATAACAGAGAGATGTTAAGGAAACGAAGCAAATTACGACTTGAAAAACGAAGTACCAACTTATCTTTTCGGTAATGGAATATAAAAACTTAAGAAGATAACCATATAGGATGTTAGAGAAAAGTAAGTGTTCGTTGTAATTATGTCCAAGAGCTCCGGATAATATCGCATCCATAATAAAGTCATCAGATACTTCATATTTCATGTCACAGAATAATAGAGCAAGAAACAGGAAAGTAAGATTTATAAGTAAAGATACAATAAATTTATTGTTGGTTAATTTATCTTTAAACATTTTAAAACCTTTCATTGATAATTTTAACTATTATTGTACCATGAATCATTGATAAAAAGAAGACCTATAATGCAAATTTTACCACAGATGCGCGGTGCCTGTAAACTTGAGTTAAATAAAAATTGACATAAAGTATGTGATGCTATAAAATTAAAAAAGGCGTCATTATGGCACGAATATTGATAAATGGAGATTTCATACATGGGAGAAATAAAGCTGTTAGATTGTACACTGAGAGATGGAGGATACGTTAACGACTGGAAGTTTGGACATAATAATATGGTTAGTATCTTTGAACGGTTGGTAGATGCAAATGTAGATTATATCGAGATTGGATTTTTAGATGAAAGAAGACCATTTGATATTAATAGAAGTATTATGCCAGATACGGATTGTGTTCAGAAGATATTTGGAAATCTTGACCGAAAAAATTCTTTGATTGTAGGGATGATTGATTATGGTACATGTTCGTTGGCGCATATCAAACCATGTGAGGAATCATATTTAGATGCGATTCGAGTGATTTTTAAAAAACATCTCCGGAATGAAGCTATGAGTTTTTGCGCTGAGCTTAAGAAACTTGGATATAAAGTTTTTGCTCAGTTGGTATCGGTTACAAGCTATACAGATGACGAAATGATGGACTTGATCCGACTCGCAAATGAAGTGAAACCATATGCAGTTTCCATGGTGGATACTTATGGATTGATGCATCAAAATAATTTGAAACATTATTTTGATCTGCTAGATCAATATTTGTTGCCAGAAATTGGGTTAGGATATCACGCACATAATAATTTCCAGATGGGTTATGCAAATTGCATTACCATGATGAGTCAGGTTACAGACAGACTTTTGCTTGTAGACGGAACCATCTATGGCATGGGCAAAAGCGCCGGTAATGCTCCTATCGAATTGATTGCCATGTACATGAACAGTAACTTAGGTAAAAATTATGATATTAGCCAATTCTTAGAGGCGATTGATGCCAATATAACAAGTTTTTATACTCCGGCAACATGGGGGTATAATATGTTCTTCTATTTGGCAGCATCTAATGATTGCCATCCAACATATGTATCGGATTTAATGAAGAAGAAAACACTTTCAGTTAAACAGATTAATGAATTGTTGGGGCGACTTCAGGGAGATAAAAAACTGTTATATGATAAAAAATATATGGAACAGTTGTACTTGGAGTATCAGGAAAATGATATAGATGATACATTAGATGTACAGGCACTAAAGGAATTGTTTGGAAGCAGAAAGCTTCTTCTTTTGGGAACTGGGGATAGTGTGACGGAACAGGAAGAACTCTTAAAGAACTTTATTAACGAGAATAATCCAATAGTTATTTCTATGAATTATATACCAGATAACATTTCGCCTGATATGATATTCCTGAGTAATTCGAAGAAATATGTGCAGATTGCTAGTAAACTTTCAAGACATCAAGGGGAATATAAGATTATAGCAACATCGAATGTTACAAAAACAAGCGGTGAATTTGATTATACTGTGCGTTATAAAGATGTTTTGGATACTGAGGAAAATGCAATTCCCGATGTCGCATTTGCGGTATTGTTAAAGACAATGGAAAAAGTAGGTGTCAAGGAAGTGTATTTGGGCGGAATTGACGGATTTAATGAAACACATAATGGCATATATTTAGATGATGAAGAACACTGTGATTATGGAATAAAGCATACAGATGAGTTGAATGAATATGTAAATCATATGATGCAGAGAATGAATAAGACAATCAAGCTGAATCTGTTAACAAAAAGTATATACACATTGTAAAAACATGATAATGGAGATAAGGGATTATGATTAGTTTTAATGTACCACCAGTAACGGGTAAAGAAATAATATATATGCAGGATGCGATATCCAGAAACAAGATATGTGGTGATGGATATTATACAAAATTATGTAATAAATGGATTGAAGACACAACGGGAATTGCTAAAGCTTTGCTTACGACTTCATGTACACATGCGACGGAGCTTGCTGCGATTTTATGTGATATAAAGCCTGGTGATGAAGTTATTATGCCATCTTATACTTTTGTATCAACTGCAGATGCCTTTGTGTTGCGTGGCGCAAAAGTTGTATTTGTTGACATTCGTCCAGATACAATGAATATTGATGAAAAACTGATCGAAAATGCGATTACTGATAAAACGGTTGCGATAGTACCTGTACATTATGCAGGGGTATCTTGCGAAATGGATACAATTATGGAAATAGCTGAAAAATATAATTTGAAGGTTGTTGAAGATGCTGCGCAGGGTGTTATGTCAAAGTATAAGGGAAAAAGTCTAGGAACAATCGGTGATTATGGATGCTATAGTTTCCATGAGACAAAGAATTATAGTATGGGTGAGGGTGGTGCTATCCTTATCAGAGATGCAAAAGATTCTGATCGAGCGGAGATTGTACGTGAAAAGGGAACAGATCGGAGTAGATTTCTTCGAGGACAAGTTGACAAATATACGTGGGTTGCGGCGGGATCTTCCTATCTTCCAAGTGATTTGAATGCAGCATATTTATATGCACAGTTGGAAGTTGCACAGCAGGTTTTTGACGATCGTATGAATAGTTGGAACAAGTATAATGAGGCGTTTAAGTATCTAAAAGATAAGGGAGTTATTGAGACACCGTTTGTTCCAGAAGAGTGCGAGCATAATGCACATATGTATTATATTAAGCTTGATAATATAGAGGAAAGAACGAAATTTATTAATTATATGAAAGAAAATGATATATTAACGGTATTTCATTATATCCCACTTCATTCGGCTCCGGCAGGAAGAGAGTATGGTGTATTTGCAGGTGAGGACAAATACACAACAAAGGAAAGTGAACGAATTGTTCGGCTTCCATTGTATTATAACATGGGAGAAACTGTGGATGAAGTTATATCAAAAGTATACAAATATTTTGAATCGTAAATGGAGTAAGGATTATTTATGAGATTCTATACAAAAAAAATCTTTTTTTTGCTCACTGTTATCAGTGTATGTATGTTGATGTGTTTGAATGTGCATGCTAAAAGTGAAGATTTTACAGGAAAAGGGACAGGAAAAGAACCATATTTAATTCAAAATTGTGAAGATTTATATCATTTAAGAGATTTGGTGAATGAAGGGGAAACATTTCAAGGAATATATTTTCGACAGACATGTGATATTGATTTAAAAAGTGAAAAATGGGAACCAATAGGAAATACCTCAGGCGGAAAATCGTTCTGGGGCATTTATGATGGAAATGGATATGGTATTAGTAAATTATATATTGCAGAGCAAGGGCATGCTGGCCTTTTTGGAAGCTTGGGAGGAAAAGTAGTCAATCTCAAGATAATTAGTGGGCATATAGAAGGTAGGGTTGCGGGTGCGATTGCGGGGCAAGCAGTAGGGGAGAATGCCGTAATTGCTAATTGTATAAACTATGCAAATATATGTGGAAATAGTGCGGCAGGTATTGCGGGAGAGTTTTATCAAGGCACGATTGCGAATTGTATAAATAATGGAACTATCAGTGGAGATACTTCGTATGGTATTGTGGCAATAGATAACGATGTGAAAGTATACAGTTCTTATTCCGTGAACTATGAACTAGCACCCAAAGGTATTGTTGCTGCAAAAAGCGCGGTTGTTACAACACAATATTTATCAACAGAAAAATTTGCGGTCAAGAATTCTATTACTGCTGCGATTGCAAAATGGTTGTTCCTGGGTACAGATGACGTTGAGTTATTGGAGTGGGAGAATAATGGAAATTTAACATATAAGCGAACAGGTGTTATTACATTTTTGGCATATATGATTAATTTCATGCTTTTGCCGCTTTTATTATGCTGTGTTTTTCTGATGTTAGTGCATAAATATAGAAAAGACAGAAAAAATATTTATCAGAATAATAAATATTTTATAAATGCAATATTTATTATTTCAATTATAGTTTCTTATTTTTGTGATATATTTATATTTGTAAAGGGGACAACTGTTTTACATTTTGGAAATATTTTATTTGTAATATTAGTTAATCTATGTTCAATATTATTTGGCAAGATTATTTTTCAAAATAAATCTTCTTCAAAAATTAAAATTCCATTTAGTTTATTATTGGTTATAGGTGTTGTAATTGTTGTTGAATTGCTGCAATTTAATAATGTCCCAAGGTATGATGCAAATATTTATTATGGCAGTTTAGTAAGGGCAACAAAATTATTTAATTTGGATTTTTTATCCTTTTTAGGTGCATTTAATTGTTGGAAATGGGCACAGGGATTGGCACTGTTTGCGGCTCCTTTAGAAGCTGTTTTACCAGGTAGGATAATTGGAGTATATATAGCTAATCTTGTTATCACGGTTATTACTTTATGTATACTTCATTGGCTAATAAAGAAGATATATCTAGATATTACAAACTTTCAGGCCTCCATGATTAGTTTGTTATTTGCGTTCTCTCCATATATTGTTGGTCTATTTTCATATATTGATATGGATTGGAATGTTACATTTTTTGCGGTTTGGTTCTTAGCTGCGGTAATAAAAGGAAATGATTTATTGATTTCGTTTACTGGATTTTTGTTGTCGTTTACCAAGATAACGGGCTTTGCTTTTTATGTGTTTTTTCTATTTGCTTATATGATAACAGATGTATATATCAATAAAAATAAAAAATCCTTTTTTAAACAGTTTATGAATTGGTGGTCATGGAAAAAAGTTTTTTTATGGCTGTTTCCAGTTTTATGTTTTATGGTTTTGTTTAAATATGGAGACTATTTTACATCGCAATCTTTTTATGGAACATTTGTAAGTACATCGATGATTAATTTGTTAGATAAGAATCAAATTATGAATACACTCTTGCAGACTTTTGTTTTTGGATTTCGTTGGTTATTGGTGTTATTGATAATAGTAGGGATAGTGTGGACAAATAAACGAAAAAGTGATTCATCTAATAATATGATTATCGTTTATTCGTTGTATCTTAGTTCTTTGTTGGTTTTATTGTTATTAATGTTATATAATTCTGATGCAAATTGCCCAAGATATACGACACTGTTTTCTTTGATATTTGCACTACTGATTCCTTTGTTTATTGAATCATTTACAAGCAGAAAGCTTAAAAATCTATCAATTATTTGTCTTGATATATTGATGATATTTCAGACGTTTTGGACAACTGATCCGTCTATTATATTATATGCGGATTCAATAAATACTGGGCAAAAAGAAATATATAAATTGGCATATAAATCTGATAAGCGGGAAGGCATGAATATTGTTTCGGGTGTAGATGGGAAATATCCGATATTGGGTGATTTATATGCATATAATTTGGAATATTCTTTTTATGATGATTTGTTGGATTGTGCATTTAAAAAAATGGATTTTTCAAAAACAAAAAATGTATTTATATTAGATATTATAGATTATGAAATAAATATATCGGGAAGAAATTACGGTGGTGCAGACTGCTATAAGATATATTGGGACGATAAAAATAAAAAAAGAATATTCAATAGTAAAGATACCGAGATGTTAAAGGTAAAAACATTATATTCTGATTTTATACTGTCGAGGGGAGACAAATACTTGGATGCAGATAACCGATTTTATTTTATTGTTCCTGCGCGTGCAAGCAATAGAGAAGTTATAGATAAAATATCGGAATTAGGATATAAAGTTGAGGAATTAGGGAAAATAGTCAATATGTATGGTGAAATAGACGTTTATTATTTTGAAAAATGAGAAATTGGTAATGGAAAATAAAAAATATAAAGATAATCGAATAGTTGTATTACGCTTTTTGGCGTGCCTTTTAATTACAAATAGTCATTGTGGTGATTTATATCCAATTTCATTGTTGGCGATTGGTGGAGGACAAGGAAACGTTATTTTTTTTGTTTTGTCAGGATATTGTTTAGCTAATATAAATATTGGGTTTAGAGAATGGATAAAAAAGAGAGCTAATAGAATTTTACCAGCAACAATAATTTTTCTTTTGTTACGAATTATACTTATAGACGGAAAATCCGAATTTGCAAATACTGATTTTAGTGTATTAATTAAAAGATATGTCGATTTATATTGGTTTGTTTTTGCAATATTGTTGTATTATGTTATTTTTTATTTTGCAATAAAGGGACAGAGTATAAAAAAATACATAGGGGTGCTGTGTGCATATGCGTTAATATATATAGTATCATATGTTTTTGGAATGGATTTATCAACATTTTGTGTTGAATTAGAAGGTTTTTCATTGTTTAAAGTTTTATTTTATTTTGGACCATTCTTTTCAGGAGGAATTATTCGAAAGATTATAAATAATAAAAATATGCAAAATGTGAGAAAGTATTCCAAATTTTATTTTGTCGGTGGTATTTGTGGTATTCTGGTATGGGCTATGGAATATATTGAAATTTTGATATATAATAGTGCCTACAAATATCAGTTTTTGATTCATTTAGGTATATATATTTTTGGGATTAATGTTTTACTTTATATGTTGAGCATTTCTGATATTAAAATAAGAAATGAAAATAAACTATGGCGATGTGTTCAGCTTATTGGAGATAGTACATTATCAATATATTTAATGCAGGTAACATTTAAACCATTATGTATTGGAATCCCTATGCCGTTTAATTTTTTGATTTTTTGGTTAATGGCTTTAATTGGAGGTTGTATTTATACCATGGTTAAGGAAAAAATAAATAAAAGGATAGAGGAATTATCATGAAGAAGTTATCATTTGTAATACCGTGTTATTGTTCAGAAAAAAGTATAAAAAAAGTTGTTGATGATATTATAAAAACAGTAGAGAATGATGGTAGATACACTTATGAGATAATTTGTGTAAATGATTGTTCCAAGGATGATACATATAGTGTGTTAGTTAATCTTGCACATAATTCTAAAGTAAAAGTGTTGAATATGGCGAAAAATTTTGGACAACATAGCGCACTGATGGCAGGATTTAATGAAGTAACAGGGGATATTGTTGTGTGTTTGGATGATGATGGACAGAATCCTCCATCTGAAATGTTTCGATTGATAGACAAACTGGAAGAGGGATATGATTTAGTCTCTGCAAGGTATAAAGAAAAAAAAAGCACATTGTTTCGTAAGATTGGAAGTAAAGTTAGTTTTTTTATGTCTACACATTTGGTTGGTATGCCAAAGGGAATTGAATTAAACAGTTATTGTGTATGTCAGCGGTTTGTGATTGATGAGGTTGTAAAATATAAGAATGCATATCCATTTGTGCATGGATTAATGTTAAGGGCTACGAGGAATGTAGCAAATGTATACATTGATCATCAGGATAGAAGTTATGGACAGTCAGGTTATACATTAAAAAAGCTATTAGGTTTATGGATGAATGGATTTACAGCTTTCTCTGAAAAGCCTTTGCGATTAGCTACTTATGTAGGTGTAGTAAATATTTTCATTGCGTTGTTGTGGAGTATTATCTTGATTATACAATTTGCAATGGGCATTTTGTTGAACTATTCGTTATTTATTGCGATAAACGTGGTATTATTCCTCACGGGAGAGCTTATGTTTTTTGTTGGGCTTTTGGGTGAGTATATAGGGAGAATGTATATATGTATAAATAATGCACCGCAATACGTAATTAAAGAAAAAATAAATATAGAAAATAAAGAGGAGGAATAGGTTGACATGGCAAAGAAAAGGGTATTGGTCTTAAATGGAAGTTTCTGCGAAGCTCCAATTATAAAGAAAGCAAAAGAAATGGGAATGTATGTTATTACGACTGGAAATGCTCCAAATTTGATAGGACATCAGTATGCAGATGAATATATTCCAGCGGATTATTCAGATAAAGAAAAGGTGTTGCAGATTGTAAAAGACAATGATATAGAAGGTGTTATTAGTTGCGCGAATGATTTTGGTGTTCTTACAGCAGCGTATGTTGCAGAACAGATGGGTTGGCCAGGATATGATAAATATGAGATTGCAAAATTATTACATCACAAAAATCTGTTCAAACAATATGTGTACAAACATAATATACCGGCTCCGCATTCATATTGTCCAGAAGATAAGGCGGATGCTTTAAATTATATTAAGCAAATAGAATATCCAATTATTGTCAAAGCGAATGACTTGACGGGAGGAAAGGGAATCAGACGTGCCAATACATATGAAGAAGCTGTAGAAGCTGTAGATTATTCATATGAAAAATCGAGAGATAAGCATATTGTTATTGAACCGTTTGTGATAGGAACACAGCATACATATGTAACATTTCTTATTAATAAAAAAGTATATGTTTCAACAAGTTGTAATTGTTATTCCCCTATAAACCCATATTTAATTCAGTCTGAGACACTACCAGCGGATTGTATAGAGAGGGTGGAGCCTGAATTAAAGATGATTATAGAAAATATGGCTGAAGATTTAAATTTGGTAGATGGAATCATAGCGTTACAATATATCATGAAAGACGGAAAACCATACATTATTGAAACAATGCGGAGGGCTTTTGGAAATCAGTTTTTAATGTTGGCGGATAAAACGACAGGGTTTCCATGGGAAGAGGCTTATATAAAGGCTGCGTTGGGTGAATCCTGTGATAGACTGGAATTTACAGATATAGAGTATAAGTATTGCGGACATCATGGTATAATGGCTCCTCATAATGGAAAGATAAGGAGATATGAAATCGATAATAGTATAAGTCCCCATATTTTTAAGAAAATAGATATGTTGGGTGAGAATGGGGCAATAAATGATTACCTCAACGAACGAATTGCATATATTTATTATCAATATGAAAATAAAGAAGAAATGATAAATGCGGTAAAAAATTATAATAATAACATTAAGGTTATATTTGCAGATGAGTAGTTAAATGGAGAGATAATAATGAGAAAAGTATTAATAACTGGTGCATCTCGAGGAATAGGCAAAGCAATTGCCGAGAAATTCAAGGAAGAAGGCTACATATTGGTGTGCCCAACAAGGCAGGAGATGGATTTAAGTGATCCTAGATCAGTTGAGGTGTATATAGCTAACCATAAAGATGAATATTTTGACGTAATCGTTAACAATGCAGGTGTTAATGAGATTAATGAAATAACACAGATAAAAGATGACGAATTAACACAGATGATGCAGATTAACTTAATTTCACCTATTAGATTGCTTAGGGGTTTTGTAGGTAAGATGAAAGAAAAAAGATATGGACGTATTGTAAATATTGGTTCAATATGGGCAACTGTTTCTAAGGGAGGGCGATGTGTATATAGTGCAACAAAGAATGGAGTACATGGAGTTACAAATACATTGGCAGTAGAATTGGCACCATACAATATTCTTGTTAACACAGTATGCCCGGGGTTTACATTGACAGAATTAACATATAAAAATAATACATTAGAGCAGATTGAAAGTATCAATAAGGATATTCCAATGGGACGAATGGCAGAACCTAGAGAAATGGCGGAGGTAGTTTATTTTTTATGTAGTGATAAAAACACATATTTGACGGGACAAAAAATAACTATAGATGGAGGATATTCAGAAAAATGATTATTAAGGCAAGTTCGAAAGATTATGAAGTAATAGTAAATAATAATTTTGATGTTATAGAGAAGCTTCAAATTGATAAAGATACATATGTGGTAATTGATAAAAAGCTATATAATATATATGTCGAAAGATTATTTAATAAAATTCCAAAAGATCAATTATATATTTTTGAATCAATTGAGGAAAATAAGACAATTGAGTCTGCATTACAAATATGTGAAATTATGACGAATATTCCAGCTAAGAGAAATGCAAAGTTAATTTCTTTTGGTGGGGGAATTGTGCAAGATGTTACAGGTTTTGTAGCGAATGTATTATATAGAGGAATACATTGGACTTTTTATCCAACAACGCTTCTTGCGGCGTGTGATAGTTGTATAGGGGGAAAAACATCATTAAATTATAAAAAATTTAAAAATCTTTTGGGAACTTTTTATCCGCCGGATCAGATTCAAATATGTACACCATTCTTTAAAAGCTTGTCGGAAAAGGATTTTGAGAGTGGTTTAGGAGAAGTTGTAAAATTTAATGTTATGTATGGTGAAAAGGGAATAAAAAAGGTTGAAGAAAATATCAATTTGCTTTTGGCAAGAGATGAAAAAACATTAGAAGAGTTTGTGTATAATTCATTAGCCTTTAAGAAAGCGTTTATAGAGCAAGATGAGTTTGACAGAGGAATTCGAATACATTTGAATTATGCCCATACATTTGGACATGCATTTGAAACAATGAGTAATTATGTAATTCCACATGGAACAGCAGTTGCCATGGGAATGATTGTGGCAAACCGGATATCGTTAATGCGTGGATGGTTAAAGGAGTCAATAGTAAATAGAATAGAAAATGTAATATGGAAAATTATACATGTAGATATCCAGAGTATACCTATGAATATGGATGTAATAATGGCGGCAATAAGAAAGGATAAAAAACAAACAAGTACAGATCTTACAGCAGTATTAATGAAACCAGATATGAGCTTGTTGGTTGTACATGATGTAAAAACATCAGAAATAAAAACGGCAATAACATATCTTTTTGATAACCTTAGGAGAAAATAATGTATACATCTTATTATATGAATGGTAATTTAAAAATTCCCAATATTCAGTCAAATGCGTTATCTACTATTAAGTATATGGTTATTGATATAGATGGAACGTTAACGGATGGAGGGATTTATTATGATGAACAGGGGAATGAATTTAAAAAGTTTAATACAAAGGATGCTGCTGGTTTTTTTACAGCAAAAGCATGTGGGATTTTTACAGTTGTAATTACGGGACGAAGGTGCCAAGCTACGGAACGTCGAATGAAGGAAATGCAAGTAGATTTATTAGAACAGGGGATTGTTGATAAGGTAGGCTATTTGAAAAAATTTATTGGCGATAGAAATATTAATTTTAATGAATTGGCATATATGGGGGATGATCTTAATGATTATATGGGGATGGAACTAGCTGGATTTAAAGCATGTCCAAGTGACGCTGCTGATGAAATAAAAGAAATAGTAGACTATATTTCAACGAAAAAAGGTGGGGAAGGCGCATTTCGTGATGTTATGCAATATATCTTAAGGCAAAGAGGACAATGGGAACAAGCATATAAAAATTGTTATCATATTATCTAAATGTAAGAGGAAATGTAGATGAAAGTTTTAATCACAGGATCAAACGGATTTATAGGCGGACATGTTTGTAAATATCTGAAAGAAAAAGGTGAATATGTCATTGGTTTAGGGCGTAGAGAAAAGTCTGTACCAGAAGTTGATGAGTACATTTGTTGTGATATGGATTCAGAAGCGATAGATGGAATTATGGCATCTGTTAAAGTGGATAAGATTGATGCAATTATCCATTTGGCAGCGGATATGCGTAAAGAACCTTATAATGTGGAAGTTGTTGCACATAATTGTGTAGGAACTCAGAGACTGCTTGAATTTGCGGAACGAGAACATATCGGAGTATTTTTACAATTGTCAAGTTTACCGGTCATTGGAAAACCAGAGGAGCATCCGATTACAGAGAAACATTCTTTGAAACCGCCTACAGTGTATCATGCAACGAAAATTGCAGAAGAATTACTTGCAAATTATGCAGATTATATGCATGGGGTGAGAACAGCTAGTTTTCGAATATCTGCTCCAGTAGGACCGGGTGTGAATCCGAAGACAATATTCCCGACATTTGTAACAAAAGCAAAGAACGGAGAAGACTTGATACTGTCGGGAAAGGGAAGTCGGGTTCAGACGTATGTACATGTTCGGGATATTGCAAAGGCTTTATATCTTGCGTTATATAGTGGGAAGGCGCATGGAATATACAATCTTTCAAGTTATAATGCGGTATCAAATAAGCAATTGGCTGAATTGTGTGTAAAGTTGTTAGAGTCTGATTCCAGGATAATATTTAGTGGAAAAGAAGATTTTATGGATGATTATATTTGGGATGTATCTTTAGAACATATAAAAGAAGATATTGGATATGAACCGGAGATTTTGATAGAAGAAGCGATTTTAGAGTATGCAAACATGGCTTAAAAAGTATAGAAGGTTATAGTGAAGAAATCACATCTGTAGAGCATAACTTAATTTTGAATAGAGCTTAAATAGACGGGTTTAATTATAATAAATTGTATCGTAAAGGAGAAAAAGCTTATGAAGGGAATTATTTTAGCCGGAGGTTCCGGTACACGTTTATATCCATTGACCAGAGTAACATCAAAGCAGTTGCTCCCGATTTATGACAAGCCTATGATTTATTATCCGATGTCGGTACTTATGAATGCTGGGATTCGGGATATTCTGATTATTTCAACGCCGGCAGATACACCACGTTTTGAGGAACTGCTGGGAGATGGACACCAGTTTGGTGTGAATCTGACTTATGCAGTGCAGCCATCACCAGATGGACTGGCGCAGGCGTTTATCATTGGTGCGGATTTCATTGGTGATGATTCTGTGGCAATGGTATTGGGCGATAATATTTTTGCTGGACATGGTTTGAAGAAGCGCCTGAAAGCGGCTGTGGAGAATGCAGAGAGCGGAAAAGGAGCTACCGTATTTGGTTATTATGTAGATGATCCGGAGCGTTTTGGTATTGTAGAGTTTGATCAGGATGGAAAGGCAATTTCGATTGAAGAGAAGCCTGCACAGCCGAAGAGTAATTACTGTGTAACTGGTCTTTACTTCTATGATAATCATGTTGTAGAGTATGCGAAGAATTTGAAGCCTTCTGCTCGTGGAGAGCTGGAGATTACCGATTTGAATCGAATTTATCTGGAGAAGGGAAATCTGAATGTAGAATTGCTTGGACAGGGCTTTACATGGCTGGATACAGGTACACATGAGAGTCTGGTTGATGCAACGAACTTCGTAAAGACGATGGAGACGCATCAGCATCGTAAGATTGCGTGTCTGGAAGAGATCGC